>CAZQBW010000299.1:0-3974 GCA_964591515.1 uncultured Clostridia bacterium
CGCTATGGGTGGAGGTACCGCGGGTCGCGCGAAGGCTCGCTGCGCTCGCCCGCGCTCGACCCACGGCTAATTTCTTCGACCGCTCCGCGGTCGATAAGTCGATAGGGGACACACGTCTCTCAAGACCGTTGCCGAAAAGTGTGATCGTGGGAGCGTTCTTCAAGAGGGGACGATAAATCGACTGGGAATCGATAGGAAGAGTAGTTGAGCCATCAGGCAGAAGGCGAAATAATGACCCCCCGAGGCACAGGCACGCTGAGAACTACTGAATAGACGACTGCGTCGCGTTCGGACTCGAGGCGCCACATTCCCGCATCGGTATCGACGCCGCGGCCGACGGGACGGCTCCAGGATCCGGCGGAATGGTAGGTCTGACGGTCCAGACTCGGGGCTCAGTCGATGTGTGATAACGTCTGGTTGCACCTGCCCGCCGGTAACCGAGATTTATGAAAACACAAGACCTTCGCACTATTCTGCTGGCTCCGTTGGTTCTGCTGGCACTGGCCTTTGCCGCGTCGACCGCGTCCGCTCAGAATTTCGTCTATACCAACAACAGCAATGAAACCGGTCCGAACACCGTAAGCGCCTTCTCGGTCGGGACAAACGGTGCCCTGACCCCGGTCCCTGGGTCACCGTTCACGACAGGTGGCCTTGGATTTGGCGGCGGCCTCTTCGCCAAGCGTCCCATTGCGACGTCCGCAGCGGGTCGGCTCCTCTTCGTCGCCAATGGAGGATCGAAGGACATCAGTGTCTTCCGGATCGAACCGATCTCCGGAACGCTCACGCTCGTGCCGGGCTCTCCGTTTCCACTCGTGAAGTCTGCGGCGCCGAGCCTGTCCATTTCACTCGCGGTTTCGCCGGACGGTCGCTTTCTCGTCGCGGCCCCGTCCACCACAGGATCGGTTATCGTTTTTGCCGTCGCTGCCGATGGCTCGCTTTCGCCGACGCCAGGACCTCCTGCAACGGTCTCTGGCAACAGTGCAGGGATCGGACTAAGCCCCGACGGCCGGTTCCTTGCCGTTCCCTTGCTCGGCGTCAATGTCGTCTCTATGTTCGAGCTTGATACGAATGGAACGCTCACCGCCGTCCCGGGCTCGCCTTTTCCGATCGATCCGCCCGGAAACGCCGCGAGTGCCGACTTCACCTGCGCCGGCACCAGGGTCTACGTCGGAAACGCGACGGTACAAAGCACCGTCCACGGTCTGTCGGTGGCCGCCAACGGCGCACTGGCCGCGCTGCCCGGCTCCCCGTACGTTCCCGGAGTCGGAGCCAACTCGAACGTCACCCTTGTTAGTCCGAGCGATCAGTATGTCTTCGTCAGCAACCAGTTTTCGTCCAGCGTGACTTCGTTTCGGATCGAGGCGAACGGCAGCCTCTCGCTGATTCCGGGTTCTCCGTTCGCCACTGGCGTCAGTTCCGTGCCGACGACAATGGCTGTTGACGTTGACGGCGAGTTCCTCTTCACGGCCAGCGGATCTGGCTCGGTCGTCGTCCACGCAATCGCACCGGATGGAACTCTGCAGCTCGTCCCGGGATCGCCCTTCTCGACGGGTCAGCCGGATACCGGCGGGCTGTTTTCTCTGGCGACATTTCCTCCGAAGTCCTGTGGGATCGGGCCTCCGATCGAGATGAGGTGCCCGGCGGATGTGACCGTGCCAGGCTCAGCGCTTCAGGGATCGGAAGTCGGCGCTGTCGTGAATTTCCCTTCGCCCGTGGCGACGGGGGGATGTTCGACGCCGGTAGTGACGTGCTCGCCTGCATCCGGATCGTTCTACCCTGTCGGCGTGACGACCGTCGCGTGCTCCTCGACTGACGAATGCGGTCGTTCGGCGAATTGCAGCTTCCTGGTGACCGTGACATCACCGTTCGAAAGCTTCGGGAGCGTATGTGTTGTCGACGACGCCACTGGCGACACGTTCAGCCAGGTTGTCGACCGCTCGAGCTCCGTGTATCGGTTCTGGACGTATCGGGTTGCCGCAACCGGACAGACGATCTCGGGGCTTGCGAACGCGCTTTCATACGTGCCGGGACGCTCGCTCGTGAGCTCGGACCGGGACTATTCTGCCGAGAACCGGCTCTACGCGATGACCGCGAACGTCAGCTTTGGATCGAGCACGGCGACCGTTCAGGTCGTTCGCTCGGACGGAACCCAGAGACTCACGCTGCGCGACCGGAACCTTCGCGACGATCCGCCCTGTCAGTAGGGGCGGGTCCGTCGGTCGGCTTCCGGAAGAAGCCGCGATCCTAGGCAGCGACCGGGCCGCACGGGGGCGCCGCCCCTCTCGAACGACACGAGCCTGTGGTACCGTGCCGCGCAATGGCCGAAGACGCCAGCCCCGGTCTCAAGCGCAGCCTGGGACTCTTCGACGCCGCCATGCTCGTCATGGGCGGCATCGTCGGCGCCGGCATCTTCATGAACCCGTCGGTCGTCGCGCGGCTCGTCCACACGCCGGCGCTCGTTCTCGGCGCCTGGGCGTTCGGAGGACTCATCGCACTCGCCGGCGCCTTCGTCTACGCCGAGCTCGCCGCGCGACGACCCGAAACCGGCGGCCAGTACGCCTACTTCCGCGAAGCCTTCTCTCCCGGCGTCGCCTTCGTCTACGGCTGGTCGCTGCTCTTCGTGACCCAGTCTGGCGGGATCGCCGCCGTGGCCGTGACCTTCGCGACCTACTTCATCGAGCTCACCGGCACGACCGCACCTGCCTCGGCGATCGCCGCAGTGACCCTGGCGATCCTCACACTCGTCAACTGCCTCGGAGTCCGCGTCGGCTCCACCGTGCAGAACGTCTTCATGGTGCTCAAGATCGGCGCCATCGCCGCGCTCGTCGCCGTCGGCGTGTTCTGGACGACCGCGGCACCCCCGGCACAGGTCGTTGCGGCAGGGCCCGCCGGCGAATCCGGTTTCGCGACGACGACCGCGTTCGCGGCCGCGCTCGTGCCCGTGCTCTTCGCCTACGGCGGATGGAACACCGCGGGATTCGCCTCCGGAGAACTGCGCGATGCGCGCCGCGACATGTCGCGCGGACTAGTGTTCGGCGTGATCGGCGTCATCGTTCTCTACCTCGCCGTCAGCGCCGTGTGCCTTCACACGCTCGGCGTCGACGGGCTCGCCGCGACGAAAACCCCCGCATCCGAAGTCATGCGCCGGGCGTTCGGCGACGGCGGAGCCCGGTTCATCGCCGTCGGCATCGCAGTCTCGACCTTCGGGTTCCTCGCCCAGGGCATGCTGACGAACCCGCGCGTCTACTACGCGATGGCCGAGGACGGCCTGTTTCTCCGAAGCATCGGCCGGATCCACCCGAAGACGCACGTCCCCGTGGTCGCCATCGCGTTGCAGGGCGTGTTCGCCGTCGTCATCGCCGCCTCCGGACGGTACGAGCAGATCCTGAACTACGTCGTGTCGGTCGACTACCTCAACTTCGGACTCGCAGCGGTGTGTCTCTTCGTGCTGCGCCGCCGCGACGACAGCGCCGAGCAACCGTTCATGCGCGTGCCCGGCCATCCGTGGACGACTCTGTTCTTCGTGGCCGCCTGCTGGCTCGTCGTCTTGAACCTTGTCGTGAAGGACCCGGCGAGTACGCTCATCGGCTACGCGCTAGTGTGCACGGGCGTGCCGGCTTACTTAGTACGGAAGTGGTGGAAGGCGAGGCGATGAGCATAGACAGGACGATCAGTTCCGAGTACATGCACTGGGCCAAGACGCGGGAGCACGCCCGATTCGATCTCGCGGTCAGCGGGATGCCGAACGCGCCGCTCGCGGCGCTCGGCGCGTCGATCGACGATCTCGAGATCACCGGCGCCGATGCCTACGGCTACCCGCCGCTGCGAGAGGCGATTGCCGCTAGGTACGGAGTTGCTCCAGAGAACGTGGTCGCGGCCGCCGGCACGTCGATGGCGAATCATGTGGCGATGGCGGCACTACTCGAGGCGGGCGACGAGGTCATCGTCGAGCGGCCGGTCTACGAGCCGATCGT
>CAZQBW010000299.1:4074-6127 GCA_964591515.1 uncultured Clostridia bacterium
TACTCGAGGCGGGCGACGAGGTCATCGTCGAGCGGCCGGTCTACGAGCCGATCGTGGCGACGGCGCGTTACCTCGGAGCGAACGTGCGGTTCTTCGAACGGAGGTTCGAAGATGCGTTCGCCGTCGATCCGGGCGACGTCGAGCGGCTCGTCACGTCGCGGACGCGGCTGGTTGTACTGACGAACCTCCACAATCCGTCCGGAGCGATGATCGATCGCGAGACGCTCGCCGGGATTGGCGCGATCGCGGAGCGGCGCGGCGCGAAGGTGCTCGTTGACGAGGTGTACCTCGACGCGGCGTTCGACGATCCGCAACCGGCGTCGGTGCGGCTCGGGCCGGCGTTCGTCTCGACGAGCAGCCTGACGAAGCTATACGGGCTTAGCGGGCTGCGGTGCGGATGGGTGCTGGCGGAAGAAGGACTTGCGGAGCGGATGTGGCGGCTCAACGACCTGTTCGGCGTGAATGCGGCGCACGCTGCCGAGCGGTTGAGCGTGGTCGCGATGCGCCAGGCCGACAGGCTGCTCGAGGAGGCACGGGAGTTGATCGGGACGAATCGCGCGGCCTGGGAGGCGTTCGCTTCGACGTGTGATGCGTTGTCGGAGGCGGCGATCCCGTTCGGGACTACGGTCTTCCCGCGCGTGGCGGGGGGCGATGCTGATGGGTTGTGTGCGCTGCTCGGAGCACGTTACGAGACGAGCGTGGTGCCGGGCCGGTTCTTCGGCGCTCCGGAGCACGTCCGGATCGGGCTCACGGTGGAGCCGGCGGTGTTCCGGGAGGGGCTTGCGCGTCTCGGCGAGGCACTCGGCGTCGACTGAGGCGTACGAGGGGCGACGCGGCGGTCGTCAGTAGTCGGATCTCGAGGCCGGCCCGTCGCTGCGCTCCGGGTTCGGTCTGGCGCTGAGCCGCTGTTGCGCTGAAATGCGTCCACCCCGCCAGACCGAATCGCCGAATCGACGCCCGACTGCGAGCATCACGCCTCTACGGCGGCAACGCCGTCCCACGCACCCCCGCACCGCTCGACAGCCGAATCCCGCGCCTGCCCGAGCAGGTCGAACCAGTCGAGTCCTGGCAGCCGCCGAATGGTCTGCTCGATGTGCTCGATTGACGCGGCGCCCCGCTGCCCGCCAAATAAGTACGCCGTCAGAAACGCGACGTCGTCGTCAGACTTCACGTTGCTCCCCACCGGCCCCCAGAAGCGCGTGAGCAGGAACTTCGTCAATCGCTGTGCACCTGGCTCGTCCAGCCGCTTTCCGGCTTCGTGATAGTAGAAAGCGAAGTGCCGCGATTCGTCGCGCATGATCCGTCGCAACAGTTTGGCGAGAATCGGATTCTCCGTTCGGTCCGACAGCAGCCGGTAGCCCGCGTGTGCCGTCAGCTCGTTGATCGCTCCCCACGTCAGATACGCCGCCGGGAAATGGCGCGACAATCGCGATACCGCAAACGTGCCGACGAGATCGACGGTCGCACGCCAGTTCGACGACGTGCGGATCGTCTCGACCCGGTTCGCCGCCACAGGCTCTCCGATCGACGTGAGGAAACGCTCGATCGCGCGCCCGTGAAACGTCTCTTCGTACACCCAGCACGCCAGGAAGGCGGAAATGTCCGGATCGACTATGGCGCGACTGTTGAGCAGGTCGCGCAAGTACACGATCGTGTGCGACTCGACGTCCATCATGAAAGTGAGACATCGCCGGTGTTCTGCCGGAACCGGGAACTCCGAGGCCGAATCCCAGTCGATGTCGGACACGTCGATCGCGCGCGAGTTTGCGAGGTAGTTCTGCAGATCGAAGGACATTTCGATTCTCCGAGGGAACTAGTTGCGGCTCGGTCGCGGCGACGCGGCAGCCGGAATCGGACGGCGTAATCCGGATGCCGATGTCGTCATCGAAACCGAAAAGCGCGGACGATGCAACCGCTTCGAGCCTGCCGGCCCTTCGCTGCGCTCCGGGCTCGGTCTGACGGGCGGGCGCATTGCGCTGCAACCACGGCGTGGCGCCGGACCGCACCCGGAGCGCCGCGACCGGCCGGCCCACAGTACCTGCACACGGCGGAT
>CAZQBW010000300.1:0-6051 GCA_964591515.1 uncultured Clostridia bacterium
GCGGGCGGGGGGGGGGGGGGGCGGGGCGCCCCCCCCCCCCCCCGGGCCCCCCCCCCCCCCCCCACTCCAAGGCGCTTCGCGCAAGAGGCGCTTCGCGCAACGGCCTGATCGGACGTCTACGCCGCCTTGAGCACCTTCAACCGTCGCGTCTCCTCGGGATACGAGAGCGCCCTCTCCATGTTCACCATTCGCGACTGAGTGATCGCCTCGTACGACTTGATGGCGTTCTCCTTGTCGCCCGCCTTCTCATAGGCACGCGCAAGGATGAGCATATGGAACGGGTCCGTCAGGTCGGACTGCTTGATGTGTTCGATCGCAGCCGCGTAGTCGCCGGCCTCGAGCTTCAGGTAGCCGGCGATGTAGTGGTACGACCCGATGAATTCCTTTCCGCGCTCGCCGCCCTCGTCGATCATCTTCTTGATCAACTCGGCTTCGGCCCATGCTTCCTGTGCCTTGCCGAGCTTCGCAAGCGAGCGTCCCTTGCCGTGGTGAACGCGGCCATACCAGATCTGCTTCTCGACCGGATCCAGGCTGCTGGCCTCAACCGACTTGTATCCGCCCTCGTAGAACGGAATGGCCTCGGCAGGACGTCCGCTCTCGAGATAGACGCGGGCGATTGCGTTCCAGATGAACACCTCGGGGAAGTTGGCGTTGAGGCCCGCCTTGGCGTAGTTGTCCTTGAACTCCTTCAGCGTGCTGATGGCGTCGTCGTACTTCGCCTCGTAGATGTAGGAGTAGGCGAGCCCCGTGTAAGGGCCGAACGGAGCAATGTTCGCAGTGCTGGCCTTGAGTGCCTTCTGGTACTGCTTGCGGGCTCCGGCGTAGTCGCCCTGCAGCAACTGCACGTTTCCGAGAAAGGACATCGCGCGCGGCGTCGTGTCGTCCGCCTTCACGGCCTTCTCGAACAGCATCTTCGCCGCGGCGACGTCGCCCATGTTCAGGCTGACCTGACCGAGCATCATCATGACGAGCCGCTCGTCGGGGTAGGTCTTGTGGAGATCCTGGAGGATCGGAAGCGCCTTGTCGGCCTGCTGCGATCGTACGAGGAACACGGCTTCCATGTAGCGCCGTTCGCCATCGGACGCGTTCTTCGAGAGTTCGACTGCCTTCTCCTGGAATGGCTTGGCCTCGGCGGGCGACGCGGCGAACGTCGCGCAGAGGTAGTAGCCGAACGCATAGTTCGGATCGGCATCAACGGCCTTCTTGGCGATCGCGAAGACTGGCGGGCCGAACTGGAACGTCTCGGTCGCGCGAATCACCTGGGCGGTGGCTTCGAGTGCGACAGGCGAGGTCGTCGTCCAGGTGAACTTCTTGCCGGCGGGCGCAGCGCTCGCGGCGGCCGTCGAAACTGCTGCCACGATCACCGCGGCGATCGCGACGCCGACGGGTTTGAGCGTCGTGCGGAATTTCATGCAGGATCTCCTCCAGAGGTTTGGTTGCGTCTGCGGCTGATACGCCACGACCGCGGACGGGTTTCACTCAACTGTTCACGGAACGGATCGAAGGAACTCGTCGACGGTGTTCACGTATGCCTCGGGCTCGGTCGGATAGGCGTGACCGTGGCTCGCGCCATCGACGATGAACTTCCGCGAGAGTGGATTCGAAGATGCAGCCGCCAGCGGCTCGAGAACGGTCTCGATCGGCATCCGAACGTCCTTCGAGCCGCCGATGAACAGGATCGGCACCGAGATTCTCGATACGGCGTCCCGTACGTCGAACTGTCCGGGCCGGAAGCCGAGCCGAAGCGCGGTCATCCACGTCAACATTGGCGCGAAGGGAAGCGTCGGAATCCCGGCAAGTGCGAGGTGATGGTCTACCGTGTGCTCGAGCGACAGAAACGAGCTGTCGGCGACGACCGCGGCCACTCCGCCGGTTTCCGATGCCGCCATCAGAGTTGCGGCGCCTCCCATCGACACACCGAACAACACTATCCGGTTGTCGGGCGCCTGGGTTTGCGAAAAGGCCAGAGCGGCCTCGACGTCGTGCCGCTCGTCGTACCCGAGGCTTGCGAATTCGCCGCTACTGCGACCGTGGCGGCGCATGTCGTACACCAGAACCGCATAGCCTCGCTTCCAGAAATCGACTGCCCGGGGAAGCAGTTCCCATCTCGACCGGAAAAGGCCGTGCGTCATCACGATCGTCGTCCGCCGATCGGACGCCGGCAGCCACCACCCCGAAACCGAGTTGCCGTCCGACGATTGAAAAGACACGTCCTCGAACTGCGCTCCGAGCGTTGCGGGCGTGTCAGGACGGTTTCGCTCATCCGTGCGCGTCACAGCCTTCGTCACGAGGATGCTGAGCATCCACGGAAGCCCGAGCACGAGGATCAACGCCGCGATGACCGACGCACGCCCGAGAACGGCAATCCGTCGCCGTCTGGCAACAACGTGCCCGTGTTCGTGCGGATCATCGATTCTCGTGATGCCGATCCACGCCAGGATCGTCGCGACACAGCAGACGGCGCCGACGCCGACCATGCCGAAACGGTCGAACGCCGGTTGCGAGATAGCCACGGCGGATGCGATCCCGAGTTGCGATGCAGCGTTGCGGAGCGCGATGTAGACGGCCCGGTCGTCGCGCGAGACGATCTCTGTGACGAGCGCCTGCAGCGGCGCAACCCGCAACGAGGCGAAGAGCGCCGTGACGGCGATGAGAACGAACAGCGGAGTGCCCCACGCGATCGCGGGTACTATCACGAGCGCCAGCGCCATCAGCTTGCTGCTTGCGACGGCTACGCGCCGTTTTCCGATCCGGTCCGCCAGCAGGCCGCCGATCGCGCCGCCGCCGACGGCACCAAGCCCCGCGGCGAGGTACACGAGCGATACGGCTCGCGGGCTCGCGCCAAAGCCCTTCGTCAGCCAGATGCCGAGAAAGGACGTAAAGCCGACGAGTCCGCCCGACACGAAGAACGCGCTGACGATTCCGAGTCGCGTGCTCCGGGTGCGCGTTGCGAGCTGCCAGAGCCCTGCGACTCCATCGCGTCGGCCCTCGATGGGGATGTGACGATCGCGCGATTCGTCAGAGATGACCGACGGCAGCGGCAGAATTGCCACCAGCGCCGCGGCAGCGACCGAAAGTACGGCCGACACGGCGAACACCGGCCGCCACCCGTATCCTCCGGCGAGCAGCGCGCCAACCGGCACGCCAAAGACCGGAGCGAGGAAGTAGGCGACGGCGACCCAGCTCATTCTGCGGCCGCGCCGGTCGTAACTCGCCGAGTTCGCGAGTGCCGCAATGGCGAGAGCGGAAATCATTCCGCCCGCGAAGCCTGCAACGGCGCGCCCGACGAAGAAGATCCCGATGTGAGGTGCGGTCGCGGTGATCAGGCTGCCGACTCCAAAGAGAAGAGCCGACCGCGGCAGCCACTTCGTCGAATCGCGAAGCTGGTGCCAGAGGGCGAGCCACAACGCTACGCCGGCGGCCGCAATCGCGTAGACCGTGACGCCCCACGCAACGACGGAAGGCCGAACGCCGAGGCCTTCGGCAACACCGGGCGCAATGGCGCCAATGAGTTGCGAGTCGATCAGCGCGACGAGGATCAGCAGGAACGTCGCCTGGGGAGCGAACCGCCCGAGCGAACCGTTCTCGAGTGATGGGAGGCTCTTGCTCATCGGAGTCCCGTCACAAGGAGTCGGATGGACGATGGCGGCCCGGTAAGCAAGCGCTGGCCGGCGAGTGGGCTGGACGTCTGGTGTTCGCGCACGCCCGGCTCATACGTCTCAGAGCGCGTCCGGTTTCGCCGTAAAGAGAATTGCGCGAGCCTGTGCGAATTTGGATGTCGTCGCGACCGTCCCTCAGTTGACGTATGACGACGACATCTCGGTGCGGTTTGGCACGAACTGGGGTTCCTCGACGGGCATGCCGCTTCCGGCGTCGATCCGGACCCACCAGCGTCCGAGCGGCCCGCGGTACTCCGCGTGCGGGGGGCGGCCGGGTAGATGATTGAACTGAACGTGCGTGTCGACTGCTGGCTTCGTGACGCGACTCTCGGGCGAATCGAGCGGAAACGGCTTCCACACCCCGTCGACATAGAAGACGAGCGCGGCCTGACGAACGGCGGCAACGACCACTGCCGGGTCTTCGAGGGGCGCGGGTGTGTCAACTGGATGTAGTGGCTTCACGGCGAGCCGGATCGTATCACGGGTCCGTCGCCGGCAATGCGCGAAGCGCCCTGGAGTGCGGCGCGAATCGCCGCTTTGGATACTTCGTTAGAGTCATTCAGGGGTCGATCCAAAGCGGCGATTCACGCCGCACTCCAAAGCGCTTAGCGCAAGGCGCTCCGGTAGACTCCCGGCATGCTCGATACCAAAGACGGCGTCGGTGCCTACCACGAGGCAACGAAGCACCACCTGCACGGCTTTGCCCTCGGCCCGGGATATCTGGACTGGGATACGCAGCCGGATCCGTTCCGGCGCTATGATGGCGCCCAACTTATCGAACTGGCTCGTCCTGGAGCAGGTGGCGGGCCTACATACGACGAGGCCGCACGCCGAGGCCCAATCCCCGCGGAACCGATCGACATCGCCGCTGTCAGCCGGCTCTTCTTCAGCAGTCTTGCAATCTCGGCCTGGAAACAGGCCGGCGGTGCGCGATGGGCGCTTCGCGTCAATCCATCGAGCGGCAACCTTCACCCGACCGAGGGCTATCTGGTTGCTGGCGCGATCGCCGGCCTTTCGGACGCACCGGGTGTCTACCACTACGCGCCGAAGGAACACGGCCTCGAGCTCAGGACGAAGTTCGATACGGACGTCTGGCTAGCCATGTCCGAAGGGTTTCCCGACGGCACGCTCTTCGTGGGGCTCTCGTCGATTCACTGGCGTGAAGCGTGGAAGTACGGCGAGCGCGCATACCGCTACTGTCAGCACGACGCCGGTCACGCCATCGCGGCAATCGCGCTCTCGGCATCGGCGCTCGGTCTGGAGACGACCCTCCTGGACGATCTCGGCACCCGCGAGGTCGCCGCGCTGCTCGGTCTCGACGCCTCACGGGGTTCCGAAGCCGAGCACGCCGACGTCCTGCTCGCCGTGCATCCGAGATCGCCGGATCGGGTCCCGCTGCGTGTGGATGCACGAGCCATCGCGCAGATCGCGGCGGCTGACTGGATCGGTCAGCCGAACACGCTCAGTCCGGCGCACGTGGACTGGCCGATCATCGATGCGGTCGCGGACGTAGCTGTGAAGCCACCGTCGCCGGTGGATGTCGAACCCTCGCCAGCGTTCGAAACCTCAAAGGTCGACTCGAGGCCGGTCGAATTCAACTCGCTCGTCCATCAGCGCCGGAGCGCCGTGTCGCTCGATCGCAGGACGACGATGTCGAGATCCGCGTTCTACCGGATGCTCGGAAGCGCGGCTCCTTCGGCGCAGCACGCGGCGCTCGCTCCTTTCTGGTGGCAGCCGCGAGTCCACCTCGCGCTCTTCGTTCACCGCGTCGACGATTTGACGCCGGGGCTCTACCTGCTCGTGCGTCGCGCTGAAGCGCTCGAGCGGTTCAGGCAGATGATGCCGGCAGAGTTCGAATGGGAAACGCCGGAAGGCTGTCCGCCGGAGCTCGATCTGTGGAGACTCGAATCCGCCGACGCTCGACGAGTATCGGCGCAGGTCTCGTGCCGTCAGGACATCGCATCTGACGGTTGTTTCAGCCTCGGCATGCTCGCGGAGCTCGAGTCTTCGATCGCGCGCTTTGGTCCGTGGTTCTACCCTCGGCTCTTCTGGGAGACAGGTGCGATAGGGCAGGTGCTGTACCTCGAGGCGGAAGCGGCGGGACTTCGCGGTACCGGCATCGGGTGCTTCTTCGACGACGCAGTTCATCAACTCTTCGGTCTCACCGGACACGAGTTCCAGAGTCTCTATCACTTCACGATCGGCATGCCGGTGGAGGACGCGCGACTGACGACGCTGCCTGCGTATCCTTGAAGCATTACGTGAAGCGCACTGGAGTGCGGAGAGAATCGCCGCTTTGGATTTGGCGACCGCGGAGCGGTCGACTGGAGTTTGGCTTACTGAACGACCGCGGAGCGGTCGAAGGAAATAGCCGTGGGTCGCACGGGGGCGA
>CAZQBW010000301.1:0-5965 GCA_964591515.1 uncultured Clostridia bacterium
TCGTCTCCTGGAACGAGGCCGCCGAGATGAACGAGTCGGTCGACAGCGACGCCTTCGTGATTCCGAGCAGCAGGGGCTCGGCCTCGGCCGGTGTCTGCGAAGTCGACTGCATACGCTCGTTGGCGTCCTGGAAGACGAAACGGTCGACCTGTTCGTCGAGCAGGAAGTCAGTGTCGCCGACCTCCTTGACGCGCACCCAGCGCAGCATCTGCCGGACGATCACCTCGATGTGCTTGTCGTTGATGTTCACGCCCTGCAGACGGTAGACCTCCTGAATCTCGTTCACGAGGTAGCGCTGCAGCGCCTCGATTCCCTGCACGGCCAGGATGTCGTGCGGGTTGAGCGGGCCATCCATCAGCGGCTCGCCCGCCCGGACTACGTCGCCCTCCTGGACGTTCAGGTGAACGCCACGCGGGATCGAGTACTCGCGCTGCTCGCCGTCATCCGCTCCAACCAGGACCTTGCGGAGTCCCTTAGCGATGGCGCCGAACTTCACGCGACCGTTGATCTCGCTCATCACGGCCGGCTCCTTCGGACGCCGTGCCTCGAAGAGCTCGACAACGCGCGGCAGACCGCCGGTGATGTCCTTCGTCTTCGTCGTTTCGCGCGGAATCTTCGCGATGATGTCGCCCGGCGCCACGCGAACGTGGTCGGCTTCCATCTCGGCGACGGTCGGCGTGTGCCCCTTGTGCTTCTTCTTCCACTCGTCATAGTCGGCGACGAGCAGATTCGCCCGCACGGGCATCTGGTAAGTGAAGAGCACCTTGCCCTTGTCGTCCTTGATCTGGATCTGCGGCTGGCGCTTCTCGTCCGGCGAATCGATGACGACGAAGTGCGAGAAGCCCGTGACTTCGTCGAACTGCTCGTGCACCGTCACGCCGTCGACCAGGTCCTTGAAGTGGACCGTGCCGTTGACGCCCGTCAGGATCGCGAACGTGAACGGATCCCATTCGGCGAGGATCTGCCCCTGCTCGACGGCCTGGCCGTCGGCGACCTTCAGCGTCGCACCGTAGACGACCGGGTAGCGCGCGACTTCGCGGCCGCGATCGTCGACCAGGAGAATCGCGCCCTGGCGATTCATCGCCACGAGCTGGCCCTTCCGGTTCTTGACCGTCACGAGCTCTGAGTACTTGGCCGTCGCAGCGACGCGCGCCTCGTGGTTCGTCTGCTGGTCGGCCATCTGGCCGACGCCGCCGACGTGGAACGTCCGCATCGTCAGCTGCGTGCCCGGCTCGCCGATCGACTGCGCGGCGATGACGCCGACCGCTTCACCCATCTCGACCATACGACCGGTCGCGAGGTTACGCCCGTAGCACCGGATGCACACGCCTCGTCGGGCCTCGCACGTCAGCACCGAGCGAATACGCACGCGCTCGATTCCGCCGGCCGACTGGATCTCGTTCGCGAGGTCTTCGGTGATCTCGCTGTTGTAGTTGATGATGACCTGGCCCGTGATTGGGTCGCGGACGTCGTCGAGCGACACGCGGCCGACGATGCGCTCGCGCAGCGCCTCGATCTCTTCGCCGCCTTCGATGATCGGCTCGGCCCAGATGCCGCGGATCGTTCCGCAGTCGTCCTCGGAGATGATCACGTCCTGCGCGACGTCGACGAGTCGACGCGTCAGGTAGCCCGAATCGGCCGTCTTGAGCGCCGTATCGGCGAGACCCTTGCGTGCGCCGTGCGTCGAGATGAAGTACTGAAGCACGTTCAGGCCTTCGCGGAAGTTGGCCCGGATCGGCGTCTCGATGATCTCGCCCGAGGGCTTGGCCATCAGACCGCGCATACCGGCAAGCTGCCGGATCTGCTGCTTCGAGCCTCTCGCGCCCGAGTCGGCCATGACGAGGATCGGATTGAGCTCGCCCGACTCCGCCTCGACGCGGTCCATCTCACGGAACATCGCCTTCGCGACTTCTTCCGTACACTCGGACCAGATGTTGACGATGCGGTTGTACCGCTCGCCGTTCGTGATGACGCCTTCCTGGTACTGCTTTTCGACCTCGATGACTTCGGCCTCGGCCGAGTTCAGCAGGTCCTTCTTCGCGGGCGGCGTGACGAGGTCGTCGATGCCGATCGATAGGCCCGCCTTCGTCGCGTACAGGAACCCGAGCGCCTTCAGGCGGTCGAGGATCTTCACCGTCTCGTCGTGGCCGAGCCGCAGATGGCAGAAGCTGACGAGGTTCGTCAGTCCCTTCTTCTTGAGGGTGCCATTGATGAACGGCAGGTCCGCCGCCAGCGCGTCGTTGAAGATGACGCGGCCGACGGTCGTGTCGAGCAGGTGCCGATCCACGTCACGCGCAGTCGCGTGGATGAGATCCTGGTCGTCGCGCTCCTGGTCGAGGTCGACGAGCTGTCCGCGATGCAGCAGCTTGATCGGCGACTGCGTCGTGACGACGCCGTGGTCGAGTGCGAGCAGCACTTCCTCGGGCGACGAGAACGTACGGCCCTCGCCGCGCACACCGACGCGCGGACGCGTGAGGTAGTAGATGCCAAGGACGATGTCCTGCGTCGGCACGGCGATCGGCTGTCCGTGCGCCGGGCTCAGGATGTTGTTCGCTGACAGCATCAGCACCTGCGCTTCGATCTGCGCCTCGGGGCTGAGCGGAATGTGGACCGCCATCTGGTCGCCGTCGAAGTCGGCGTTGAACGCCGTGCAGACGAGTGGGTGGATCTTGATGGCCTTGCCCTCGACGAGCACCGGCTGGAACGCCTGGATGCCGAGACGATGGAGCGTCGGCGCGCGGTTGAGCAGCACCGGATGCTCGCGGATGACGTCCTCGAGGATGTCCCACACGACCGGTTCCTGCCGCTCGACCATTTCCTTCGCCTGCTTGATCGTCGCGGCGTAGTTCTGCTTCTCGAGCTGGTTGTAGATGAACGGCTTGAAGAGCTCGAGCGCCATCTTCTTCGGCAGGCCGCACTGGTGAAGCTTGAGCTCCGGACCCACGACGATGACCGAACGGCCCGAGTAGTCGACGCGCTTGCCGAGCAGGTTCTGGCGGAACCGGCCCTGCTTGCCCTTGAGCGTGTCAGAGAGCGACTTGAGAGGACGGTTGTTCGCACCGCGAAGGATGCGGCCGCGCCGGCCGTTGTCGAACAACGCGTCGACGGCCTCCTGCAGCATGCGCTTCTCGTTGCGGACGATGACTTCCGGCGCCTTGAGGTCGATGAGCTTCGAGAGCCGATTGTTCCGGTTGATGACGCGGCGGTACAGATCGTTGAGATCCGACGTCGCGAACCGGCCGCCGTCGAGCGGCACGAGCGGACGCAGCTCGGGCGGAATGACCGGGATCACGTCGAGGATCATCCACTCCGGCCGGTTGCCCGACTTGCGGAACGCCTCGACGACCTTGAGCCGCTTCGCGTACTTCAGACGCTTCTGCAGGCTCGACTCCGTCTTCATCTGGTTGCGGAGCTGGTCCGAGAGCTGATCGATCGGGATCTTCTGGAGAAGCTCCTTGATCGCTTCGGCGCCCATCTTCGCGAGGAAGCGGCCGGGGTACTCCTGAACGAGCTGGCGGTACCGGTCGTCCGGAAGCAACTCCTTCTCTTTCAGGTTCGGCACGTCACCCGGATCGATGACGATGTAGGACTCGAAGTAGAGCACCTTCTCGAGTTCGCGCAGCGGGATGTCGAGCAGGTGACCGATACGGGACGGCAGGCCCTTGAAGAACCACACGTGCGAGCACGGGCTCGCCAGCTTGATGTGACCGAGCCTCTCGCGACGGACCTTGGACTGAGTGACCTCGACGCCGCACTTGTCGCAGATCACTCCGCGGTGCTTCATCCGCTTGTACTTTCCGCAGAGGCACTCCCAGTCGGTCACCGGGCCAAAGATCTTCGCGCAGAACAGGCCGTCGCGCTCGGGCTTGAACGTGCGGTAGTTGATGGTCTCGGGCTTGGTGACTTCGCCGTGCGACCACGAGAGGATCTTGTCCGGCGAGGCCAGCGAGATGCGAATGGCCTCAAAGTCCGGGGCCAAGCTCGTCTTCTCGAGTGTACGAAACATTGCTTGTCGATCTCCTCGGAGCGGCGGCCTCCCAGCCGCCGCATCCATAAAACGGCCGTCCTTACTCTTCGTCCTGATGCATCAGCTCGACATCGAGACACAACGACTGCAACTCGCGGATGAGCACGTTGAACGACTCGGGCACGCCCGGATCGAAATCGGCTTCACCCTTGACGATGGCCTCGTAGATCTTCGAGCGTCCGGCAACGTCGTCTGACTTCGCCGTCAGCAGTTCCTGCAGGATGTGCGCGGCGCCGTATGCTTCGAGCGCCCACACCTCCATCTCGCCGAATCGCTGACCGCCGAACTGCGCCTTGCCACCCAACGGCTGCTGGGTAATCAGCGAGTACGGTCCGATCGAACGCGCGTGGATCTTGTCGTCCACCAGATGCGAGAGCTTGAGCATGTAGATGTAGCCCACGGTCACCCGCTGTTCGAACGCGTCGCCGGTCATGCCGTCGAACAGCATGGTCTTTCCGGACTTGTCGATCATCCTCGGTCGACCCTGCGACTCGAGCTCCACTCCGGCCTTCTCGATCGTCTCCTTGATCTCGAGCTCGGTTGCGCCGTCGAAGACCGGCGTCGCGAACCGCAGACCAAGCGCCGCCGCGGCCCACCCGAGATGCGTCTCGAGGATCTGTCCGACGTTCATTCGCGACGGAACGCCGAGCGGGTTGAGAACGATCTCGACCGGCGTGCCGTCCGGCATGTACGGCATGTCCTCTTCCGGCAGGATTCGGGCGATGACGCCCTTGTTGCCGTGACGGCCGGCCATCTTGTCGCCAACCGACAGCTTGCGCTTCATGGCGATGAAGACCTTGACCATCTTGATGACGCCCGGAGGCAGCTCGTCACCGCGCCGAAGCTTCTCGACCTTTTCCCCGTGGAGCTGGTTGAGGATGCCGATCGCCCGCTCCGTCCTCTGCTCGAGCTCGCGGATCTGCGAGGGAACGTCGATCTTGGTGTTGACGACCTCGATCTTGCGAAGCGCCGCGAACTCGTGCTCGACGAGCAGTTCGCGCGTCAGCACCACGCCCTTCTCGATGATCGTCTTGCGGTTGTGCTGCAGGTCCTTCGAGAGCTTCTGGCCCTCGAGCATCTCGTAGATGTGCTTGTTGCGCTCTTCCTCGAGAATGCGGACTTCGTCGTTGAGGTTCTTGAGCAGCTTGAGCTCCTCGGCCTCTTCGATCGCGAGCGACCGCTCGTCCTTGTCCGCGCCCTTGCGGGTGAAGACCTTGACGTCTACGACCGTGCCGTCGATGCCCGGAGGACACGTCAGCGATGCGTCGCGAACGTCGCCGGCCTTCTCGCCGAAGATCGCCCGGAGGAGCTTCTCTTCAGCCGTGAGCTGCGTCTCGCCCTTCGGCGTGACCTTGCCCACGAGAATCGAGCCCGGCTTCACCGTCGCGCCGATGCGGATGATGCCCGACTCGTCGAGGTCGCGAAGCGCCGATTCCGAAACGTTCGGAATGTCGCGCGTGATCTCTTCGGGGCCGAGTTTGGTGTCGCGGGCCTCGATCTCGAGCTCCTCGATGTGGATCGAGGTGAAGCTGTCTTCCTTGACGAGCTTCTCCGAGACGAGGATCGCATCCTCGAAGTTGTAGCCTCGCCACGGCATGAACGCCACGAGCACGTTCCGGCCGAGTGCGAGCTCGCCCTGGTCCGTGCACGGCCCGTCGGCGATGACGTCGCCCTTGCGAACGCGCTGACCAACCCGGACGATCGGCTTCTGGTTGATGCAGGTGTTCTGGTTCGAGCGCTTGAACTTCGTGAGCTTGTAGATGTCGGTCGCGACTTCGCGCGAGAGCGTCGCCGAGCCGCGGTTGTCGGCGCGGATGATGATCCGCTCCGAGTCGACCGTATCCACGACGCCGTCGCGCTTGGCGACGACGACCGCTCCCGAATCCTGCGCCGTGACCTTCTCCATGCCGGTCCCGATGAGCGGCGCGTTGGCGCGCA
>CAZQBW010000302.1:0-5919 GCA_964591515.1 uncultured Clostridia bacterium
CGTCGGTGACGGGCAGCCCGTTCCAGTCGATCGTGACGTCGGTGAGCAGCGGATTCCGGACGCGCTCGAAGAACGTCTTCGCCACTTGTTCGCCGTCGTCCGTAAGCATGGCGTAGGCGACTTCGCCCCGGCCCTCTGCGGCCATCTGGTCGAGCAGGAAGCGGTTCACGGAGTTGCCGATCCCGATTGCAAAGATGCGGGCGTTTGCGTGCTTCTGGATCTCGGAGAGGATCTCGAGGTCGTTACCGACGTAACCGTCGGTGAGGAAGCAGACGATGCGCACGTGATGCTCGGCATCGGACGGATCGAGAGCGGCGCGAATGGCCGACATCATCTCGGTGCCTCCGCCGCCCTGTGTGCCCGAGAGCAGCTTCATCGCGGCTTCACGGTTCGCGGCGCTCGCCGGCACGGGCTTCGGAAAGAGCACCCTCGTCGAGCCCGAGAACGTGATGACGTTGAACGTGTCGTCAGGATTGAGCCGTTCGATGGCGTACCGGACCGTTTCCTTCGACTTCTCCATCGGCAGTCCGCTCATCGAGCCCGACGTGTCGACGACGAAGACGATTTCCTTGGGAGTGAGATCCGACTCCGCGACGCGATCCGGCGGCTGCAGGATGAGCGTGACGAATCCGCCGCGCGCGTCGCGATGCGCGAGCACGGCATCCTCGAGCTTCTTGCCGGCGACGTCCCACGAGAGGACGAAATCGCGATTCGGGATCTCGTCGCGAGCCGCGAGGTGGACGACGGCGGAGTGGTCGGACTTCGGCGTCGTCTCAATGGCATGGAGCTTCGACGAGACGGCCGACACGGGAACGCCGGCGTCGATCTGCACGTCGATCGAGACGTCGTGACCGGCGCGCGTCTCGGGCTTGACGCTGGTGGTCGACAGACGCGCCATCGACTCTTCAGCCTTGCCGGCGGCGGCGGGAAGGTACCGCTGGCCGACGACCATCGGGAAGACGAACTCGACGCGTCCGTCCTCGTAGTCGAGCGTCTCGACGTAGCTGATCGTGACGTCGACGCGGGCGCCCGGCGGGATGTTGGCGACCGACTGCGTGAAGACGTTCGGCCGTTCCTGTTCGAGCAGGCTCGCGGTGCGTCCTTCGGCGCGGGCGGTCTCGTAGGCGGCGCGGGCTTCCTCGCGGCGCGCGATGCGCCCGGCGATGGTCCGGTCGCCGATCTTCATGGTCATCCGGTCGACGGCGGCATCAGCCGAGAGAGGGAAGAGGTAGACGGCTTCGATCGTCTCGTCGAATGGATTGACGAAGCGCTGCGTGACGGTCACGCGTGCGACGAGTCCGGCGACCTGCACGTCGACGTCGGTGTGCTCGAGAGGGCAGGGCGGACGCAGTTGTCCGGTCGCGTCGACGGCGCGGAGCTGGCCTTCGGTGATGTCGTCCGAGGCGGGCGCGGCCGCGACGGCGGAGAGCGAGTTTGGACCGAGCAGGCAGACGAGTGCTGTCGCGACAATGATGAGAGCGCGCATGGAGTCCTCCACGAGACAAGCTGGATTGAGCGCACTGTCGCGGCCGCGACGTGCACCCGAATCAACGCGGTGCTACGTGAGTTCTTTCGGGGAACCGGTGTCTTTGCGTCTTTGCGAGTCCTTCGCGTCTTTGCGAGAAACTCTTCTCTCGTCAAGAGAGTTTCTCGCAAAGACGCGAAGGACTCGCAAAGACGCAAAGGGAACCGGAATCGGACTGCGTTGGTCTAAGGTAGACGCGAATGAACTCAAGATCCGAATCGTCGATCGTTTGCGTGCTCGCGTGCATGCTCGCGCTTGCGGCTGCGTGCTCGACCCCGAAGTCCGCACCGCCGCCGTCGTCGAGCTCGGCGACAGAACAATCGACTCGTGCCTCGCTCGAGAAGATCCGTCGGACGATCGAGGCGCTTCGTCCAGTCGATGTTGCGCTCGCGCCGCCAAAGCCCGGCGACTGGCGCTCGGACTTCAAGGAGCCGCCGCAGACGTTCGACGAGTACCTCGCTTCCGATCCTGCGGTTGCCCGCGATGACCGTCGCACGATCTACGTCCAGCCCCTCGGCGAGTTCTCTCCCGCACGCCGGAAGATCGTCGACCTGACGGCTGAGTTCCTTGGCGACTACTTCGGACTCGAGGTCGTCACGCTGTCGCCGCGCTCCCTCGACTCGGTTCCGGCGGACTCGCAGCGCGAGGGGGTTTCCGGTCGACAGATTCTCGCCGGGTACATCGTTGACCGGATGCTCGTGCCGGAGGTTCCCGCCGACGGCGCGGTGCTCGTTGGCCTGACGGACGTCGATCTCTATCCGGAGCCTTCGTGGAACTTTGTCTTCGGCGTCGCAAACCTCAAGGCACGCGCCGGCGTCTGGTCGATGTCTCGTCTCGGATTTCCCGATGACGGACCAGGCGCGTTTCGGGAGTGCCTGCTGCGGACACTCAAGATTGCGACCCACGAAACTGGGCACACATTCTCGCTTCCCCACTGTGTGTTGGCCCAGTGTTCGATGAACGGCTCGAACTCTCTCGAGGAGACCGATGAAGGCCCGCTCGACCTGTGTGCGGAGTGCACCGGCAAGCTGTGCTGGGCAACCGGGGTCGACACGCGGTCTCGCCTCGAAGCCATCGAGGCGTTCTGCAGGCGAAACGGACTTCGAGCCGAGGAGGCGCTCGCGCGGAAGTCGATAGAAGTGTTGCGATAGTCGCCGACGCAGTGAACCCTTTGCGTCTTTGCGGGTCCTTTGCGTCTTTGCGAGAAACTCTCTTGACGAGAGAAGAGTTTCTCGCAAAGACGCAAAGGACTCGCAAAGACGCAAAGACGCAAAGACGCAAACGGAACCGATTCCAACCGAAGTGGCTGATGGCACTTTGCGTCCGTGCGCCATTGGGCGCACTCTGACTCGGGAGGAACCGCCCGTGCAGGTGACCGCAGAGATTCGCTGGTTCTGGCGCGACGACGAGTCGCAAGAGCTCGTCGACTGGTTCGCCTCGCCAACGGTGCACGGCGGACAGCACGCGGCACCCCCCGGCCGTGTCGACCGCTATCTCATCGACAAGTCCCAGGTTGAGCTTGGCATCAAGGCACGCGGCGGACGCGATGGGGTGGAGATCAAGGGGCTCGTCGATGCCCGGGCAGCCGAACTCGAGAGCGGGGTGTTCGCCGGTCCAATCGAGATCTGGTCGAAGTGGTGGACGGATGCGCTGTTCCTGGACACCGATCTTACCGTGGCGATCGGGAAGCGGCGCTGGATGAGGGCTTTCGACCTGTCGGGGACATCGCCAGTCGATGCGACTGAGCACGTCGCGGAGTGGTTCAACGGGACGCGGCCGATTCCGAGTCGGGGGTGCAACGTCGAGGTCACCCGGGTAGCAGTTCCCGACGGCCAGGTCTGGTGGACGATGGGCTTCGAAGCCTACGGCCCACTGTCGACCGTTGCGGCGGACGTGAGTGTTGCAGCGGACGTCATGGCGACTCGCCGGCCGCCGGAGATGCCCGGAGCGAAGTGCCAGTCCTACCCTGCCTGGCTCGCTTCGATTTGAGGTGTCCCGCAAGCTGCGCCTGACAACGATCTTCTGCTAGGCTGGACTCCGCCTTGAGCTCCAACTCCGATTTCGCCGAGACCGCCGAGCGCCTCATCGTCGATGGCCGCGTGGACGATGCGAGGGCGCTGCTCGACGAGCATCTGCGCGATGTACCGGAATCGTGGTCCTGGCTCGTGGATCGAGGCGACGAGCGCGAGATCGCCTTCTGGAACGAGGGCGAGTTCGAGGCCTATCGCGCCTACTTCGGGCCAAGGGTCGCGACTGGACTGCGTATCACCTGGGTCGGCCCGTCGTATCCCAAGGCGTTCTTCCTGTCCGCAGGCATCGCGGCGCAGGCCGGCCGGACCGACGACGCCGTTGCACTCATCGAACGGGGCCTCGCACTCGAGCCGGATCATCCGCAACTGCTTCTGCGCCTCGCCGCTCTTCGCGACGCCGGAGGCCGCACCGCTGAAGCACTCGCGCTTGCGGAGAGTGCGTCGGCATCACGCTCGTGGTCGCCGCGCGAGGACGCGACGGCCGCGCGCGATGCGGCAACTCGTTATCGGCTCAAGCTCTCGGCCCCGCCCCGCCCGGTCGGAAGCGAGGCGCCGACCAATTCGGGTCCAGCGCGAACGCCATCGTTTGCGACCTTCGACGACAATGGTCCGGGGTCGGGAGACGGTCTGTTGTCTCGCTTCGTCGGACGGCTCGAGTCGACGACCGCACGACTCATCGCACTCGTCGCGGCACTGACGACCCTCGTCCTCTTCGTGGTTCTGATCATGGCCGTGTTCCGGACTCCGCCAGACGTGGCCCGGATCGAACGCTTCCGCGATTCGCTCGAGCCGTATCTCGCGCTTGCGAGCGCCGAACCGGCTCCGACTAGACCGTACCGACGCGGGAAGGTCGTGGTCGTCGACCTCGGCTCGCGACAGGTCGACCCGATCACGCACGCTCTCGGCTCGGCGATCCGGGCCGAATCGCCCGCGGACGTCGGGACGATCGTCATCGTCCAGTGGGTGCCCGAGTACCAGTACGCCTATGTTTCGGCTCGTGGCCAGGCGCTCACGGGTGCATACGTCACCAACGCGCACCTGGCAATCGTCGACGCGACGACCGGAAAGCGGGTTGGCATCAAGACGATTCGCGGCGAATCGCCTCCCGAGACGGTGGCGAGCTCGGCGAGCGAGCGCGAGGGCGAATACGGTCCGCGTCCGATCTCGGCCGTCGTCGAATACATCCAGTCGCTGCCGCTCTACGATGCCGAAGGCGACACGATCGCCATTGCGGGAGCCTCGGGCGAGCCGGGGCGTCCGGTGCTCGAAGGTGAGCTGTCGGACGTGGCATTTCGAAGCGTCGTTCTGGATGGCGGCGGTCGCGTGATGGAGCGGCCGACCGGCAAGGCGCGCGTGTTTCGCGAATCGCTGCCCGGAGGTCCGTCGTTCGAGATGGTCGTCGTGCCGGCAGGTTCGTTTCGGATGGGTCTCGCGGATGACGACGTGACGTTCGACGAGTTCTGTCGCCCGGGACACGAAGTGACGATTCCCGCGTTCTACCTTGCGAGGACCGAAGTGACCCGGGAGCTCTGGCGCGCCGTCGCAGCGCTTCCGCGCGTTTCGCGCGACCTCCCTGTCGAGCCTCCCGGTCCGGCGGACGGTTCGCTTCCGGTCACGTCCGTTTCGTGGGCCGATGCGAACGAGTTCTGCCTGCGACTCGAGAAGGCGACGGGCAGGCCCTACCGGTTGCCGACGGAATCGGAGTGGGAATACGCGTGTCTCGGCGGAGGTGCGGGTCCCTACGCGACCGGCGCCTCGATCGATGCGACCTACTCGAACGTGCTCGTGGAACCTGACGACCCGGAGTCGGCCAAGGGTCCGCTTCGCGGCAAGCCCACTCCGGTCGGGAGCCTTGGAGTCGCGAACCGATTCGGCCTCTTCGACATGGACGGCAACGTGACCGAGTGGTGTGCCGACACATTTCACTCGAACTACGTAGGTGCACCCGTTGACGGGAGTGCGTGGACGACGGGATCGAGCGACACGAAGCGCGTGCTACGCGGTGGCGCTTTTGACGTTCACTGGAGCGACGCGTCGGCTCGCAAACGATTCGGCTTTGATCCGATGGTGAGGTACGCGATCTGCGGCATGCGGATCGCGCTGTCGATGCAGCCTCGGACCGAGGAGACAGGGCAATGAACGGCGAACCGATCCGGCAGCGGCGCGACGGCGCCACGCTCTGCACGATCAATCCGGGCTCGGGTCGGGATTCGACCTTCCTGCCGGGCGCCGATGCGTCGTCTTCGGCGTTCGCGTTTGCAGCGAAACTGCGGCCTTCTCTCGATCGCGACGACGATGCGATGGCGGCAGCGGGGGCAGCGCGAGCGGTCCGTCGCGGGCGCGGACCCGACGCAGTCCGCGAAT
>CAZQBW010000303.1:0-5912 GCA_964591515.1 uncultured Clostridia bacterium
CTGCTCGGCGAGGTTGCGGATGTCCATGGAGACGACGGCAAACCCCTTGCCGTGTTCGCCAGCCTTGGCGGCCTCGATCGACGCGTTGAGCGCGAGCAGCTTCGACTGTTCGGCTATGTCGTTCACTGTCGCAATGATCTCTCCGATCATCTGCGTCTGCTCGGAGAGCGCGAGGATCTTCTCGGCGATCGACTCGACCTGCTCCTTGATCTGGTGCATGCCCTCGATCGACTGCTCGACGGCCCGGCCTCCGACCTTCGAGGCTTCGACGGACCGCTCGGCGACGTCGATGACGCCGTGCGCCTTCTCGAGAGCCTGCTGTGAAGTCTGCTTCACCTCGTTGATCGTCGAAGTGATCTCGTTGATCGCCGCGGCCTGCTGACTTGCAGACGTCGACTGCGCCGACGTCGCCATCAGGATGTTGAGCGACGCCTGATTGAGCTGCTCCGCGGCGTTCGTCAGCTGGTGGATGAAAGAGCGCTTGAGTTGCTCCTCCTGCGCCTTGCCCGACGCGACGTAGGCGTCGAGCGCGAAGCTGAAGTCGAGGAACATCGTCTTGACGATGGCCTCTATCGCCGAACCGAGCAGTGCGGCGTCGTGTCCGTAGCGAACGAAGATCTCGTGAAGCAGACCGCGGACGAATAGGCTGTAGGCCGCCAGGTAGAACTGCGGACCGAGACCGGCACTCGACGTGCCGGCGCGATCCTGCGAAAGGCGCGAGAGCGCGAACGCCTCATCGTAGTGTCCTGAAGTGAGGCCGCCGAAATAGCCTTCCTGCGCTGACTTCATTGCCTCGACGGCGCCGGCTTCCTCGAGCGCCCTGGCTGCCTCCGGGAAGGCCCGGAAATGCGATTCGATGTCGTTGAGCCACTCCGGCAGACGCTCCCGCGACATGGCGTCCAGCCCCGACATGACGGCTTCGTCGTCCGGTCCGATCTGGAGCAACGATCTGCGCGTGGCAATCTCGGCATCGTCGATGCCGAGAATCTCGGCGGTGTTGGCTTCGTTCGAGGCCTTGCTCATCGTCGTTCCTCGGAAGGCTCCTGGCGGACCCAGAGACGCTCGTCGTGCAACAGCTTGTCGACGTCGAGGATCGAGACTCCGTCCTGGCTGAGCCCACTGATGTAGCGCTCGCGGCGGTCCGTGAAGGTGGTCAGCGGGGGATGGATGCGGCCCGGCAGAAGGTCGTGGACGTCGTCTACCGAATCCGCGAGCAGGCCGGCGGTGACGTCGCCGGATGAGACCACGATGGCGAACTGCTCGCCCTCGGCCGGACCGGGCTCGCGTCCGAAGAGCACGGCGATGTCGAGGACGGCGATGATGTCTCCGCGAACGTGGATCACTCCGATGTAGAACGGCGGGACGCCGGGCACTGGCGTGCAGCGCGTGACGGGCCGTATCTCGGACAGGAAAGAGAGCTCGATGCCGTAACGGTGGTCGCCTCGACTGAAGGCGATCAGGTGAACCTGCTCGACGTCCGCGTAGGAGCTCGGTGCGTAGGTGATGGCGAGCTTCGAAGCACGCTCCGCGAGGATCGCCTCCACTTGGGCGACGCTCAACTGCAGCTCGTCATCGGGCGCAATCGTGAATCGGGGCGTGCGGTCCATACGGTTTGCCCATTTCACCACATCCAGAACCCCAAGCGGTAGCGCGGGGCCTCACATCTTTCTCCATAATCAGCCGGGTCAATCCACACGCGGAGATTTCGCGGGTCAATCTCCGGCGAGTCCGATTCGCGGTCGTTCGACCGGCAGAAGGTCGCTGTCCTGCCGATCGTCTCCGGTAGAGCGGGCGAGCCGAATCGCGCGATCCTTCGAGCGATCTGCCTGTGCCGGATTTCCCAGCGCACGGTGCGCCATCGAGAGATAGAGGTGAGCCTCAGGCGCGCGCGGATTGTTGAATATCGCGTGCTGGAGCAGCTCTCTGGCGCGATGGGGATCGTCGCGCTCGAGCCAGACAAGCGCCATCAGCATCATCGTCGGAGCGTGGAATCGATCGATCAGAAGGGCGCGAAATGCCCAGTAGAGGGCTTCGTCGTAGCGTTTCTCGTCGGCTGAGAGCTGCGCGAGCAGGTGAGCCGCCGTGGGATCGGCGCCGGTCATGTTGGCGATGGAGACGAGCAGTTCGAAGGCGCCGACGTGATCGTGCGCATCGTAGGCGGCGCGGGCCTCAGCAATGGTAGGCCGGTGCGGTTCCGCGACGACTCGTATTGCACGATCCACGTGCCCGGCAGCAGGCTCGACAACTTCGACGGACGGTGGCGCGACGGTGCGCGTCGGAACGGAAGGTCGACCCACGCCGCCGGGAACGCGATAGACGAGGGTCTCGTCGAACTCGACGGGTTCGAAGCGTCCAAAGACCGACGAGTCCGGCTCCGAGTGTCCGACCAGAAGCCAGCCTCCGGGCGCGAGGGCGGATCGAAACCCGTCGGCGAGCAGTCGGGTGAGGACTTCGTCGAAGTAGATCGTGACGTTTCTGCACAGGATTACGTCGAGCTCCGCAAGTCCGTGCTGACGATCAGGCACCGGGTCCGTCGCAAGGTTGTGACGAAAGAACGTGACGAAGTCCCGGCACGGATCCGACAGGAATCTGGTTCGGGCGCCCACCGTGCGGAAATACCGTGCAATGGTTCCATCGTCCACTCCGCGAAACGACCAGTCACCGAACCGCGCCAGCTTGGCCTTTCGCAGGGCGTAGGGGTTGATGTCGGTGCCGAAAATTCGAACGTCCCAGTCTCTCCAGTCGGGCACCAATTCGGCCACGAGCATGGCGACGGAATAGGGCTCCTCTCCGGAGGCGCACCCGGCGCTCCAGAATCGGAGCTCGAGCCTTCCCTCACGCCGTCGCTCGTCGATGAGAGCCGGCAGGATCTGCTTTCGAAGCGCCTCGAACTGGGGTCGGTATCGAAAGAAGCTCGTTTCGCCTACGACGAGCTGAGAGACGAATGCCTGCATCTCGGGGTCGTCGTCCGCGAGAGCCGACATGCGATCGACGAAGCGATCGAAGTCGCCGTCGCCGGACGCGAGGTAGGCCGACTCAGAGACGTCGCGAAGTCGATGCGAATCACCGGTTCGGAACCGGATTCCCCACCGTGCGACGCACATCTCGGCGACCCTCGCGTGCGCCTCTTCATTCCAGGTGAATGGTGCCTTCACGTCGGGACGGGCAATCCGAGCCTGGGCCGCCCGTCAATGAGCGGCGACAGGTTGAGAACAGTGAGGATCTGCGCGCCGATGCGGGCAACGCCGGCCGAGAACGGTGCGTCGGCAGAAAGCGCCCGCGAGCTCTGAAACTGTTCGTCGGGAACGGTCACGACATCCAGGACGTCATCGACGACGATTCCGAGCGGTTCCCCGTCGACTTCGGTAATGACGACGTACATCCGGAGCGAGATGGGCCGATCCACTCCGTGGAGCGCCCGATTGAGGTCGAACACTGGAAGAACCTGGCCGCGCAGGTTCACGAGTCCGAGCAACTCGGGCGCAGAGTTCGGCACGGGCGTTACCGCGACGATCCGAATGATCTGGACAACTCGCTCGGCCGGAAGGCCGTAGGTTTCCGGTCCAGACCGAAATTGGAGGAAGGTGCGATCGCGCATGGGGAGATCCGGCAGTCGGTGTCAGTCGAGCATTACCCAACCGCGAGGTGAGGCGCAACCCCGGCGCCATTTCGTCGAACGCACTCAATCGTTGCAGACACAACGGGTTGACGCGACCTATCGGGGGGCAGTATTCTGCGACCGCTTCATACTGGATGCTTCGACGGCGCGATCGATCGCGCCAATATCTCGCAAGAACTCAACGATTTCGGCACGGCGTCACGCCGTGCGACAGGCGGCGACTCGGCATTCGAAAATGTCTCGCTCCGCATTCTGCTCCGCGCGATCGGTTTTGACTGGCTGAGGGCACGTCGGGACCACCGCAATGCGAGGACAGGACGATGGACTCTCTGACCTTCCTTGTTGTCGACGATTCAGCGACGATCCGTCAGCTCCTCACGCTGACGTTACGGAAGTTCAACTCTGGGAGCCACCTGAAGATCATCGAGGCTACAGACGGACGTGAGGCGCTCGAGAAGGTCCGGATGGCGCACTACGACCTCGTCCTCACCGACATCAAGATGCCCAACATGGACGGCCTCGAATTCCTGCATCGGGTTCGAACGGAGCTTGAAAACACCACGCTGCCGGTGATCATCATCAGCACGAAGGGCGAAGAAGAAGACGTCGCGCGCGGTATGGCGCTCGGCGCCACTGCCTATCTCACCAAACCCGTGTCTGCTCCAAAACTCCTCGAAACCATCGGGCGCATCCTCGGGCAGGGCGCCCCGCCTGACGCCTGAGTCGCATCCGTCGTCCGGCCACGTGGCCGTCCAGCGACTTCTGCGCTCCGACAGCTCGAAGCTTCCATGATTCGCGACGTCCACATCGGCGGGCTCATCTCGGAGCGCCACGAGTACTTCACGACGGTCATTGGTCCGAATCTCAACATTCGGCTTCTGTATGACGGTCGCGTCGAGGCAGGCCGGTCGTACGACCGGTTCTTCTCGGGAGGGAGTGAGATCGTCCTGACCGAGAACGGCGTCGGACACACCGGGACGGGCGGCACGTTCTGCTCGTACATGTTCGGCGTCGAGATTCCGCAGAAGGACCTGCTCCGCCGCGACGTTCGCAACCGGCTCGTGATGCACGGTGCCAGATACCACGAGGCGGCCGACCGGCTTGCCTTTTCGAACGACACCGCGGGCTTCGAGAAGTACTCGCGAATCGTCAACTCAGGGCACGCCTTCGTCAACTATTACTTCTTCCTTACCGGGGATCTGCCTCCGAACGTACGTGCCGCGCAGGAAACCATTCTCCGCGTCGCCGGAAAATTCCTGAAGCGGCAGGACATTCGAGCCGCGAGCCGCGACGGCCGGGACCTCGCCCACGCTCTGCACGAGGCGTGCGGCAATCCGAATTGGACGCTGTTTCTCGTCAAGATCATCGACGCGCACGCCGAGGCGTACCATTCTCGCTTCGCTTCTGCATACGCGACGACGCGAAACATCGGGGACGACGAACAGCGCACGTTCGACCTGCTGGCGCGACACTATCGGCTCGATCCGTACCAGCAGGAGCGCATCCACCTCGATGTGATCTACGAGCAGGAAGACAACAAGCGAATCATCGATGCCTACAAGGACGCGCTGACGGCGCATCTTGCGAATCGGCTCCCGGAATTCGCATTGCTGCCGAAGCTGAACCTTCTTCGGGCGTTCGCGACGCGAAATCGAATTCCCGGCACTCTTCTCGACCTGCTCGACGCCCTGCTGAAGGGCGGCGACGGATCGGCGAGGCAGATCGATCCGCCCTTTGTCGCCGACGCCAGACGCATTCTCGAGCGGCTCTTCGTGGAGTGCGTCGGTGGCGACCTCGACGTCGACGATCTCATTCGGCTCATGCAGGCAAAGCGCGAAGCATCGGATCAGCGGTTCGTCGGATTCGAGTCAGTGCTTCTCGATGCGGCACTGGCTTCGGACGAGTGGACCCGGGCCGGCAAGTCGGCGAAGCTGCGGCTCCAGTTCGAGCAGATCATCAACTACTTCGACCTGTTCGACGAGGCGGCGTCGCTCGTCAACTCGATCGGCTTCACGGATGACTTCGAGCTGTCGCCGAACCGCCTCGAAGAGATGCTCGAGTCGCGGCAGGCGTTCGAGGAACTGCGGCCGGGTCTGTTCGACGAGCTCTTCATCGCGCCTCTCGAGCGGAACCAGTACCTCTCGATGCATGGACGGCGGAGAATCGAGCTGCTGAAACGCGGCCTGAAGGCCAGCGACGGTGACCCGGCGAGCGCCAGCTCGATTCCGGGAACGCTGCGCGAGGCCAACGCGGCAGCGAGGCGACACCGGATCATCGAGGGCATGCTCAAGCG
>CAZQBW010000304.1:0-5847 GCA_964591515.1 uncultured Clostridia bacterium
GATCTCGGCCCTCCCGCCCTTAAACGGCTTTGCGAGCGAATGGATCGTGTTTCAGTCGCTGCTGAGCGGGTTCGAAGTCGAAAGCCTCGTCGTTACGATCGCGATACCCGTCGCTGTCGGCATGCTTGCGCTGACCGGCGGTCTCGCGGCCGCTTGTTTCGTCAAGGCGTTCGGGATCACCTTTCTCGGCATGGCACGATCGACCGAGGCCGAGCACGCCGTCGAGTCACCATTCTCGATGCGCGCGGGAATGGGAGTGCTCGCAGCCGCCTGCCTCGCGCTCGGAATCGGTGCTCCCGCGGTGACGCCGATCCTTGGCCGGATCGTCGCAACGGTCCCGAACATGCAGGTCGCCGCGGCGGTCGCGCCCGAGCTGTCCGTCCTGGCGCCGGCAACCGAAGCGAGTTTCTCGCCGCCGCTTCTCGCCGCGTGGCTCATCGTTGTTCCGGTCCTCATCGTACTCGCGACATTCCTGGTCGTCGGCCGGCTTCGGATGCGGCGTGCGCCGACTTGGGGCTGCGGCCGATTCGGCCAGACCGGCCGCATGCAGTACACCGCGACGGCATTCGCCGAGCCGCTCAGACGGATCTTCGCCGAGATCTACAGGCCGACGGAGGACCTGTCAGTGGACTTCCACCCCGACTCGAAGTACTTCGTCAACTCGATCGAATACCGAAGCGTCATCCGCGATCGCTTCCGCGAGCTCCTCTACGATCCCGTGATCGCACGCGTGCGGTCCATCTCGGCGAAAGTACGCCGAATTCAGGCGGGCTCGGTACATATGTATATCGCCTATCTGGCCTGCGCGCTTCTCGGTTCAATGCTCTTCGCCATGTACTGGAACGGGCCGTGATCCGAGGCACTGCCGAACTTTCACTGTTTCCGATTTCGGCTTCAATACATGCAGGAATTCGCAAGTGCCAATCCGCGCAATCGAGCGGGCACGGGCGAGACGGATTCACCCGAACGGAAAGGAGGACAGAATTATGATGCCGGCAATGGATCCTCCGGAGTGTCGATGGCGCTATTACGCCGAAAGCCCGGTATCGGCCGGTTCGCCGGCGGTTGCACCCGACGGCACGGTCATCGTCCACGCCGACGACGGATTCGTTCACGCGCTTGCTCCCGAGGGAGACGTCATCTGGAAATCGCGCATCGGCTTTCCACTGCGTTCGGCGCCAACGCCTGCGATTGGTCGAAACCTGATCCTGACTTGCATCGAGCCCGGTCAGCTCGTCGCGCTCGACTTCGATGGGTCGGTCGTCTGGCGATTACCGGGCGATTTGATCATTCAGAGCCCTCCGACGCTTCTGGCCGACGATTCGGTCCTTGTGTCTTCTAGTTACCAGTCGGCCGCGCGAGGCCGAGCGAACTCGCTTCTCGCATTCGACCGGGACGGTGCCGTTCTCTGGACGAAGACACTTGACGATTCGGTTTTCGAACCGCCTTCGGTCTGCTCCGATGGTTCCATCGTTGCCGGGACCGACCGGGGCGCGCTCGTGAAACTAGCAGTGGACGGCACGACGCTCTGCACGGCCGAGCTTGGTCTCGGCTTCGCATCGAGCCCCATCGTTGGAATCGACGACGAAGTCATCACAAGCACCTATAGCGGACGGCTCTACTGTCTCTCGAGCAGCTTCGAGATTCGCTGGGCCTTCTCGATCGGCGAGCATTGTATCTACTCCGAAGCGGTCGTCGATGCCGACGGCACCGTATATGTTTCGGCCTCTAATCGACGCACCTACGCCATTTCGCGCTCAGGGGCGCTCGTGTGGCGATTTGCGAAGCCGCTCGGACTCGGTTCCGCTCCCGCCGTGGCTCGGAGTGGAATGGTCTACGTCGGATCGCGAGATCATCACCTCTATGCGATAGATCCCTCGGGCTACCTCGAATGGGTGATGCGAACTGACGGCGCCGTCGTCGGTTCGCCTGCGATCCCGGCCTCTGGCGGTGTGGTCTCATGCCTGGCAACTGGCGAAGTGGCGTGGTTTGAGGACGACAACCTTGGGGTCTCACCGTCGCCCTGGCCACTGCCGCGGGGTGGGTCGGGGAGGCGTGGCGCCGCGGCGACGACGGACGCAGGTGCCGCCACCCAATCCAATGAGGCTCGAACCAGTCACGCGCCTGAATATCGTTCGGTTCGCGGAGACTGAAGATGGACGCGAAAGCCCGCTCCAATCCACATCAAACCGCAAAATCGGAGCCTGAGGACCACGTGCTCGCGATCGTCTCCGAAGACTTCGGCGCCAGATCCGTCTATGCCACTCGCACGTTCGAGGGCTTCGGAAACGAACTCCTCGGTCGATTCGCCCTGGCTATGGAATTGGAGCCGGCCTCCGGTCTCGCGATTCCCGATTCCGCGATCGTACGCTTCGCACGTTCAACGGCGCTGTCTGATGCATCGAGGCCGACAAGTGCAGGAACTGATCGGAATCACGCCATATCGAGCCCTACCAATGGCAGGAGAGTACCTTGACCAGGAGGCTTATGTTCTTTGCTGACCCGGCGAATGAGTCGCTCTATCGACTTCGAACCGGTCGCAGGATGGCCCTGCTCGCGGTCAAGGTCTATCTGGTCGTCGTCATCGTTGGCATTGCCTCTTGGCTCTCGGCCAACGAGACCTGGATTCTTATGTCGGACTCGGCGGGTATTCTCGACTGGCTCTGCCTGGCCAGCCGGTTCCTACTCGGCCTGGCTCCTTTTGTTCTGCTGCCCGCCGTTGTTCTCGCGGTGCGAAACAGCTTCGGCCAGGTGGCCGGGCCGGTCATCGTTTCGGGAACAATTCTCGAGAGCGAACTCGTCGGGGCGGGACTTCGCCAAACGTCGACCCGACCAGTACTCTGGATTCGTTATTCATTTCAGTCACCAGCCGACTCGGTCATCATCACCCAGGAGACCGTTTCATGGCGCTATCGGAGCTCGGACCCACCGTCGCCGGGAACCAAGGTGGCAATTAGGATCGAGGAAGATGGCTCTTCTTCATTGCTCTGAACAGAAAGAGAGGGGATCCCGTCATGAATGGAGATTGTCGGACGTGCCCGGCATCAACTCCATTGCTGAGTCGAACCCACTACTGGAAGCGAGCCTGGAGTTCAGCCCCGCTTCATCCGTTCGATCCGCGAAATCGGCGCGTCTTCCCTCTTCCAACCAGCCAGCCAGTGAGACTGCGCTGCGAAACACGCGCCCTATCTCCCCGGCGTGTACCTGATCGGCGACGTACAGGCGCGCTTCTGAAGCGTCACCGTGCTCTTCGGATGCGCTCTCAGACCGAACCGCAGTGCGTCATACACTGTCCAGTGCGGTGAGCTCCCGGGCGTTGTAAAGGGCCTCCTGTGCAAGGTCGAAATCGGGGTCCGTCCGCCAGCTTCGCACTTCCGACGCCGACGCGGTCTCATACCATCGAAGGCGCAAGGCCCGGAGGATGGGTCGTCACCGCCGACTCTCGAGCCCGGCCTCGAGCTTCGCGATGTGGTCGAGCAGCGGCGCGTTCTTTCCCGGATCTCCTCGATCGTGTAGCGCTGCGTGATGTGCTGCGGGCAGCTCCAGTCGGAGGCTTCGACGTACAGCACCATCGCCCGTTCGGTCTTAACCGGATAGGCGGGATCCTCCGGCCGCGCGATCAACTTCGGGTTTTCGCCGATGGCGGCATAGATCTTCACCCATTGGCGGTTCGCGTAATCCATGAGAATGAGCGCCGCCCGGTCGTTGCCTGCCAGGTTTCCGACGCTGACGTGAGCAGGGGGTCTGCTAGCATTGTGAGCGGCTGCCGGTGGGAGTCCGCGACCCGCTCGTCTGAGATTGCGTCCAGGTCTCCGGTATGCAAATCTCGGTTTTCGAAGGCGACGGGTGCGTTCGGCGAGTGTCAGTGCCTCTACCCGTTGCGCGGCTGTAAGCCAGTCAGGGATGACGATAGTGAAGCCACGACAGTCTTTGACGATGAGCTCGGTGTTCTCAGCGTGGGGGCGGATCCTCCTAGGCTCGAGCCCGCTGCTCTCGATCGAGATCACGCGCGAGTGCCCGTTGAGTTGTCCCGGGTGCTACGCCTATTCCGATGGACACCTGGGCGGCGGCAAGAACCTCCGTCACCTCGCTGACCTGCACGGCGACCAGCTCGTCGACCGCGTCCTCCAACTCGTCGGCCGCGAGCGACCGATGCAGGTGTCGATCGTTGGAGGCGAGCCGCTCATTCGCCATCGAGAACTCTCGAAGATCCTTCCGGCACTCTCGGAGATGAAGGTCTTTACGCTCGTCGTGACGAGCCTTGTAATTCCCTTCCCGGCAGAATGGAATGCCATTCCGGGCGTGCGCATCACGGTTTCGATTGACGGGCTCGCGTCCGAGCATGACGTGCGCCGCAAGCCCGCGACTTATGCGACGATCCTCAAGAACATCGAGGGACGACGAGCTGACATCAGCTGGGTGATCACAAACCAGATGCTCGAACGGCCGGGTTACCTCGAGGAGTATCTTGCCTTCTGGACAGCTCGACCCGAGATTGAGCGTATCTGGATGAGCCTCTACACGCCCCAGAACGGCGAGGTAAGCGCTGAACGGTTGACTCCTGACTCTCGTCGCCGAGTATTCGAGGAGATCCCTCGGCTCAAGCGCGAATACCCTGCACTTGTCTTCCCGGACGGGGCGCTCGCCGCCTTTGCGTCACCACCCGAGAGTCCGGCACATTGCACGTTTACTCGCATCTCGAGGAACTACTCTGCTGACCTCGAGACGCGCATCGAGCCGTGCTTCTTCGGCGGCGACCCGAACTGCTCGGAGTGCGGTTGCGCGGTGAGCGCCGGTCTGCACTGGCTCCACGAGAAGCGGCTCGCCCCAGGCCTCAAGGCGGGCCACATCATCGACGCATCGCTCGCCGTTGGGAGGTTGACGACCAGGCCGTAGCCGGAACATTGCGGCAGGAACGCCACCGCGAAATCGCGCTTCTCGCTGGCCGAATGCCCCGGTAGTCGCAAGGAGTCGGACAAGCTGCGGCTGCACATGTCTTGACGGGCACGGATTCCCGGCACACTTGAAGACAGGAACTCCAGTTGCGCTGACAGGGTCTCGAGGCGCGCGACCAGCTGCGCGACGGCGTCAAATCCCATCACCCGGCGCCTACCGGATATCCCTCTTACCGTAACGCGAGATCCGTCGAGTACGAACGCCTCGTTCCTGTGCATGCCGATCACGAATTGCAGCAACCGAAGGGCGTTGTCTTTTGGCGCACACCGTGATCCCCCGCTGTTCGTTCGCATCGAATGCCGGGACTGACTTCGTCAGAAGAACTTAAGGACGGGCGGGCCCGCAGAATGGAGTCTTCTTTGGTGGTGTCCGTCGCGAATCTCCAGCACAAGTCATCGTCGTTTGCGTCGATCGTCGATTGAGGTGTGGCGGCCGGCCGAATACACTGCCTTCGTGGCGGCTCGCAAGATGTCTTCCATTCTCCGGGTGCTCATCGGCGGAGCACTGGGTGGCATGTGCTTCGCCGTACTGGCTGTCGCGGCCTCGTTTGCTGTTTCGATGGCTCCGACTGCGAGTTCCGAACGCGTGGAAAGCGATGGTGAAGCTCGCCTCGACGTTCATTACGAGGCAAGCGCGAACGAGTGGTTCGTCGGAATGGCAGCCGCAGGTGGCGCGACCCTAGGGGCGTGGCTCGCGGCGCGTTTCCGGCGCCGTCCCCAATAATAGCGAAGCGGCACGTCCGGAGTCTTCATTGCCACAGAGGAAACGGGCCCGGCTCTCTTATCGCCGGTCAATTGCCCATCGTGCCTCGCGACGAGGCACGAAACGGCATGCGGTGTTACTTGAAGCATAAAATTGCGTATCCGCATCTTTATGCTTCCGATTTTACGC
>CAZQBW010000305.1:0-5788 GCA_964591515.1 uncultured Clostridia bacterium
GGCGGTACCGCGGGTCGCGTGTGCTCGTTGCACTCGCCCCCGCGACCCACGGCTACTTACTTCGACCGCTCCGCGGTCGAGGAGCTACCCCTCGAAGACGTCCGTGAGTACACGGATCGTGTTGCAGTGGGCCTCGATCGTGGTCTCGAGTACGCGCCCGTATCCTCCGCCCATCGTCGAAACGACTGGAACCCCAACGTGGCGGCATGCTTCGAAGACGAATCGGTCGCGCGCCGCCAGCCCGTCGAGCGTCAGGGCCAGAGTTCCGAGCCGGTCGTCCTCGTGCGGGTCGACGCCGGCCTGGTAGAGCACGAGGTCCGGCTTGAACCGGTCGAGCATCCCCGGCACGACCGAATCGAGCGCGGAGAGGAACGCGTCATCGCCAGCGCCCTTGGGAAGCTCGATGTCGATGTCGCTCGTCTTCTTGAAGAGGGGATAGTTTCCGGCGCCGTGGATCGAGAATGTGAGCGTGTCGCCTTCGCCGTCGAAGATCTCGGCGTTGGCGTTTCCCTGGTGGACGTCGCAGTCGACGATTGCGACGCGCCGGACGCGTCGCTCGCGCCGAAGCACGCGGATCGTCACGGCCATGTCGTTGAGCGTGCAGAAGGCCTCGCCGTGATCGGGAAAGGCGTGGTGCGTGCCGCCGGCTAGATTGCCGGATGCTCCGGTCTCGAGGGCGCGCCGCGCAGCGGCGAGCGTTCCTGCAACGGCGCATCGCGCGCGCTGCACGAGCGCCTGAGACCACGGAAACCCGAGTCTGCGGATCTCCCGATCCGTGAGCATTCCCCCGGAGAGCCTCGAAAGGTAGTCGTCCGTGTGAACCAGCCGGAGAAGGTCGTCGGTCGCCGGTTCGGGTTCAACCAGATCGCCAGGATCCACCGTGCCCTCGGCGACGAGCTGATCGCGAACGCGCTCGTACTTGGACATCGGGAAGCGGTGGCCCTCGCCGATGTCGCACCAGTAACGCGGAGTGAAGCTCAGCTGCATCACGGCAGAGTGTACCGGTGGCGGCAACCCAAACGGATACCCGGCCGTCAGACGAAATCAGCGACGGATCGGACCGGAGACAATGAGAACCATGAGATCTGTACATGCAGGGGTCCTTGCAGTCTGTCTTTCAGTCGCGTGCGCGCCGGCGGGCGCGACGCTTCGAAACGAACCATTGGCTTCCCAATCGATTCGCGCGGTCGTCGATGCGGCTCGTGGTCAGGTCAACGTCACGACGATCTACGATCCGACGTACGTTCGACTCTCATATCCAGGTGGCGACGTTCCGCTTGAGCGCGGCGTGTGTACGGATGTTGTCATCCGTGCCTTTCGGGCTGCCGGCGTCGATCTTCAACAGGCCGTTCACGAGGACATGAGGCGCAGTTTCAGGTCCTATCCGAAGCGATGGGGGCTGTCGCGACCCGATCCGAATATCGACCACAGAAGAGTGCCGAACCTCATGGTGTACTTCGACCGACAGGGGAAGTCGGTCGCAATCGGCCCGGATTCGTCCGAATATCTCGCAGGAGACCTCGTCACCTGGGACCTGGGAGGAGGCGTGCCCCACATCGGCGTCGTCACGGCTGACGTCGATCCGGCATCGGGTCGGCGCCTCATCGTGCACAACATTGGCCAGGGAGCGAAGCTCGAAGACGTATTGTTTGCATGGAAGATCACCGGGCACTACCGTTACTTCACGTAAATCGTCCGCGAAGCTCCGGGCGACCTGTGAACCAATGATCGACGGACTCCAGCTTCCCGACATTCCGGCCGAGCGTGTGCGACTGCGATGGTTGACCGACGCCGACGTCGACGACCTCTTCGAGGTCTTCGGCGATCCTGACGTCATGAAGTACTGGAGCTGCCCGCCATTCGTCAGCCGCGATCAGGCGCAGGAGCTCGTTGACGAGATCCACCACCATTTTGCCGAAAAGAGCCTCTTTCAATGGGGAATCGAGCTTGTGGACCAGGGCCGCGTCATCGGGACGTGCACCCTTGCCGAGCCGAGCGTTCAGAATCGCAGGGCGGAGCTCGGATTCGCCCTGGGTCGTGCCTGGTGGGGCCGGGGCTACGCGCGTGAGGCTGTCGAAGCGCTGCTTGCGTTCGCGTTCGGCGAGCTCGATCTCCACCGGATCGAAGCCGATGCGGACCCGCGCAACGATGCGTCCATTCGCCTGCTCGAACGGATCGGCTTCAGCCGTGAGGGTACGCTTCGCGAAAGATGGATAGTTGCCGGTGAAACACAGGACACGGCATTCTTCGGGCTGCTCCGCAGGGAATGGGAGCATTCGCGGTCTTCGTGACGGCTCGAGCGGTAACGGCGAGGTTTGCGGCATCCGACTGTGAGCCCGCGGAGACGACGCAAGGCTGAGCCCGACTTTCGGCCCACGGCCACACGGGGTTAGACTCGTTCCGATGACAAAATCGTCCCGTCGTGAGCAGTCGTTGCGCGAGGAATTGGTCAATGCGTTCAGTCACGGGATCGGTCTCGTGGCAATGCTGGCCGGTGCCCCGATCCTGTTGATTGCGGCGAGCAAGCGCGATGGATGGGCCATCGTCAGTGCTGCAGTTTTCGCGGCGAGCGTCGCGCTGCTCTACTTCTCGTCGACGGTCTATCACGGCAGCCGTCCGGGCCGGCTCAAGAGCGCGTTCCAGACCATCGACCACGCGGCCATCTTCCTGCTCATTGCCGGGACATACACGCCGTTCACTCTGGGTGTGCTGCGCGGACCGTGGGGATGGACCCTCTTCGGAATGATCTGGTTCCTTGCCGCGATCGGAATCGTCAACGAAGTCGTCGGCTGGCGCTTTGCAGGCCGTGTTTCGATGGTGCTCTACCTCGGCATGGGGTGGCTGATCGTCATAGCGATCCGTCCGCTGCTCGACCTCGTGGCTCCAGCCGGAATTGCCTTGCTCGTGGCCGGAGGCCTTGCATACACGGGCGGCGTCGCATTCTACGCACTCGATCGCGTGAAATATGCGCATTGCATCTGGCATCTCTGTGTTCTCACGGGCACGACGTGTCACTTCTTCGCCGTCCTGATGTACTCGGCCTAGTAGCGGAAGCGAACCGGCGGAGAATCAGCGCACCGATGCTAGAAGCCTGCGTTGCGCTCGCATCGTCTGAGCGACAGATCCAGTAGGAACGATGCTCACATCGGGAGTGAATGAATGAAGGCCGTTTCACTCGAACCCAAATTCGGCAGCATCTCGGAGCACTGGCGGCCGAAAGTCGCCGCCACGTTCAACGGGCAGGAAATCAAGCTCGTGAAGTTCCTCGGCGAGTTCGTCTGGCATCGGCACGACGAAACGGACGAGGTGTTCCTCGTCTGGCGAGGATCCTTCCGCATCGAGTTTCGCGACCGCGTCGTTCAATTGGGGCCTGGCGACCTCTGCGTCGTTCCGCGAGGCGTCGAGCACCGTCCCGTTGCGGAGGACGAGGTCGAGGTCCTGCTCCTCGAGGCGGCCGAAACGCGAAACACCGGCAACGTCGTGGACGACCGCCTGACCGCCCCGGGTGGCGTGCCGATTTGATCGAAAGTCGCGGCGCCGGGTCCGGACGCGCTCGATCGCATTGCGCAGCGGAGCGCTCGGTCCTAGTCTGTCGATATTCGCGAGGCCGATCTGGACGCGGGCCGCGCCATCGCCGTCTGGAGGACAGTGGAGGTAACCGTGGAATCGCTCACGACGAAGCAACGCGCGCACCTGCGAGCGCTCGCGCACCCGCTCAAGCCGATCATTCACATCGGCAAGGAAGGTGTGACCGACAATGCCGTTCGTTCGGTCGAGGAGGCGCTGGCCGCCCGCGAGTTGATCAAGATCAAGGTGCTGGACACGGCGCCTGAAAGCGCGCGAAACGCCGGTGACGTGCTGGCCGAGCGAGTGAACGGCGGCCACCTCGTTCAGGTCATCGGCCGGACGGTGGTGCTTTACCGGCGTGACCCCGAGAAGCCGTCGATCAAGTTCCCCCGGCCCGTTTCGCCGTGAATGAAGGGAAGCTTCCCGTATCCGGATCCGGCAGTCGCCGCCGCCCGGGTTGGCGAACGGCGGCTTTTGCGTTCCTCGCCGTAGCGGGCTCGGTTGCGGCGGCCTGCCTTGTCTACGTTCTCGTCCGGCCCCCGGCCAGGGCGTCCACGACGAGAGGTCTCGGGCCTGTCGAATCGCCACGCGTCGTCGTACGCAAGTCGAGTCGCGAACTGCTGCTCTTTGACGGCGATCGATTCGTACGGCGCTATCCGGTAGCGCTCGGTCTCAATCCCGTGGACGACAAGCGCATCGAAGGCGACAGATGCACGCCGGTCGGCGAGTTCTATGTGTTCACGAAAAATCCGGAGAGCAAGTACACCCTCTCGCTCGGCTTGAGTTACCCGAACGGCGAAGATGCGGATCGGGGCTTGCGCGAAGGCCTGATCACCGAGCAGGAACACGCCGATATCCACGCTGCCATCGATTCACACTCGATGCCGCCGCAACATACGGCGCTCGGAGGCGAGATCTACATACACGGCGCTGGCTCGTGGCCCGACTGGACCCTTGGCTGTGTGGCCCTCGATGACGACGCCATTCGCGAACTGTTCGAGATCGCCACCGTCGGAATGCCGGTCAGGATCGAGCCGTGATGTCTCACACGTCAGGCGATCCGACTTTCGTTGGACTGATCTCGGATACTCACGGCCTCCTGCGGCCGGAAGCGCTCGATGCGCTCGCCGGTGCCTCACTCATCGTCCACGCGGGCGACGTCGGACGGGGCGGAATACTCGATCGTCTCGCCGAGCTGGCCCCGGTCGTCGCGGTTCGTGGAAACAATGACGTGACTGGAGCGGAGGCCGACCTGCCACAGACGCAGTTGGTCGAGGCGGCAGGGATTCGCCTGTTCGTGACTCACGAGTTGGCGGACGCACTTGCATCCGAAGCTCACGCTTCGGTTCGGGTCGTTGTCACCGGGCACTCGCATCGTCCGCGCATCGACGAGCGCGACGGCAGACTCTTCGTGAATCCTGGAAGCGCGGGCCCCCGTCGTTTTCGCCTTCCCGTCACCGTGGCGAGGTTGTCCGTCCACGGCGGTTCGGTCGAGGCGCAGATCGTGTCGCTCATTCCGACCTAGCCGAGCCTGCAACGTCTCGAGATGCCATTCACGCCATATCACTTCGGCCCCGGTCTGTTCGGCAAGAGCCTGGCCCCGCAGTGGTTCTCGATGGCCACGTTCGCATCGGTGCAGGTCCTGATCGACGCCGAGACGCTGTACCACATCCTGAACGGGGACAGCGTGCTGCACCAGGAGCTGCATACGTTCGTCGGAGCGACGGCTGCAGGGCTCGTGACAGCAGTACTCGTACTGGCGGCGGTGAGTGTGTCGAGAAGAGTCGAGCTCGGGTCACGGCTGCTTGCGTGGACCGCGCGAATCGGGCTGGGCGCCGAGACGCGGCCTGCCGCAGTTCTTGTCGGCGGAATTCTCGGCGGAGTGACGCACCCGTTCTTCGACGGGCTGATGCATCGCGATATCCGGCCGTTCAGACCGTTTTCGGATTTCAATCCCCTGCTCGGGCTGGTCGATGTCCGCCTTCTCCACTATGGCTGCCTCGCCGCAGGCGCGCTCGGTGTCGCCATTCTCGTGGGTCGACTTGCCTTGGCGAGACGGCGACGAATTGAGTCAGTTTGAGTCTGCTTCGCTTCCGCGGTGGTCACGAGACGGAGAGTCCGAAGCGCCGGAGGCGCTGGCGGGGCTCTGGAGACTGGCCTGCTGAACGACCGCGGAGCGGTCGCATTGTCTCCAGAATGGAAAGCAACACGACGACGGGCA
>CAZQBW010000306.1:0-5765 GCA_964591515.1 uncultured Clostridia bacterium
ACACGTTGCTGCTGGCCACCGGAGAGTTGGCTCGGCAGGTGGCGCGCGCGCCGGGTCATCCCTACGCGGTCGAGCGAGGCGTTCACGCGCTCCTTCCGTTCGGCGGCTCCCATGCCGCGGTAGGTGAGCGGCAGCTCGACGTTCTCGTAGACGGTCAGGTCGCCGATCAGGTTGAAGCTCTGGAAGATGAACCCGATCTTGCGGTTGCGAATTCGCGCGCGCTCGGCCAGCGACAGTCGGGCCACTGGGTCGCCGGCCAGCGTGTACTCGCCCTCGGTCGGCGAATCGAGCAGGCCGAGGATCGAGAGCAAGGTCGACTTTCCGCATCCGGACGGACCCGAGATCGAAACGAATTCGCCCTGCGAGATCTCGAGGTGGATACCCGACAGCGCGTGCGTCTCGACCTCGTCGGTCGAGAAGATCTTGGCGAGGCTCTCGAGGCGGATGAGCGGCTGCGACGATGTACTCATGTCGAATCCTTTCGGTGTTTATTTCAGTCGGACCCGGTCGAATCCGTCCCAGGCGCTCGAATCGGAAAGTACCACTTCGTCGCCCGGCGCGAGTCCGTCGACGACTTCGACGGTGTTGACGGAGGCTCGGCCGAGGCGCACCTGAACGCGGACGGCAGCGGTACCGTTCTCGACCAGCTTGAAGAGCCCGACGGTGCTCTGCGTCTGAGCATTGACGGGCCGGTTGACGAAGACGATGTCGTCGAGGCGCTCGATCTCGATCGTGCCGTCGACGGTCAGGTCGGGGCGAGCACCCGAAGGGAGCGGCTCGGTGAATGCGACGTCGATGGTCACGGTGCCCTGCGCCGCCGCCGGGTCGATGCGCGAGACGGTCCCGGTGACGACTCCGTTTCGGGTGTCTACCTGCACCTTCTGGCCGAGGGCAATGTCCTTGGCCTGGGTCTCGGGGACTTTCAGCTCGGCCTTGAGCTGGGTTGGCTCGGCGACGCGCGCAAGGGCGGCGCCGGACGCAACTCGTTGGCCGAGTTCGACTTCCACCCGCTGGAGGACGCCGGCGATTCCGGCACGGACCTGGAGGGCGGCGATCTGGGTTCGTCGCAGGTCGCGTGCCGCGCTGAGCTGCTCGATGACCGAGCGTTGCGACGCCAGCTGGGACTCCATAGAGCGGCTGGCGAACTGGAGCCGTTCCTTCGCGATTCGGAACCGGTTGGCGAGCTCGTCTGCCGTGACGCGAGAGAGTTTCTGCGTGAGCGGCGAGATCAGGCCCTTGGCGATGAGCTGGTCGTCGGCGTCGGCGCGCAGCTTCGCCTGCTTGTACTCGGACTCGACGCGGGCGGCTTCGGCTTCCTGGGCAAGGATCTCGCTCTGGAGCTGGACGGACAGACGATCGAGGTCAGCCTGAGCGGCGCGCAGCTTGAGGTCGGCGTCCTGGGCGGCGAGCTTGAGCTCGGGATTGGAGAGCTCGATGATTACGGTGTCGGCCTGGACGTTCGAGCCGGGCTGGACGGCGATGCGCTCGACCTGACCATCGGAGGCGGCGGGAATGACCCGGACGTCGATGGGCACCAGTGAGCCGGTGCCGCGGACCTGGCGGAGCATCGGGCCCCGCTCGACCCTGCCTGTCCAGATGGAGGCGGAGTCCATTGTCGGGTCGGCGGGCTTGAGGCGCGCGAGGGCGACGGTGATGGCCGCGACGGCGACGAGGCCGATCGCAGTGAAGACGGCCGTCCGGACCTTCCGGTTGCGACGGGCCGACGTGGGTTTGAGGACGTCCATGGCAGTTCCGGATGAGAACAGTGCCACCCGCGTGCCAGACTGCGCCAGTCGTCAAAACCGTTCATTCAAAGGGATTTCCCGGGGCAGCGTCGCTGCGCGGGAACGCCAACCGTCCGGAAATGGGACGACCCGATACCGGAACCGCGCGTCAGTGCAGTCTTATCTCTGACTTTGCGCCTTTGCGTCGGACCTTTGCGTCTTTGCGGGAAAGAAGTCCTGCAATCGCGCTGGATCACGCAGTGGTTCGCCCGCTCAAGTCTGACATTCTCGCAAAGACGCCAAGTGAAGACGCTGAGACGCGAAGGAAAAGACGAGATCGAAGAGCCCGGTTCTTCCTAGATCTCGACCTTCATCCGCGCGGCTTTCCGCTGGACGAGGTCACGGCGCTGGCCGATCTTCTCCATCGTTCTCGACAACTCGCCGGTGTGCGCCTCGAAGGCCGACTTTCGCCGGCTGTGCGACGCGAATGACGCCACCGCAACAAGCAGCCCGAATCCAGCGAGCGTCGCCCCGACCGCCAGACTCCAGATCATCACGATCAGGCCGGCAAGTACGATAACGACTCCGAACAGCCCGCGCCGGAAATTGCCGGGCCCGGGCTTCTTCGCCATTTCAACTATGTACTGCTTGTGCAACGTGTCGAGCTCGGCCACGAGCTCTGCTGCCTGCGCCTCGTAGGCCTGGTACGTCGGGTCGTCCTCCACCGACTTCCCCACCACCTTGAGCACCACGCCGTCATCGGTTCCGATGACCTTGATGATGGCGTCGCACGACTTGCAGATGAACGACCGCGTGGATTTCGGGATCGGCAGCTCAATAGAGCAGTTCGGGCACGGCTGCACTTCGGACGGGGATTTCTTCACGTTTGACATGCTTCGACCTCAATCGGACCGTCGGAGCGCTTCCGGCACTCCATCCGAAACGACGGTAGGTACCACACCGCCGCGAGACAGCGCAAGGCAGCGAGGAGCGGCGGTCGTCCGACGGACTCCTAGACCCCGGTCCTCCGCCTGATGCTGCTGAGCGCGTCCGTGATCTCGTCGAACCGGTACCGCCGCACCAGCCTCTTCAGCTCGTCGGCGAGCCCGGAGTCGCGCACGGCGATCTGATCGGCCACGGCAATCGCCGCCTCGGCATCGCCCTGATGGACGGCCTGGTCGAGCATGTCCGCCCACTCGACCGGCAGCGCCGCCAGCGACTCGATGTCGAGCGGGCTCGCAACGATTCCCTCCGCCGAGGCCCGCTCCTCGGCGTCGGCGTCTTCGAGGTACGTGTACCGGACTCCGAGATGCTCTTTCACCTTCGCGAAGATCACACCGTCGAGAAACGGCTTCGGCACGAAATCGTCGCACCCGGCCTCGAGGATCATCGCGCGGTCCGTGTCGAACGCACTCGCCGTCAGCGCGATGATCACGCACCGGCCGCCGGTCTCGCGCTCCCGCTCACGGATGATCCTAGTGGCCTCGATGCCGTCGATCCCGGCCATCCGGATGTCCATCCAGATCAGCTCCGGCTTCCAGCTTTCCCATTTCGCTATCGCGTCGCGACCGGTCGACGACTCGCACACCGTGAAGCCGGCATCGGTCATCAGCGCCGACAGCAGGTGACGATTCTCGGTGACGTCGTCTACAACGAGGACGCGGACGTCCGGATGACCGGGCTCGAGTCCGACCACACGCTGCGGCCGGCGCCCGCTCGTCAACTGCTCGATTACCTTCAGCGAGAGCGTGACCGTGAACGTCGTACCGACGCCGAGCGTGCTCTCGACCGAGATGTCGCCTCCCATCAGCCGCGCGTTCGCCCGGCTGATCGCAAGGCCGAGCCCGGTGCCTTCCTTCGTGTGCAAACCGCTTGCCGTCTGCGAGAACGCCACGAAGAGCCGGTCCAACTCGTCCGGCGAAATCCCGTATCCCGTGTCGCGAACCGTGAAGACCGCTCGTTCGTCCACCCAGGATGCTTCGAGTTCGATCCTGCCCGACTGCGTGTATCGGAGCGCGTTACTGAGGAGGTTGATCAGGATCTGGCGCAGCTTGCCGTCGTCGGCGCAGACGTGGCGCGGCAGGGTGCCCGCAATGTACACGGACAACAGCAGGCCCTTTGCCTCGGCGCGAGGCTGGAACGTCTCGTCGAGGTCTTCGAGCAGGTGGTGCAGGTCGAATGGCTCCTCCTTGAGCGTCATCTGGCCGGCCTCGATCTTCGTGATCGAGAGGATGTCGTTGATGAGCGACAGCAGGTGCTCGCCGCTGCGCATGATCACAGACAGGCCGTGGCGCGTTTCCTCGTTGAGCGCGTGGCGTCGCCGCAAAAGCTGAACGAAACCGAGGATCGCGTTGAGCGGCGTGCGCAGTTCGTGACTCATGCTCGCCAGGAACAGGCTCTTCGACTCGTTTGCCTCCTGCGCGGCTTCGCGCGCCGCGTTCGCGCGCCGCTCGGATTCGCGAAGGCGCGTCACGGTCTCGGCCAGCTCCTTCGTCCGCAGGGCCACCTTGTCTTCGAGGTCCTGATTGAGCGCATCGAGATCCCTGTACACCCGGCTGAAGCGGTTCGACAACGACACCGCGATCGACAGAATGAGTGCGAAAAAGCCCCAGTGCACGAAGTTCCTCGGAGGCACGAGTCCGAGGCCTCCGAGCATCTGCCAGAGGCGTGCCGTGGCAAGGCACGAGAGTCCGATGCAGATGGTTCTCGCCTCCGGGTGGCCGCGGTACGCCATGACCGGGATCACTCCGAACCACAGCACGAACGTAGCAGCCAGAGAGAGCACCGCGCGATCCTGTAGAGTCACGAGCACGAACGTCGGGGTCACGAGGGTGAGCAGGATCAGGACGACCTGCAACGCCATGTAGCCCAGGGCCAGCGGTCCGAGCCTCCAGCCGAACATCTTCCAGACGAAGCCGAGCCAGGCGATGCCGGCGACGTGAAATGCCGTGCGTGAGATCCAGAACGCGACGAGCGGATCGAGTGTCTGTGTTCCCCAAACGCTCGAGAAGATCATGTTGACCGATGCGCCGACAGCGATCGTCCCGAACCACAGGTACTCGGTCTGTTCGCGCCGCCGTCGAAAGAGCTGCAGGTGGTACAGCCCTGCCAGTATGAAGACGACGCCGAGGACGAGGATGTCGACCCGATCGAGCAGGAGCGACTTGAAGGCGAGGTCGGCGCGCAACTCGAGGTCGGTAGCGTGGCCGATCTCGACACCCGCCGCCGATCGGCGTCCGAGCGCGCCGGGGATCCCTGCGTAGGCCGGATCCCGCCAGACGCGCAGGCCGATCCGCACCGAACCGGTGCCGTCGAGTGCATCGTCGGGTATCCGGAAAGTCGTGGTCCTTGCGACGACGTGAGTCTCGCCCGGTGCGAGCGGGCCGAACGCGCCGATGGCGCGTCCGTTGACAGTGACAGCCACGCCGCCGAAATCGACGGGACCGACAGCGATGCCGAGCCCTGCTGGGGACGCTGGAGCGGTCAACTCGAGCCGCGATCGCAGCCAGGTGACACCGGCGTAGTCGACGGCTCCCTGGGCCTCGAGAACGGCCGAGGCGTCGACGTCGCGCCAACGAGGATCGTCGTCGAGAGGCTCTGGCTCGGCGTCCGCTGCCCGGATCGCCTGCCAGCCGGTTGCGATACTCGACGGACTGTCGATCGAGCGGACGACGGTCGGCTCAGGTCGAGCGGAAGCACCCGACGCGAGCAGGCACAGGCACGCGAGAGCTAGCACTACGAACTTGGGGGCGATTCGCATGACGTTCCGGTTTCCAGGGGCCGCCGGTCTTTGCCGGCTGATGGACCCGTCCGTCTCTTAATATCGGCACGCCAGCGCCGCGGCATTACCACGGGGTTCAGCAAACTGAACTGTTCACGAGGGGATTCGGCTCATGAAGCCTCCGAGGAAGGCCGTAGGCGCGAAGGAACCAAAGCCCACGGCGTAATCCGTGTGTCGTCCAAGAACGGTCGGTAGAGCCCCGACAGGGGCGTTCGACCGCGGAGCGGTCGAAGGAAATAGCCGTGGGTCGCGGGGGCGAG
>CAZQBW010000307.1:0-5741 GCA_964591515.1 uncultured Clostridia bacterium
GCGCTCATCGGTTCGACGTTCGACGGCCGCTACCGAGTCGAAGCCGTCCTCGGACGCGGCGGCATGGGCATCGTCCTTCGGGCGCGGCACGCCACGCTCGACGACGTGGTCGCGATCAAGCTGCTCGACGACCGTTACGCATCGGACCCGAGCGCCTTGCGCCGCTTCGTCCGCGAAGGACAGATCGCGCGCCGGTTCCATCACCCGGCGGTCGTCGGCATCCACGATCTCGTGTGCGGAGACACGGGCCCGGTCTACCTCGTCCTCGAGTACGTTGAGGGACGCACACTAGGTGAACTGCTTCGCGAGCGCGGTCAGTTCTCGCCTCGCGAAGTCATCGAGATCGTCCGTCCGATCGGCGATGCGCTCGATGCGGCGCACGCGCGTGGGATCGTCCATCGCGACCTCAAGCCCGAGAACATCATGGTCCGGGACGCGCCCGCCGAGCCGCGTGCAAAACTGCTGGACCTTGGCATCGCCATCACGCGCGCGACGGCGGACCACGGCGCCGACACGCGGCTGACGCGTCAGGGGCACTGGATCGGTACGCCGCTCTACATGGCGCCCGAGCAGTGGAACGCGTCCGCCGGCGAATCGGGAATGGACGGACGCGCCGACGTCTACTCGCTCGGCGTCGTCGTCCATCAGCTCGTTTCCGGTGCCACTCCGTTCACCGGCGACATCGGCGCTCTTCGAACGCTTCACCTAGAGGGAAGGCCCCGGCGGCTCGATACCGCGGTCGCCGGCGTTCCCCGCGCGTTTGCTGACGCGGTTGCGCGGGCGATGGCAAAGCAACGGGCCGATCGGTTCGCGACGGCCGGTGTGTTCGTGGCGGCGCTCGAGTCGGCCCTCGAGTCGGCGCCGGCCGACACCGGCGCTGACGAAACGCGGCAGACGCTCGTCGGCGTGGCCGCTGCGCCGTACGACATGCCGGTCTCGGGAGCGGCGACGCGTATGGGCGATGTGGCCGCAACGGGCGAATCGGAACGCGCGCCGGGAAACCTCCCTGCACAGGCGACGAGCTTCGTGGCCCCCGACGGCGCGGTCGACGGCGTCGCGCAGGCGTTCGAGCGCTCCCGCTGCGTGACGCTGACCGGACCGGGCGGAATAGGCAAGACGCGGCTGTCGCTCGAGGTCGCGGCCCGGCTCGACGAGCGTTTCCCGGACGGCACGTGGTTCGTCGAGTTGGCAGGAGTCGCCGATCCCACGCTCGTGGAGCGCGCCGTCGCCGATACGCTTGGAGCGCGGGAGCGGCCGGGCGAGCCGCTCGCGACATCGATCCACGAGCGTATCGGTGATTCGCGGCTTCTCGTCGTTCTCGACAACTGCGAGCACCTCGTCGATTCTGCGGCGGCGGTCGCGAGCAATCTGATGCGGGCGTGTCCCAGGGCGTCCGTGCTGGCAACGAGCCGCGAGGCGCTTGCCATTCCGGGCGAGACGGTCGTCGCCGTTGCCCCGCTCCCGGTTCCGCCCGATGCGTCGAGCGCCGCCGTCCTCTCGGAATCGCCTGCCGTTCAGCTCTTCCTCGATCGGGCACGCGCCGCCGCTCCCGCGTTTGCTCCGGGCGAGACCGATCTGGCGACGATCGCAGCGATCTGCCGGCGGCTCGACGGACTCCCGCTCGCAATAGAGCTCGCGGCAGCTCGCGTCCGGGCGCTCGGGATAGCGGAGGTCTTCGCCCGGCTCGACGATCGATTCCGCCTTCTTTCCGCGTCGGAGCGCGGCCGCACATCTCGCCAGCGCACATTGCACGCGGCAATCGACTGGAGCGTCCGGTCGCTGGCGCCCGCCGAGCGTCTGCTGCTCTGCCGGCTGGCCGCGTTCGCGGGCGGGGCGACGCTCGATGCGCTCGAGCGGGTTGCCACGGACGACGTCGAATCCGTGACCGGCGAGGCCGAGATCCCGGCGTGTGACGTTGCCGATCTCGTCGAGGGGCTCGTCGCGAAATCGCTCGTCGTTGCCGATCTCGAGCGCGATCCGGTTCGCTACCGGATGTTCGAATCGATCCGCGCCTTCGCGCTCGACGTGCTCGACAAGGCAGGGGGACGAACCGCCGTCGAGGCGCGGATCGACTCGTGGGTGGCGGAGATGGCGGAGGCCTGCGCGGCAGCCCGTGCCACGGCCGACCAGACACGGGTCGAGCTGCAGTTCTTCGCCGAAATGGATACTGCGAGGGCGTCACTTGCGCGATTGCTTGCGCGCGACGACGGTGGCGCGGCGCTCGCGGCGACGGCCGGAGCGCTCGGCAGTTTCTTCGAGTCGCGCGGCCTTCTGTCGGAGGGCCGAAAGTGGCTCGAATCCGCGATTGCGGCGGGGAGCGATCAGCCCGCCCGGGCGCTCGCGCTCTACTGGTCGGGCGTGCTGGCGGTCGATCAGGGCGACTACGCCGTATCTGAGGCACGGCTCGAGGAGGCGCTCGCTCTCGATCGGGCGGCCGACGACCGGGAGGGGCTGGCTCGGACGCTGCGCGCGCTCGCGTATCTCGCAATGCGCAGGAATCAGGTGGACCGGGCCGAAAAGCTCGCCGCCGAGGCTGGGGAGTATTTCAGAGGACTCGGCGACATAGGCGGAGAGGCGTCGACGACGCACCTTATCGCGACCGTGGCGATCGGCCGCGGTGACTACGCCACGGCCCTTCCGCTGCTGGAGCGAACCGGCGAGATTCACAGGCGACGAGGCAATCTGCGCAGCCTGGCGATCAATCTGTACTCGATGGCGGAAGTGCTCGCGGGGACCGGAAAAAACGAAGAAGCCGCCCGGCACGCGGCGGAGGCGGTGGCGATCGCGGAGGGGCTCGACGATCCGCAGACGCTCGCGTACGCCACGTACGTGGTCGGGTGGGTCGCGTTTACGCTCGGCGAAGCGGAGAAGAGCGCGCTGCACCTGCGGCGGGCTCTCGCGATGGCACGCGCGCTCGGGGACGAGTCGGCCTGCATTTACGCGATCGAGGGAATTGCGGAAGCGCTGACGCTTCTCGGCGACGACGAGACAGCGGTGGTGCTCGTCGCGGCGACGAAACAACATAGGGAAGCGACCGGCCAGCCGCTGCCGCCCTTCGAGCGGACGATGCTCGAGGAGCGGCTCGCGCGGTCGCGGGCGAAGCTCGGGGAAGCCGGAACCGCCGCTGCGGAGAGCCGGGGCAAACGTCTTGGGCTTGAAGAAGCGCTGGAGATGGCGATGGGCAATTGAGGACCCTGAAGGTCGGGAAGCAGTCCGCATTTCCTCTGCGTCTTTGCGCCTTTGCGAGTCCTTGGCGTCTTTGCGAGTAAACAGTATTGCGGCGGCGTTTCTCGCAAAGGCGCAAAGGACTCGCAAAGACGCAAAGCATCGGACGAGACGCTTTCACCCCACGAGCGGCGCCTCACTCTCCACCACCCGGTACCGGTGCAGCGGCGACGCGTAGAGACGCCTCAGCCACTCCGCATCCCAGTACGTCCGCACGTTCTGATCCGCGAGTCGAACGGTCGCTGGAGCGCGCTGCGCCTCGGCGAAAGACGGCACCCGGCCGTCGTCCGTCACGAAACGCGTCGCCGTTGCCGGGTCGAAGACGTGCCACGATCCACCGTACGAGACCTCGACGAGCGGATACGTCAAACCCGTGTGGTCCGGGTCGCCGACGTCCACCAACCGTGCGCGATATCCGGCCACCCGCGCCAGCGCCGCAAGCGCGTCGTTCAGGTCGCTCGCTCGCCCGGAGCCGCGCGCGACGGCCTCGTGCGGACTCCGACGGTCGAGGGCGCTCGGGTCATAGAGAGACGCGACGAACGCATCGAGCGCCTCGACCCGTTCCGCATCCGTTGGCGCCGAAACGGTGACCGCCCGTACCACGCCCGCAAGGTACGCATCGTCGTGGAAGTCGATGGCAGCGAACGAATTCAGGCCCGAAACCTCTTCGAGTGCAACGGCCGGGCCGTCCGGATCGGGAAGTGCGCCGATGTCGAGGACGCCTCGATCGGACGGAATCTGCGACGCGACGACCTGCGAAATTGAAGCAGTCTGGCCATCAGGTGAGACCGCTATCCTGTACTTCTGTCCCGGTCTCCACGCGATGCCCGGCAGCAGGAACCGGCCGTCTGCATCGGCGAACGTCGCAAGGCCGCTGCGACTGCCGACCACGTCCACTCGCGAGTGCGGCGCGACGCCGCGCCCGGCTAGCACGACCATCGTTGGATCGACCGGCTGGCCAGTGATGACGGAAGCGAGAGTCCGGACTGTCTGCCGCGTCGCGCGCTGGACGGCCCGGCCAGGCGTGGTCGTCGCGACGAGAACGACTGTCAGCGCGACAATCACCGCCGCGGCGGCCGTGCGTCGAGCTCGCGCCCCCCAGGCATTTGGAACCGCGACCGGTAGCGAGCCGGCCACGCGGACTGAGGTCAGCTCAGACTTCTCACGAGACGAGCCGACTGAGGCTTCGCGACACTGTCCCTCGGTGCTTGCGATCGACACAACTGCCGCCGGTTTCGCCACGACCGCTGTCCTCGCCAGCGCCACCGTCGACGCATCGGGTTCGGCGTCGAGTTCGCGCCGCAATGTCTCGCGACACGCAGCCAACAGGCGCTGCGCCTCGGACCGGTCGCCGCGACCGACCGCCGCGCGAATAAGCCCTCGGTACGCCACTTCCGACGCCGGTTCGACGCCAAGCAGCCGTTGCCAGAGCCGTTCGGCGCGCCTCGCATCGTCGGATCGTTCGCACGATTCGGCCGAGCGCTCGAGCACGCGCACGCGGAGCATTCGGAGCTCTTCGCGAAGGGGCATCGTCCAGGACTCGTAGAGAAACTCGGGCAGCAGTTCGTCAGGAAGTATCGCGACGGCGCCGCCGAGTGCGGCTGTGGTCCCGGAGGCGAGGCCGAAGCACGCCGCGTCGCGGAATTCGAGGGCATCGACGGTCAATCCGTCGGGCGCCCTGAGGAGCAGCAGCCCGTCGGCGCTCTCGAGAAACCGGGACGGCGCGCGCGGAGCAAGGTCCGGCTCAAGGGCGCGGCGCAGTGAGTGGACGGCCTTTGCAAGCTGGTTCGCGGCTCCGTCGCCGTCGAGGTCGGGCCAGAGCGCATCGGCGATCTGTTCCCGGCGCAGCCGGGATTGCGGAGCCAGTGCGAGTAGTGCGAGCAATGCACGGGTCTTCGACCGGCGCAGGGCCTCGTGGTTCACGGGCACACCGTCGACGATCACGCGGAATCGACCGCACAGCTCGATGCGCAGGCGTCCGGCCGAAGTTGGTCCCGGAACGGGACCCCGAGCGACTGGTGGTGAATCGCTGGAACCGGACATGGCGTTCTCTAGAGGCCGAAGCTTCGGCGTGAAGTGCGGTGCTGCGGTCGCCACAACGCGCAATGAGCTGCCGCGGTTTCAGAATCTGCGTCCTCTGCGGCTTTGCGAGACCTTGGCGTCTTTGCGAGAAACTGTGTTGCGAACAGATTTCTCGCAAAGACGCCTAGGTCTCGCAAAGGCGCAGAGCCAGAGAGACAGGAGTCTGCCGTTGCCGCTTCGGTTATCCTTTTGCAGTTCGTCGATCGGCAGCGACAGGCGCGCACTATGCCCGACACGATGCCCACGATTTTCTTCGGCCACGGCAGCCCGATGAACGCACTCGGGGGGACCGGGTTTGCCGATCGCTGGCGTGAAATCGGCGCCGCCCTGCCGCGACCGACTGCAGTGCTCTGCGTTTCGGCGCACTGGTACGTGCGCGGCACCCACGTGACTGCAATGCCAGAGCCGCGGACGATCCACGACTTCGGCGGCTT
>CAZQBW010000308.1:0-5730 GCA_964591515.1 uncultured Clostridia bacterium
GAATGACTTCGGGCGGGACGCCCGCCCGTTCGAGCAGCGGGAGGTACATCAGGTAATCATCGTAGCCGCGAAGTCGATCCGCCTCCCACGGATGCGCGAACACCGGGGCGTTCGACAACCGCTGAATGGTCGCCGCGAGTCCGGAGTGGTCCTCGTGGAGGTGTGTCACCACGATTCGCTCGATGTCCTCGAGCCTTCGTCCGATACCGTGGACCGACTCCCGGAGCGCGTCGAATGCCTCGGGGAGGTTTGGTCCCGTATCGACGAGCGTCAGGGGCGACTCGTCAACGAGATGAACGTTGACGGGCCCGAGGTAGAGACTCGTCGGAATCTGGAACTGGTGAACGCGCATTGCGAAGACGCCCCAGACCCCGATTCGGAGTCCGGGGCGTCAACCCTTCTACGAGAGCGGGTATCGCTCCGTCTCGATCACTCGCGCAGCGATCTTGCGTCGCAGGGCCACCGTGTTGATCGGCGTGTGCTTCATGAAACGCCTGAGAGCAGCGAGCAGCGTCCGCAACTCGTCGCCCTCCACGGTTGCGGCAAGCCCCGCCTTAGCCCACGCCTCGATCTTGGGCATCGAGTCATTGACGAAGATTCGGGCCGCGTCGACAGCCACGTCGGCACGATCCGAAGCTCCCGACTGCGCCAGCTTGACGGCGCGCAGCACCGCGCTCTCCATGGCATATGTCTGCATGATGATGTTCGAGCCGAGCGCGAGAATCTCCTGCTCGTCCTTGAGCGCGTCGCGGAACTTCTGCACCGCCACGCCTGACACCATCAGCGCGACCTTCTTCGCGCTCGCTACGGCCTTCCGCTCCGCGGCGAGCAGATCGTGCGACTCCTCCTCGAGCTCGGGGAAGGACATGACTTCGCCCATCAGCTTCTGGACGGCCGGCATCAGCGGGAGGTGACCCTTCATCGCCCGCTTCAGCAGCTGGCTCGAGATGATGAGACGGTTGATCTCGCTGGTGCCCTCGAAGATGCGGTTGATCCGCGCGTCGCGGTAGTGCTTCTCGGCGGGGTAGTCCTTGCTGTACCCGTTCCCGCCGTAGATCTGAACTTCCTCGTCGACGACGTAATCGATCATCTCCGAATTCCAGACCTTCACGATCGAGCACTCGATCGCATACTCCTCGACGCTCTGCAGCACCGCCATCGGGTCACTCTTGTCGATCGTCGCGAGCATGTCGTCGATCATTCCGGCCGTCCGGTAGACCATCGATTCCGCAGCGAACGTGCGGACGACTATCTCCGCGAGCTTCTCCTGGATAAGCCCGAACGAAGCGATCGGCACGCCGAACTGCTTGCGATCCTTCGCGTAAGTCACCGCCGACTTGAGCGCATACTTGGCGCCGCCGCAGACGCTCGCGCCGAGCTTGAATCGCCCGATGTTGAGAATGTTGAACGCGATCTTCGCGCCCTTTCCGATCTCGCCGAGCAGGTTCTCGACCGGAACCTCGGCGTTGTCGAGGCGCACGGCGACCGTCGACGAGCTCTGGAGGCCCATCTTGTGCTCCTCCGGCGCCGTGGACACGCCAGGGAAGGCGCGTTCGACGATAAATGCGGAGAAATGCTCGCCGTCGACCTTCGCAAAAACGATGAAGAGCTCCGCGAATCCCCCGTTCGTGATCCACATCTTCTCGCCATTGAGAATGTAGTGGGTGCCTGCCTCGTTGAGCACGGCCTTGGTCTTGGCGGCGAGAGCGTCCGAGCCGGAGCCCGACTCGGTCAGCGCGTAGGCCGCCGGCAACTCGGCCGATGCGAGCCTCGGCAGATACTTCTTCTTCTGCTCCTCGTTGCCGAAGTAGACGATGGGCAGCGTACCGATCCCGGCCTGTGCGCCGTGCGTCGTCGCAAAGCTCGCCGACGCGGCGACCTTTTCCGAGACGATGATCGACGAGACCTTGTCGAGTGCCAGGCCGCCGTATTCCTCTGGAATGTCGATCGACATCAGGCCGAGCGAGGCGCCCTTGCGAAGCAGCTCGACGAGCACCGTCCAGTTCTTCTTCTCCAGCTCCGGCTCGGCGGGCAGCACCTCGTTCGTCACGAAGTCCTCGGCCGTCGTGGCAATCATCCGGTGTTCTTCAGTGAAATCCTCGGGCGTGAAGATGTCGGCAGGAGCGTGTTCCTCGATCAGAAAGCTCCCACCCTTCACAACCGACTTCGCAGACGTTTCGAGCACTGTGGACATGATTCGCTCCTTCCTACATCCGTTCGAAAATGCCGGCGGCACCCATGCCGCCACCGACGCACATCGTGACCATGCCGTAGCGGCCGCCGCGGCGCGCCAGTTCCGAGAGCAACGTCGCGGTGAGCTTCGCGCCGGTGCACCCGAGGGGATGGCCGAGCGCGATGGCTCCGCCATTCGGGTTGATCTTTGCGGGATCGAGGCCAAGCTCGCGGATGACCGCGAGCGCCTGGGCCGCAAAGGCTTCGTTGAGTTCAAAAACATCGATATCGTCGAGCGACAGGCCCGCGAGCTTGAGCGCCTTCGGAATTGCCAGCGCCGGCCCGATTCCCATTTCTTCGGGAAGGACTCCGGCAGTAGCGAACGCCACGAACCGCGCGAGCGGCGTGAGGCCGAGTTCCCTGGCACGGTCGCCGTTCATCACCAGCGCCGCGGCCGCGCCGTCGCTCATCTGGGAAGAGTTTCCGGCCGTGACCGTGCCCTTCACGTGAAAGGCCGGGCGCAGCTTCGAAAGCGCCTCGGGCGTCGAGTCGGCACGAGGACCCTCGTCGACCGAGAAGGTGACGGTCCTGGAATGTTTGTGTGCCTTGGTGGTCAAGGAATCGACGGTAACCTCGAGCGGCACGATCTCTCCGGCGAACCGTCCCTCGGCAATGGCGGCAACCGCTTTCCGGTGGCTCTCAAGCGCAAACGCATCCTGATCCTCACGCGTTATGGAGTAGCGGTGTGCCACACGTTCGGCCGTGAGTCCCATGTTGAGGTACGCGTCCGGATACGTGTCGACGAGTTTCGGATTCGGCAAGATACGGTGCCCGCCCATCGGGATGAGCGACATCGTTTCGGTGCCGCCGGCAAGGATGGCCGTGGCGCCGCCGACCATGATCCTCTCGGACGCCATCGCGATGGTCTGGAGGCCCGACGAACAGAAGCGGTTGACGGTCATCGCCGAGCACTCGACGGGAAGGCCCGCCCGAAGGCTCGCGATGCGTGCGACGTTCATGCCCTGTTCCGCCTCCGGCATGGCGCATCCGAGGATGACGTCGTCGATTTCCCGCGGGTCGAGTCCCGGCGCCCGCTCCAGGGCACCGCGAAGAACGGTGGCTGCCATTTCGTCCGGCCGTGTCGACCGAAGCGTCCCCTTGGGCGCCTTGCCAACCGCGGTCCGCACCGATGAAACAATGACTGCGTCGTGCATGAATTCCGCTCCCTAGTTTCTCAGCGGCTTGCCGGTCTTGAGTGTGTGCTGGATGCGCTCGAGCGTCTTGCGCTCGCCGCACAGCGAGAGGAACGCCTCGCGCTCCAGGTCGAGCAGGAATTGCTCGGTCACGTGAGATCGGTGCGAAAGGTCGCCGCCAGTCATGACCTTCGCGAGCTTGCCCGCGATCTTCGCGTCGTGTTCCGAGATGTAGCCGCCCTGCAGCATCTGGTAGACGCCGAGCTTGAGCGCCGCCAGCGCCGGCTCCCCCAGCGCCGGCACGTCAGTCCTCGGCCGGTACGGTGTGTAGCCTTCCGCGACGAGATCCATTGCGACCTGTTTCGCGTCGGCGATGAGCCGGTCCCGATTCATCGTGATCGAGTCGGCCGGATTGAGGAACCCGAACGAACGGGCTTCCTCGGCGCTCGTCGCGACCTTCGCAGTCGCGACGATCTCGAACGACTTTCGGATGGCGTCGAACATCTCGCTGCCCGCTGCCGCCGAGGCGTCCGCTGCGCGAAGGACAACTTCCTTCGTGCCGCCTCCGGCGGGAATCAGGCCAACGCCGAACTCGACCAACCCCAGGTACGTCTCCGCCGCAGCTCGAACACGCGCTCCGTGGAGCGTGATTTCGCATCCCCCGCCGAGCGCCATGCCGAAAGGCGCGACGACCACGGGTCCGGGCGCTGTCTTGAGCCGCATGTTCACGTTCTGGAACGCCCGGATCATGAGATTGACGTCGTCCCAGTTTCCCTCCTGCGCCTCGAGCAGCAGAAGCATGAGGTTGGCGCCGACGCAGAAGTTCTCGCCCTGGTTGCCGATCACGAGCCCGGCAAACTCGCCGTCCTCCAGCGCCTTCGCCCCGGCGTTCAGCATCGCGATCGTGTCGCCACCGATCGCGTTCATCTTGGAGTGGAACTCGATGCAGGCGATTCCGTCGCCGAGGTCGATCATCGTGGCGCCGGCCGATTTCTTCACAACGCGGCCACGATCCGCGACGTCCCGCAGGATCGTCACTCCCGGCACATCCTCGACCTCGACGTACCCTTCGGTCGCAAAGTCCCAATACTGCGTGCGGCCTTCGTCCCGACGGTAGAAGGTTTCCCCGCCGTGCTCGAGCATCGTGGCCACGGCAACGGGGATTTCGAAGCCCTCGGCCCGCATTCGATCGACTGTTTTCCGAACGCCAAGCGCGTCCCAAAGCTCGAACGGCCCCATCTCCCAGTTGAAGCCCCACCGGATGGCACGGTCGACCTGAAGGACGTCGTCGCAGATTTCCGGTATGCGATTCGCGGCGTAAATCAGGGTGTCGCGGGTGATCTTCCAGAGAAACGCGCCGGCGCGGTCCTTGCCAAAGACCAGTGTCCGGACGCGGTCCGCGAGGTCGTCGATCGTCTTCGCCAGGTCGACAGAGGGGAACTTTGCCCGATGCCTCTCTCGATACTCGAGGGTTCCGGGATCGAGCGTGAGAATCTCGTCCCCGTGTTTCTGGTAGAAACCCTTGCGCGTCTTGTTGCCGAGCAGTTTCCGCTCGACCATCGACTGGATCATCGCCGGGATGGTGAATGTCTCGCGGCGCTCGTCGTGTTCCGCGTTCGCGTACAGGTTGCTCGAGACGTGCGCGAATACGTCGACGCCGACGAGGTCCATCAGCCGGAACGTGCCGACCTTGGGACGCCCCATCGCCGGACCGGTCAGGACGTCGACCTCCTCCGGCGTGTATCCGTCCTCGAGCATCACCTTCATCGTGTGCAGCGCCGAGAAAGTGCCGACACGGTTGGCGATGAAGTTCGGCGCGTCCTTCGCGTACACGACGCCCTTGCCCAGTCGCTCGTCCAGGAACGAAGCCATCCTCGCGACGATTGCCGGGTCGGTATCGGGCGTCGAGATAACCTCGACGAGCTTCATATATCGCGGCGGATTGAAGAAGTGGACGCCGAGGAACCGCCTGCGGAACCCGTCGCTTCTTCCTTCGGCTATCTTGCCGACCGGAATGCCCGACGTGTTCGTCGCAACGATTGTTGCGGGTCCGAGTACAGCGTCGATTCGCTCGAACAGCGAGCGCTTCACGTCCAGGTTCTCCACGATCGCCTCGATCACGAAGTCTGTCGTAGCCGCCCGCTCGAGGTCGTCGTCGAGATTGCCGACGGACACGAGCGACGCCGCGTGACGGGTGAAGAACGCCGCTGGCCTGGCCTTCAATGCGGCGTCCAGGCCAGCCCGCGCGATGCGGTCGCGCACGGAGCGGTCCGCGAGCGTTCGCCCAGCCCGCTCATCCTCCTCTGTCGGCTCACGCGGCACGATGTCGAGAAGTAACGTCTGAATGCCGGCGTTCGCCAGATGC
>CAZQBW010000309.1:0-5726 GCA_964591515.1 uncultured Clostridia bacterium
CGACCTTCGCCTCGAACGCGCCAGACCGGCCCGCGCCCGCCCAGCTGGTGAATGAGTACTTCTGGTTGGCGTCGTCGAACGAGACGACCGCGAGCGCGTCGTGGACGATCGACCCGGTCTTCGCATCCCTGCCGAGCCCTTCTATCAGCAGCAAAACACCCTGCTGCTTGAACTGGACGGTCTCGGTCTGGTCGACTTCGTGTTTCTGGTCCGGGCTCATCAGGAACCACGCCTTGCCCTTCCAGGTGCCGGCAAGGAAATCGAGCTTGCGGAGCGCTTCCTGATGCGCGGCGGTGCGTGCCGCCATGGGATTCGCCGCAGCCTTGGCCTCCTGCGCTGCGTGCGCAGGAACGACCGCAATGAGCGCCACGGACATGAGCGTAATGATTGTGTTTCTCATTCGGGCAGTCTACTCAGGTAGACGGTGGACGTCTTGAAGAAATCCGACGCGGACCCGTTACGTGATGTTCCCGTGCTCGATGCGCTCGAGATACGCGAGCAGCAACCGCGGAGACCATCCGAACACGCCTCCGAATTCGCGCGTCAGATGCGCCTGGTCGGCAAAACCCGCATCGCTCGATACTCCGGCGAGACCAAGCTCGCTTCCCTGCATTGCAAGCAGACACGCGTGCCGGATTCTGCGCATGCGTGCGAACTCCTTCGGTGTCAGGCCGACGGCGGCCCGAAACCGCCGTTGCAGCGTCCGCTCGCCAACGCCGACTGCGGCAGCCACGTCGACGATGCGCGACAATCCGTCCGAGTCGACTATCGCCTCGACAGCTCTCGCAACGATCGCGTCCACCGATCTCGCTTCGCGCGCAAGCACGCGCGCGACACGCTCGAGACCGAGCACGATGGCTGCGTCGTCTGTCGCATCATCGAGCGACTCCAACATGAGTTGCGCCTTGTGAGGCGACACCATTGCGAGCGGTCCGAGCCGGTCTCGCAGCGACACGATATTCAATCCGAGCGCGGCGCCACCCGCCCACGGCTGAAAGCGTATACCGCAATAGCGCGCGCCGACGACGACCGGCACCTTTGCCGCCGTCACGCGCGGACCAACGAACGTGGCCAATGGGACGGCCGCCGGCGAGTGACGACTCATTCCGATGGACGAGGTTCCATCCGGAACGATCGTGTGCTCGAACCGCTCCGGGTCGCGATCGTCGGTGGAGAAGATCCAGAAGTTGACGACGAGATGTCGAACGGACGGATCTGCCGGAAACTCCTCGTAACGCATTGAACCTCTCGTGAAGGCAGGCGACGGTTCGGGTCGCGACCGTAGCAGAATCCTCCCGGACGTGCGATGCCGAAGAGGCTCCGAACCTTGCCGCGGCACCCCGGTTTCTGACAAGGTTCGCGCAGGCTGCGCCTGCCGCGGCCGCGACATCGATCAGAGGTGAGACGCGCGTCATGGCCAACGCAGCCCTGCGGGAAGTGGTTTCTGAGTTGGACCGGAGAATCCTCGCGGACCCGGGAAACACTCCGGAGCGATTCGAGCGACTGACGGCGATCCAGCGTGACGCCGGGCTACTTCATGGAGAGCGGCCGATCTGCCCGTTCCTCCGTCCGTTGTTTCTTTCTCGAACCGAGTACCGGGCTGTTGCGCGCGCGGCCGAGGTCGTTACCTCGGCCATGGAGCGCCTGATCGATTGCGCACTCGACAGCGGCGAACTGCTTGCAGAGCTTGACCTGACGGATCGCGAACTCGCGATGGCGCGCATCGATCCGGGCTACCGGCGGGCTGGCCTGACGACACGTCTCGACACCTATCTCTCGGACAGCGGATTCGGATTCCTCGAATACAACGGCGAGTCGCCGGCGGGTATCGGCGACCAGTTGCAACTCGAATGCATGCTCTTCGACCTTCCGGAGGTTCGTGACTTTCTCGAGTCCAGAACCCGTCTCGAGCTGAATCCCCGGCGAAAGCTGCTCGAGTCGCTTGTCTCTGGCTACCAGGAATGGGGAGGCCGGTCTGATGAGCCGACCATCGCCATCCTCGATTGGTCAGGCGTGCCGACGCAGTCGGAATTCCACGTGCTTCGCGACGCGTTCGAATCGCACGGCTATCCGGCGCTCATTGCCGATCCGGGAGAGCTGACTTACGACGGCAAGACACTTCGCGTCGGGGAGCGCCCGGTCGACATCGTCTACAAGCGCGTCATCATTCACGAGTTCCTTACTCAGACCGATGAGACGCACGCACTGACTCGGGCCTACAGTGAAGGCCGGATCTTCATGGCGAACTCGTTCCGCTGCAAGGTGGCCCACAAGAAGGCGAGCTTCGCCGTCCTGAGCGATCCCAGGTTTGCAGGACTGTTCACCGACGAGCAGCTGCACGTCGCCGAGGCCCACGTCCCTTGGACCCGTCGCGTTCGCGAAGGACTCGTCGAATACGAGAATGAACCTGTTCCGATGCGCGACCTGCTGCTGTCGGAACGGCAGGATCTCGTACTGAAGCCAAACGACGACTACGGGGGGCACGGAGTGACGGTCGGCCATGCCACCGACGAAGAGACGTGGAAGTCAGTTGTCGACCAGGCGTTTGCAGGCTCTTGGGTCGTACAGCGCCGAATCCCCGTTCGAACGGAGTCGATGCCGCACTTCGATGCGACCGGTCACGTGACGACAGCGGACCTGACTGTGGATTTCGACCCGTTCGTGTTCGACGGGACGGTCGAAGGTGGAATGGTCCGGTTGTCGGGGACGGCCTTGAGCAACATCTCGGCAGGCGGAGGTGAAACGGCAGTAGTCGTGCTTGAGGTGTAGGAAGGAGCTATGATCGGGGCGCCTCAGCGGTGAACGGGAGTGGAATGGCGATGGCAACGCATCTCTGGCACGCGACAATGGCACTTCGCGACTACGCGCTGACTTTTCCGGGCGCGTGGGAAGACTTCCCGTGGGAGGAACGTGTCATCAAGGTCGGCAAGAAAGTCTTCGTGTTCATGGGAAAGGTCGACAGCGACGGCCTGAGCCTCGGACTCTGCGTTAAGCTGCCGAAGTCCGGCCCTGATGTCCTTCTCGAAGACTATGCAGAGCCCGGTAGCTACGGAACCGGCAAATGGGGATGGGTCGGAGTGAGCTTCTCGGGTGATGATGAGCCGCCGCTCGAGCGGATCAGGAGCTGGATCGACGAAAGCTACCGTGCCGTCGCGACGAAGAAGCTGGTGAAGGAGCTCGACGAGCGGCAGTCCGGATAGTGCGGCCTGGATGGTGTCGTCCGGGGATCGCAGCTTCAAAGGGATGCTCGTACTTCTCCTTTGCGCCTTTGCGAGACCTTGGCGTCTTTGCGAGAAAACAGTCTCGCGAATCCAGTTTTCCCGCCAAGTCGCAAAGGACTCGCAAAGGCGCAAAGGTGAACGGAACCCTTCGCGCGTTCTTGTCCTACGCGCGTTCCGGCCCGACGACTCTCGCCTCCGCCTCCGCAAGCTCCGCAGCGAGCGGATGCTCGGGTCCCTCATCGGGTACGTAGAGTCCACCCGTCGTCGCCATCCACTCGGCGACTCTGTCCGCCGCAGCCTCGACGTTGTTGTCTGAGACGTCGAGACGGAATACCGGCAGCTTCGTTTCCGCGATCAGTTTTTCGAGCAGTTCCTGCTCTCGCACAAAGGCCCCGATGTCGTCGTACTGCGCCGGATTGCCCGACACTTTCAACCTCATCTGCTTCGCCTCGTCGAACGAATCGACGCTCCGGGTGCAGAAGATGATCCGGAATCCAAGCGGGAGCAGCCGCTGCTCGAGCCAGCCAAAATCCACGTCCGTGTCGTGAAAAGTGAGCTGGTGCGCCCTCGTCGAGATGTGGAACCGATCGATGATCCACGAGTAGTACCGCTGCAGCTCGAAGAGACGCACCCACGTCCGGTACGTCTCCATGGCGAGGCCGGCCTCGTGAGGCTCGTAGTTGATCAGACCCCTCCCCCACGGCCGGTTCGTGAAGGCGCACCACTCTCCCGAGATGACCGGCGAGTGGTAGCGGTATTTCCGCACGCCGACCATTCGCGGATGCTCGTTGAGTGCGAAAGCGATTTCGGTCTTGAAGGTGAGACGCGTGCCTTCGAGGATGACTTTCGGACAGAGCTTTTGACCCAATTGGAATGCCTCCTGAACCGGGAAGCAGTGATGATACCGGATAGGGATTGGATCCGGTGTTGCTGCAACTCCGGACGCGGCAACGCGCTCGGCGAACGAGCTGTCGCGTCTGCGTGCCTCCGTGCCAATGCGTTCGCTATACTCCCGGACTCGAAACCGACAACACGGAGATCGTCGAATGTACCGAACCGTCACGCCGCCCGAAGCCAAAGCTCTCATCGATTCCGATGGCCACGCCTACATCGACGTGCGCACCGAAGCCGAGTTCGCCGCTGGTCATGCAGACGGCGCCGTGAACGTCCCCGTCGTCTTCGCCGGTCCGATGGGAATGCAGCCCAACCCCGATTTCGCACGCATCGTCGCCGCCCACTTCCCGGCCGATGCGAAGCTCGTCGTCGGGTGCAAGGTCGGCGGCCGTTCAGCGCGTGCCTGCGAGATCCTCTCGGCGAACGGCTACACGAATCTCGTAAACATGGACGGGGGGTTTCTCGGACGCTTCGATCCGATGGGTCAGCTCGTGCAACCGGGATGGTCCCAGTGCGGACTGCCGGTGTCGACCGAGTCCGGAGACGGAATCGGTTACGCCTCGCTCTGCGCAGCGGCGGACGGCAAGTAGACGTGCGAAACCCTGCCGGCGGCGTTAGCCGGCAGGGGCTCGGTTTTCGCCCGGGAGACGGCTCCCGGAGATGTTACGGCTTTCGAGCGGTCGTCGCCTTGGTTGCGGCCGGAGCCGGCATCGTGTCCTGAACGCGATAGATCATTACCATGTCTACGTAGAGGCCACCCTTGCCGTCATCCTTGCCCTTGGAAGTCACCTGCTTGAGGTAGACCTGCCCGTCCTGACGATAAACGGCGACGTCGCTGTAGAAGCTCCGTCCGTCCGGATAGGGCTGGAATGCCTCACGCGGCATCGAGACGCGATCGGCAACGTACTCGGCCATGATCGTGGCGGCCTTTCCGTCCCGGTACTTCACGACGACGTACTTGATGTCCGGGTTCGTCGAGCTGTAAGGCTCGAACCAGCTGACCGGGAACAGCAGCTGTTGTTCGCCGTCCGTGGTCGTGCTCGAGTTCACCATTCGATCGTCGAACGTGAGTCGCTTGCCTCCGAAGTCGACATTGCCGGCCGGGAGCGGATCGTTCAGGGTCCAGCGTTCGGAGGTAGTCGACAGCGTGAACGTCGCCTGGACGTCGATCGTGGCCGGTTTCACGACGTCAACGGCCGCGTTGTCGGCGACACGGCGGGCTTTGGGCCCGGGTTTCGATTGCGCGTCAGCCCCGGCGGGAATGGCGAGGCAAACACTGACGGCGAGGAACGAAAGCAATCCGTTCTTCATAACACCTCCTCTGTACTACGAGGCGGGCCAGCCATCTACGTGGCGCGGAATTCTCTGTTCGGGGAATTGGCCGTCTCTCAACCCTCCTTATCGGCGGGCCTCGTGAAACCTTTACATCCGTGTTGCGGGAAGTTTCAAGCGACCTCCGTGCTTCTGTGACTCCGTGTCTCTGTGTGCGTAGCTCAGCAGAGGAGCTACGCACACAGAGTTGCCCGTGCGGCTTCGCCGCACCCCCTTTGATGAAGCGGAACGGATTGGGAGCAGACCGTCCTGGAGCGACATTTGCGGCCCACGGAGATC
>CAZQBW010000310.1:0-5710 GCA_964591515.1 uncultured Clostridia bacterium
ACGCGACCGTTCGCGTCGTCTCGTCGGCCGGCACCGACCGACGTGCCGTGACGAACCGCGAAGGCAAGTACAGCATCGACGGCGTTCCCCCCGGCGAGTACATCGTCGAAGTAACGGCGCCCGGCTTCCGGACGGCAACGCTCGACCGAGTCACCGTCGCCACGGACGGTGTCCTCGTCGTCGACGTGCCGCTGGCCATTGCGGCCGTCGCCGAAGAAGTCACGGTCACGGCTTCGGGCTCTGCGCAGGCGCGCGACGAAGTGACGCGTTCCATCGACGTGGTCACGTCGGCAGACGCCGATACGCGCGGCGTTCGCGCGTTGCCGGAAGCACTGGCTGGAGTCGCAGGCGTCCGCATCCAGCGGCAGGGCGGGCCTGGATCGCTGACGGCGATCCGGTTTCGCGGACTGCGGTCGCAGGACACCTCGGTGCTCGTCGACGACCTCCGGCTGCGCGACGCGTCGGACCCGTACGGTTCGTTCCTGGGCTTCTTCGAGGACCTTACGCTGACGAACCTCGACCGGGTCGAAGTCGTACGCGGCGCCGGCTCGACGCTCTACGGCTCGCACGCCGTCGGCGGAGTGATCAACCTAATTCCCGCGCGCGGCGTCGGCGCGCCGCGCTTCGAAGCCTCGGCGGAGGGCGGATCGCTGGGGACGTTCCGCGGCCGCTTCTCGTCGACAGGCGGCAACAGCCGCGCCGATTACAGCTTCGGATTCGATCAGCAGAACGTCACGAACGGCGTGGACGGCGACGACGCGTACCGCAACACCACGCTCGGCGGCCGCGCCGCGTTCCGCTTCAACGACCGGATGGAACTGTCCGGCAACGTGCTCTTCGACGACGCGCGCGTCGACCTGAACGGCAATCCGTACTTTCGTGCGGCCACACCCGGCGGCTCGGTCTTCGCGCCGTCGCCTGTCGTTTTCGCCGACGCGCCGAACGATCCGGACGACGTCCGCGATTCTGACTTCTTTTCCGGGTCGCTGCGCTTCCATCACGACGTGAACGACGTGTTCAGTTACACCGCGCGTTACTCGGGATCGAAGACGGAGAAGTTCTTCGGCTTCGGCCCGGACTCGGATCCGGACTACTACGCCGAGGTCGCGCCGCTCACGTTCGACTACGACGGCGACGGGCAGCCCGACGTCAGCGGGCTCGGCGATGCCTGGTACCGCGCTTCGGTGCACACGGTCGACGTTCGCAGTCGCTTCGTCTTCGGTCCGGCGAACGTTCTCATGGCCGGATTCGAGGTGGAGCGCGAGCAGTTCCGCCAGGACTTCCCCGGTCCGTTCGGCAGCTCGCGCCAGCCGTTCAACGCCTTCGGCTTCGACTACGACTTTGACGGCATCAACGACGCGTCGCGCGACCGCCAGTGGACGTACGCCGCGTTCGTCTTCGACCAGATCACGCTCCTGGACGGCCGGCTTCAGATCGGACTCGGCGCGCGCTGGCAGGGTTTCCGCGTCGGCGATTCGGAGGCGCTCTTCGGGACGTCGAACACGTCCGAGCCCGACGACGCGCGGGTCCAGACGGTGCCGACGTTCCTCGGCGGCTTCGACGAGAAGAGCGCGATCACGGGTGACGGGTCGATCGCGTACACGTTCGCGACGACCGGAACGCGGCTCTGGGCGCACGTCGGCAACAGCTTCCGCGCGCCGTCGCTCTATGAGCGATTCTCGAACATCGGCGACTCGACGCTCGTCGGCAGCGGACTCGTCCGCACCGGCGATCCGACCCTCAAGCCCGAGCTCTCGCTGACGGTCGATGGCGGCATCGAGCAGCGGCTGTTCTCGGATCGCGCGCGAGTCGGCGCCACCTATTTCTACACGAAGCTGCAGCGGCAGATCGACTTTGCGAGCTTCTTCAATCCGATCACGTTCGAGGCCGACGACCCGCTCGGGCTCGGCCGCTTCGGCGGCTTCGTGAACACGTCGGGCGGACTGTCGCGCGGAGTCGAAGTCTCGACGGCAGTCTCGCCGCTGCGGTCGCTCGACGTACGCGGCACCTACACGTTCGTCGCATCGGACACGCGCCTGCCTTCGACGGTCGTGCTCGCGGACGGGTCGACGATCGCGGTCGGGCAGAGCTACCGCGCGACGGCGATACCCCGTCACACGTTCTCGTTGCAGGCGACGCAGCGGATCGGGCGGCTCACGCTGGCATTCGACGTGCTCGCGCAGTCGGAGCACGATGCGCAGCTGTTCGAGTCCGTGTATTTCTCGTCGCGCCGGTTCACGTTCGACGGGTATGGGCGAGCGAACGTCGCGGCGAACTATGCGATCCCGGTGACGGATCGGGTGACGCTCACGTTGTTCGGACGCGTCGAGAACTTCACGGATACCGAGATTCTCGAGAACGGCGTTCGCGCGCCGGGGGCGACGGCGTTCGGCGGCGTGAAGGTGCGGTTCTGAGTCGCGGCGCGAAGGTCAGCCCCAGCCGAGGTCCTCTGACTGTGATGTTGTCTGTGTGCATCGATCGGTGCGTGTGCGAGGACAAGCCGTTCGCGCAGTTGCTGGACGTCGCGGCGAGGGACGGACTCGATCTGCGGGCGCTCGCCGAGCGCGAGGGCTGCGGCACGCACTGCGGTTGGTGTGTCGCGTACCTGCGGAGGGGCCTCGTCACGGGTGAGACCGCGTTCGGGGAGTTGCTGCCCAAGGAACCGCTCGAGCTCAAATAGCGCGGCCGGAAGAAAGAAGGCTTCGCATACAGAGAACACAGAGGCACAAAGCACACAGAGTCATATCAGAACCTCTGTGCCCTTCGTGCCTTTGTGCTCTCTGTACGCGAAGCCTTCTTCTTTCAGGGAACCGGAACGTCAGTTTTGCGTCCACATTCCCGTGGTAGGCTTTCGGCCAACTCACAGGAAAATACCGACTTCCCGACAAGGACTGACGCCCCATGAGACTCGCCGCCTTCGTGATCGCTCTCGCCGTCCTCGCGCCGACGCTTTTCGTCCCGCTCGCCGCGTCCGCCCAGTCGCCCCAGTACGCGACGCTGCGCGCCGACGCAGAGCGACTCTTCGCCGAAGGCTCCTACGCCCGATCACGCGAGATCTACCTGCAGGCGAAAACCCTCACTCTTCCGGCCGCCGACACGCGGTGGGTCGAGTTCCGCCTCGCTGACACGTTGTGGCGCAGCGAGTCCGCCACGCCGTCAGCCGACACCTCGAAGATCGAAGCCGCCACCGAAGTCCTCAACGGGTTCGTGACTGCGCCAAAGCGCGTCGAAGACCGCGACCGCGTCTGGGCCGAGGCCAACGAGTCGCTCGGGGACCTGTACTGGATTCGCCGCGACTACCGGAATTCTGGCGCGGCCTGGCCCTTCTACCGCAATGCCCTCGACTGGTGGGCCGGCACCGCCGACATCGAGATGGCGCGCAGCCGTTACCTGAAGATCGTCTGGCGGATGTCCGAGCCGCCGAACGCTCAGCCGTACGAACGCTACGGCTACTACGGCGGTTACCTCGAGATCGACGTCCTCGAGAACGCACTTCGCATCGCCCAGACCGACAACGACCGGGCCCGCGCTCATTTCCTCATCGCCGTTACCTCGTCGATGAGCGGCGACTGGAACCAGGCCGAGCGCGCACCCGACGAGTTCGAGGCCGCGATCGCGCCGGGCAAGTCGGTGCGCTGGTACGACGACGCGCTTTTCCGGTACGCCGAGTTCCTGGCGAACCAGGGCCGCGCCATCTATGGCGAGGATGGCTCGTGGCGGCGCGTTCGCGACCTGAACAAGGCGCTCGAGCTCTATCAGCGGATCGTGTCGGAGTTCGCCGTCGGCGAGTCGCAGTACGTCGACAATGCAAAGGCCGCCATCGAGAACATCACGAAGCCGACCGTGTCGGTTGCCGTCCCGAACGTGTTCCTCCCGGGTTCCGAAGTGACCTACACGCTCGGCTGGCGCAACGTTTCCCGGATCGACGTCGCGATCTACCGCATCGATCTGACGAAGGATCCCGCGTTCGCGTCGGACCAGAACGACGCGTCGACCTGGTCCGACCGGTTCGATCCTGCGGGACGAAAGCCCGTCGCAACGGCGTCTCGCGAGACCGGAGACACCGGCGAGCACGAGCCCGGCAGCGCCGAGGTCCGCGTTGCGGAGAAGCTGGACGTCGGTGCCTACATCGTGGAGGCGCGGTCCGACTCGACGGTCGACCGCGAGCTGCTGCTCATCACCGACACGGCGCTCGTCGTGAAGACGAGCGGTCGTAAAGCGCTCGTCTTCGCGTGCAACGCGATCGACGGCTCGCCGGTGTCGGGCGCGAAGATCGTGCTCTGGGAAGCCATCTACACGTCGTCGTCGAGCACGTGGTCGTGGCGACGCGCCGACGCAACGGCCGACCGCGACGGCCTGGCCTCGATCGATCTGACCAACACCGATTCCTCGCGATCGCTCTTCGTGACGATGGCGGACGACAACCGGCAGGCGTTCAGCAACGCATACAGCTACGGTTCGCAAGGCGACTCGAACGGCGAGTGGAAGATCTATGCCTATACGGACCGTCCGGCGTATCGGCCAGGCGAGGAAGCGAACTGGAAGCTCACGGCTCGCGTGCGGGCTGAAGGGCTCTACACGACTCCGGCGCGGACGGCCGTCGAGTACGAGATCTACGACCCGAGAGGGACCAAGGTCGGCGAGGGCAAGTCGACCCTCAACGAGTTCGGCAGCGCGTGGGGCTCGATGAAGCTGACCGAGGGCATGCCGCTAGGCGAGTACACGATCACGTTCTGGACGGCGCGGCGAGCGCGCACGATCGGCAGCGCGACGATCTTCCGGCTCGAGGAGTACAAGCTGCCGGAGTTCGAGGTCACGATCCGCACGCCGGAGGAGAACGGCAAGAAGAAGTCCTTCCGCCTGGGTGAGCGCGTCGAGGTGGACATCGAGGCGAACTACTACTTCGGCGGCGCGGTCGCGAACGCGACGGTAGAGGTGCTCGTGCGCCAGAACCCGTATTACCGCTGGTGGTCAGTGCCGCGCGACTTCCCGTGGTTCTACGGCGAGTCGAATCAGGGTCGGAGCTACTATGGCGGCGGCGGGCAGATCGTGAAGCGCGACACGATCAAGACGGACACGAACGGACGCGCTCACGTGATCTTCGACACGCCGCGCTCGGCGCAGCAGGATTTCGAGTACACGATCGAGGCGCGCGTGACCGACGCTTCGCGTCGCGAGATCGTCGCGACCGACCAGGTGCGGGTCACGCGGCAGCGCTATTTCATCAACCTGCAGCCCGACCGGTTCGTGCTGCGTCCGCAGGACCAGGCGAAGATCGCGATCAATGCGCGAGACGCGAACGACGAACCGGTTGCCGTCGAGGGGCAGGTGAAGATAACGCGCGACACCTGGACCGAGGTCTGGATCGATCAGAAGGGCAAGGAGATCCGCGGCGAGGAGCTGCGCAAGGCGAAGGAGAAGAACAGCACTTTTCCGCCGGCCGTGAAGCCGAACGAAAAGCCCTGGAAGCTGAAGTCGTCGGAGTACGTGCACGAGGACGTCTCGACCGAAGTCGTCCGGACGTCGGCCGACGGCAAGGCTGAGGTTGTTTTCACGCCGCAGCGCGAGGGCTACTACCGAATTGCATGGTCGAGTCGCGAGAAGGGCGGGCCGCCGATCCTCGCAGAGACGACCGTCTGGGCGGCGACGAACGAAACGACGGACCTCGGGTATCGCTCCGGCGGGCTGCAGGTGCTCGTCGACCGCGACA
>CAZQBW010000311.1:0-5701 GCA_964591515.1 uncultured Clostridia bacterium
GTTGCGCCCTTTGGTAGTATTGGCGGCCGCTAGACCCCGGAGGATCCCCGCATGGACGTACTCACCCGAATCCGCCAACGCGCCGCCGCCGCCAACACCCACATCGTCCTCCCCGAGGGCGAAGACGACCGCACCATCCGCGCCGCCTCGCTCATCCGTGCACAGGCTCTCGCGCGCGTGACCCTCATCGGCAACGAACAGTCCATTCGCGATCGCGCGGCTGCTCTCGGCGCGAGCCTCGGTGACACCCCGATCGTCGACCCGAAGACGTCGCCGAAGCTCGAAGACTACGCCCGCCAGTTCTACGAGCTCCGCCGCAGCAAGGGAGTCACCCTCGACGAAGCGCGTCGCGCCCTTCGAGACCCGCTCTACTTCGGCAACCTGATGGTGCGCTCGGGCGACGCGGACGGCTCGGTCGCCGGCGCCACGAACACGACCTCGCACACGGTGCGCGCGGCCTTGCAGACGATCGGTCCACGGGAAGGCTTGCGTACGGTCTCGAGCTTCTTCCTGATGGTCGTGCCGAACTGTCCGTACGGAGCCGGCGGCGCGTTCATCTACGCGGACTGCGGCGTCGTCATCGACCCGTCTCCGTCCGAGCTCGCCGACATCGCCATCGCGTCGGCGGACTCGTGCCGCACGCTGCTCGGCGTGGAACCCAACGTCGCAATGCTCTCGTTCTCGACGAAGGGATCCGCCGAGCACCCTCTCGTCGAGCGAACGCGCGAGGCTACGCGGACCGTGCGCGCCCGAATGCCGGACCTGCGCATCGATGGCGAACTGCAGGCCGACGCCGCTCTCGTGCCCGCCATCGGCGAATCCAAGGCAACCGGTTCCGCCGTCGCCGGGAAGGCGAACGTGCTCGTGTTTCCGAACCTCGAAGCCGGCAACATCGCCTACAAGCTGACCGAGCGGCTCGCCGGGGCAACCGCGATCGGTCCGATTCTCCAGGGGCTGCGCAAGCCGGCCAACGACCTTTCGCGCGGCTGCAAGGCCGAGGACATCGTCGATGCGGTGGCCATCACGGCCGTCCAGGTCGGCTGAACGTCTCCCGAAAACTGGGACGTGGCGCGACGGCTCGTGATTCGGCTATCCTGATGGGTTCGCAATCGACTTAGACGGGGGAACACGAATGACTGCCCTTCTCCTTGGACTCATCCTGATGGCCGCGCCAGTCCCGCAGGCTGCCTCGACCGGACAGACCACCGACTCGTGCGAATGCGAAACCCAGCGTCCGGTGAATCTGGCGGTCGTCAACGGCGTGCCGGTACTCACGAGCCTGATCGAGTCCGACACGGCCTCGCTCGTAGCGTCGATGCGTCAACGCCTCGACGAGACCCGCGAGACCGCGCTGCAGAACGTCATCACCAACCGCCTGCTCGAGGTTGAGGCGGCGCGTCGATCGATCTCGCTGCCCAAGCTGCTGCAGGAAGAGGTGGTGGCGAAGGCCGATGAGCCCACCGACGAGGATCTGCGCGTGTTCTACGAGCGCAACCGCCAGTCGATGCCCAAGCCGTTCGAGTCGCTCAAGGACGAGCTCCGGCAGTACATCCGCAGCCAGCGGCAACAGGTCCAGATGACTATTCTGACGACCGACCTCCGAACTTCCGCGAAGATCGAGGTTCTCGAGTACTCGCCGAAGGGTCCGGCGACGAACGCCGACCTGGCGCGGGTACTTGCAGTCGTCAACGGCTCGAAAGTCACGCTTGGCGACGTCGAGGACACGATTCGGAACGCGACCTATGAAGCGCGATCGCAGATCTTCGAGATCGAGCGGACGGCGCTGGACGGGCGGATCGACGAAATCCTGATCGACCAGGAGGCCAAACGCCGCGGCGTGACGGTCGAGGCCCTGATCGCACAGGAAGTCACACCGAAAGTAGGTAAGGTCGATGCCTTCGATGCCTCCAAGTTCTACAACGAGAACAAGGACCGGTTCGGCGGGCGACCCTTCCAGGAGGTTCGCGAGGAACTGCTTCGCATCCTCCAGAACAAGGCCCAGTACGACGCCAGGGCGGCCTTTGCGGCAACGTTGCGACCGGCGGCAAAGATCGAAGTCGCGCTCGTCGAGCCGGCACCGCCAACCTGGGAGATCGACGTGGCCGGTAGGCCGACTATCGGTGCCGCGACCGCGCCGGTCACCATCGTCGTTTTCAGTGATTTCGAGTGCGCGAAGTGCGCGGCGACCCATACGGTTCTCGAAGAGGTCGCAAAGTCCTACGGATCGAAGGTGCGCTACGTTGCCAGGCATTTTCCGCTCGAGCAGCACGTGAATGCTTACCGCGCGGCGCAGGCCGCCGAGGCCGCCTTCGAGCAGGGAAAGTACTGGGAATACTCGAAGCTGCTCTTCGACAACCAGAAAAACCTCGCCGAAGACCGGTTGCGCGAGCTTGCGACAGAGGCCGGGCTGGACCGCCAGAAGTTCGACGCGGCGCTCGCCTCGGGCAAGCTGGCGTCCTCGGTCGACCGCGATCTGAATGACGGAACACGGATTGGCGTCACGGGTACACCCAGCGTCTACGTGAACGGCCGGGCGGTCGCCGAAGACACCGCCGAGGGGCTCCGGTCAGCCATCGACAAAGCACTCAAAGCACGAGGATAACGCTGTTACCCCTTCATCTTGAACGGCCTGCGGACGTGTGCTATAGATACGGCGTTCCGACCTCCGCAGCACCCGTGCTGGATTTCGTCGAATCGCCCAAAGACAAGGGAGCAGTGACCATGAACGGTTCCATGGTGATGTATGACGAGGAATACCAGCAGATCAAGACGATCATTGGTCGGTTGAGCAGCGATGCCAACGCCAAGCTGGTTTTTCTCGTCGACAAGAATGGGCAACAGATTGCGAGTCATGGAGAAGTCGGGCAGATTGACACCACGAGTCTGGCCAGTCTGACGGCCGGAAACGTTGCAGCGACTGACGGACTGGCGCGGCTAATCGGTGAGAAAGAGTTTCCCGTCCTCTCACACGAGGGCGAGCACGACAACATCCACATCTCCATTGTCGCGCAGCGGGTCATCCTGGTTGTGATTTTTGACGAGCGGTCGAGCCTTGGGCTCGTCCGATTGCGTGTGCGGCGTGCCTCGAACGAGCTCACCGAAGTCTTCGAGCACATCATGAAGAAGGTTGAGCGGGAGCGAGAGATGGGCGTCGATCTCGAGTCTCCATTTGCCGAGATCACCGACGAAGATATCGACAATCTGTTCAGCTAGGTCCCGACCTGCCCGAGTTCGCAGGAACTACCACCAAAAGAGGGTTTCCGAGCCTTGACTTTCATCAACTACGCCTCACGCGAGATCAACTGCAAGATCGTCTATTACGGTCCGGGTCTTGGCGGGAAAACCACCAACCTGCAGTACATCTACGATTCGACGGCGACGCACGCCAAGGGCAAACTCATCAGCCTGGCGACGGAAACCGATCGCACCCTCTTCTTCGATTTCCTTCCGCTCGAACTCGGTACCGTTCGCGGATTCAAGACACGCTTTCACCTCTACACTGTTCCCGGTCAGGTCTTCTACGACGCGAGCCGCAAACTCATCCTCAAGGGCGTCGACGGCGTGGTCTTCGTGGCGGACTCGCAACGGGAGCGCATGGACGCCAACATCGAATCGCTCTGGAACCTCGAGAACAACCTCAAGGCGCAGGGCTACGACCTGATGAAGCTTCCGTACGTCCTGCAGTTCAACAAGCGGGACCTGCCGCACGTCATGACGATGGACGAGATGGTGAAGGAGCTTCAGCGCAAGGACGAGCCGATCTTCGAGGCTGTCGCGCCGACGGGTGTCGGAGTTTTCGACACGCTCAAGGCAGTTGCGAAACAGGTACTGATGGAGCTTCGTAAGGGCGGAAGCTAGTCCACGGTCGCAGCGGGATTTTCGCGGGCTCCGCAGAGACGACGTCTTTGCGGAGCCCGTCGCACGTCTGGAGTAAATGCACGAGCGAGTTGCCGATTTCGATTTCGAGCTCCCCGAGGAACTGATCGCGCAGTCGCCGGCGGCCGTCCGCGACAGATCTCGGCTGCTGGTGGTGGAGCGCGCGACCGGAACCCTGACGGATTCGGTGTTTGCCGACATCGGACGCTGGCTCCGCGCGGGCGACCTGCTCGTGGTCAACGACACGCGCGTGTTTCCGGCGAGACTCGTCGGGAGACGCCAGCCCTCGGGCGGGCGGGTCGAGCTCTTCCTCGTGGCGGAGCTCGGCGACGGGACATGGGAGGCGCTTGCGCGACCGGCGGCGCGATTGCGCACCGGGACTTTCGTGCACGTTGGCGAGGGCGAAGACCAGCTGGAGATCGAAGTCGTGGCAGAGTTGCAGGATGGTCGGCGCGCCATTCGGTTCCACACCGACGGAGACCTCTGGGAGCGACTCGATCGTGTCGGCAGGACGCCGCTGCCGCCCTACATCCGAAGGGCGAAGTCGGACGACGGGGACGAACTGCGCCTCGACCGGGAGCGGTATCAGACCGTCTATGCCGAACAGCGGGGGGCCATTGCAGCGCCGACGGCGGGGCTCCACTTCACGCCGGAGCTGCTGGCGGAGCTCGCAGCTGCCGGTGTCGAACGGGCGTCGGTCACCCTGCACGTCGGCTACAGTACGTTTCAGCCGGTGCGTGTCGAACGGGTCGAAGATCACCGCGTGGCGTCGGAGCGGTATGTGATTCCGGAGGAGACGTCGCTAGCGCACTCGAGGGCGCGCGCTGGTGGCGGTCGCGTCATCGCGGTGGGTACGACGACGACGCGGGCACTCGAATCGTCGCTCGATGAGCGTGGCGTGCTGCGTGCCGGTGCAGGCGTGACCGAGCTGTTTCTGAGGCCGGGATCGGCGTTTCGGGCGGTGGACGCGCTGGTGACGAACTTCCATTTGCCGAAGTCGTCGTTGCTGATGCTGGTGGCGGGGTTCGCGGGACGCGAGCTTGTGCTCGAGGCGTATCGCCACGCGGTCCGTGAGCGGTACCGGTTCTACAGTTACGGGGACGCCATGCTTATTGTGTGAGTTGCGGATTCTGCGTCTCTGCGCCTTTGCGAGTGCTTTGCGTCTTTGCGATAGACGCCCTCGCGAGACCAATATCTCGCAAAGACGCAAAGCACTCGCAAAGGCGCAAAGGCGCGGAGGCTCGCCGCGATGCTCGCGTCCTCTGCTGTACACTCGCACCATGTCCTCGGCGACGCTTGTTACAGAGAGCATGGGACCGCCCGACGTCGACGCCTGCTGGGAGCTCGACCAGCGGTGCTTCGAAGGCAGCGAGGCATACGACCGACGAACCATCAGCGATCTGCTGTCCAGCCCCGAAACCGTCTGCTTCAAGACCATCTCGCCCGAGGACGGCATCGTCGGCTTCGCCATCGGCGTCGTCGAGCCGGAGTTTCGCGGCCACGTCGTCGTCCTCGGCGTCTCGCCGGACGTCCGACGTCGAGGTGTCGCAACAACCCTCATGCGGCACCTCGAGGACGCATTCCGAAGCCACGACGTCCATCTCATGCACCTCGAAGTCAGAACGACGAACGACGGCGCCCGCACGCTCTACGAAGGCCTCGGATTTCGCGTCGCCGGACGCCGCCTCGGCTACTACACGAACGGCGACGACGGATTCCTGATGGTAAAGACGATCCTGAAAAACGGTGGCGAGCGTCCGTAGAGGCCGCTGACCGCGCCGGATTGCCGTCGCGTTGACGCTCATGAAATGCGCAACGTACACTG
>CAZQBW010000312.1:0-5655 GCA_964591515.1 uncultured Clostridia bacterium
CGAAGGCACGAAGGGCACAAAGGATCAGCGAATCCCGTGATGGAATTCGAGACTCAATCTCGCGTCACCTCATGACAGCACATCAACACCCCAGGAGGACTCAATGCGACGAGGCATTCTCGCGATCCCTGCAGCACTCATGATGGTGGCGTCGGTCGCCGCAATGACGATGCCGACCCCGAAGGCTCCGAAGACCTATCAGGAAATGTCCCCTGCCGCCCGTACGGCGTTCGTCGTCGAGAGGGCCCGACGAATCGGCGGCGATCTGCGTGGCGACGGACAGCCCATGGAAGTCTCACCTGAGCTGGCCGCCGCGATTCGGATCCAGCTCGACGGTCTTGTTTCCGAACGACGGACAGGCGATCGGGCTGTGACCGCGATTCTCTCGCGGGGCATTGCGAATGCACCCGTCATCAACGCTGCGTTCCGTGCGGCGAAGCTCCCGACGTCGCTCGGCATCGCGCTCGCTATGAGCGAATCGGAGTTCAGCGAATGCGCCGTCTCGCCATCCGGGGCGCGAGGCATGTTCCAGTTCATGCCAAAAACAGGGGAGCGTTTCGGCCTCGATCCCGATGGACTGTGCAACGTCGAGCGGAGCGCCGCTGCCGCCGCGTCGTACCACGCCAATCTCAGGTCGATGTTCCCCGGTAAATCGGCCGGAGCACTAGTCGCCGCGCTCGCATACAACACGGGCGAGAAGGCCGCGGAAGCTGCCTTCGGCGATCTCGCGCGGCGCGACGACGAGACGGCAGTCGCCAGGTTCTGGCACATCGCCCTGACCGGCACCGATTCCGCCAATCGGATGGTGCTCGGCACGGAGGGGCAGGCATATCTGCCTCGTCTGTTTGCCTGCGCTATCGTGGCGGAGACTCCCGGCGCCTTCGGCGTTACGAGCAGCGCGCTGTCGGGTCTCTGAACCGGCGTTTCACCAATCCTCAACCTCCGCGCCCCGGCAGGAGGCTCGCTGATGCGAGTCGCCTGCCGGGGCGCGGCAATCCAGTTTCAGAGCCAGTGCCGCTCCCGCACGAGACTACCCGCCTTTCGCATCTCGCCCCTTCTGACGCATACTTCCCGTGACTCCCTGGTGTCAAACGAGCTCGAGCCCGAAATATGGGACCGATCTCTGCGCAAGCCCCCCATATCTTGCGGCTGGAACTGCGTGTTCCGCATCCGCTTCATATTGATTCGCGGGACTACATCGTGTGATGAGTTATGTTGAAACAAATCGAAAAGAAGCATCCGCAGAGCGCGAGTGTGCTCATCGTGACGCTCGTTCTGTCGATGTTCGTTCTGCCGGCGTCGACGATGGCCAACCTGCCATCCGGACCGCGTGTGTCGCTCGAGGGTGATGCCGCCGCGATCCAGATGGTTTCGGAAGGCTCGGCGACCGCCGTCAGCGCCATTGCATCCGACGTCAATGACGACGGCGCGTGCGACGTGATCGTCGGCATTACCGGGACCGCCGGAAGCGCCATCCTCGTGTGGCGCGGCAACCCCGCACTCGTTTATCCAAATCTGGGATTCGCGGATGAGGTGCAGTCGCTCAATCCGGTCGGACTGATACGGTCGGTCCCGATCTCTCCGCAGACCCTCTCGCTCCGCGACATTGACGCCGATGGACGGGTCGACGTCGTCGCAGCATCCGATGGCGTCGAAGCCGGCGTCATTCTCGGTGTCGATGATCCGACGCTGCAAGCGGTCGAACTGACCGTGCCGGCGTCGAAGAGTGAGGCGAGTCCGCTTGTCGTGTCGGGACGTTTCAACGGAGACGCCATTCCCGACGTCGTGTCGGTCGATCGGAACACACTCGTTGCGACGGCCACTCTTTCGAAACTCCGGGCGACCTTCACCGTGACGAGTATTGCGGACTCGGGCGCCGGGACACTTCGCCAGGCTCTCCTGGATGCAAATGCCAGCTCCGGGGCCGACTTGATCGACTTCAACATCAATAACGGAGTCGCTGCCAAGAGCATCGTTCTGTTGACGCCGCTTCCGGCAATCACTGAATCGGTGGCGATCGATGCGGCGACTCAACCAGCTTACGACGGTATTCCACTCGTCGAGATTTCCGGCGAGATGTTGGGCGCTGGCTCTGACGGACTCCTGATCCAGGCGTCGACGACGGTCGTTCGTGGACTCGCCATCAACGACTTCACGGGCCGTGGAATTGTCGTGCAGGGTGCCGCGAGCATAATCGAAGGCAATCACATCGGCACGAATCTCGCCGGCTCGGTGATCAAGGCGAACGACGGGGCCGGTATTTCGATCGAGGCCGCGGGAGGCTCGATCGTCGGCGGTCTGACTGCGCCGGGAATGAACGTCATTTCCGGCAATGGAGGCTCCGGCATCGTAGTCGGCGGCACGGGAGCCGCGTCGAATACCATTCTTGGCAATCGAATCGGCACCAATCGCGCCGGCACGCTTGCTCTTTCTAACGGAGCCAACGGCGTGTCTCTCGTTGCCGGGGCGAACAGCACGACGATCGGTGGCGCTTCGGCCGGCGCGCGGAATGTAATTTCAGGAAACACGGTTCACGGAGTCTTCGTCGCGAACAGCGTCAGCGGCGGGAACATCGAGAACAACTCGATCGGGACTAGCCTTGACGGTACCGGCGACCTTGGTAACAAGGGCGACGGTGTCCACATGGCCGGATTCAACACGTTGATCCTCAACAACCGGATAGCCATGAATTCGGGTGATGGCGTTTCCGTCGAGCCTGCGGCGACAGGTGTCGAGATCTCGCAGTGTTCGATGGCCGGGAACGGCGGTCTCGCGATCGACCTCAACGGCGACGGAGTAACGGCCAACGATGTCAGCGATGCCGACAGTGGCGCCAACGACCTGCAGAACTTCCCTGTTCTCTCGAGTGCCACGAGCGTGGGAGGAACGACCTCCATCGTCGGCACTCTCGTGTCGGAACCGAGTACGTCATACCGGATCGAGTTCTTTGCAAGCGCCTCCTGCGACGCAAGCGGTAACGGCGAAGGGGAGGTCTATCTCGGCTTCGTCAACGTGGTCACGAACGTGATCGGAGCGACGGACGTCAACGCCTCGCTCGCGGCAAGCGTCTCGTCGACGCAGTCGATCACCGCGACGGCGACCGACCCATCTGGCAACACATCGGAGTTCTCGGCTTGCGTCTCGGCGCAGACGACGGCGGATGTCGCGGTGGCAATCACGGGAGTCCCGAATCCGGTGACCCCAGGCGGCAACATCGTCTACACGATCACTGTGACCAACGCGGGACCGCTCACCGCTGCGAATGTCGTGATGTTGAGTTCGACTCCTTCCGGGACGGTGTTCACCTCTGCGACGACTACCCAGGGCACACTGACGACACCTGTCTCAGGCGGCGTCGGCGCGATCTCGTGCGCGATCGGCTCGATGCTCGCAGGTGCGACCGTGACCATCTCGATCGTGGTGGAGATCGTCGGTCCGCCGTCTCTGACCATCGTGAACACGGCGTTCGTCTCCACGACGACACCGGAGAGCACGACGGCCAACAACACGGCGACAGCGACGAATCAAGTCATCGATCCGCCGGTGATCACCTCCATCTCCAAGGTCTCGGGCGAGCCATTCCGGATTCGTATCCTCGGGGCCAACTTCAAGGCCGGCGTCGTGGTGTTCATTGGCGCGGACGCCAGTCCCTGGCCGAGCGTCAAGATGAAGGACTCTACCAGGCTCACGCTCAAGAAGGGCTCGACGCTGAAGAGCCGCTTCCCGAAGGGTGTCGCGGTGGTGTTGCGAGTCGTGAACCCGGACGGCGGACAGGCTTCCATGTCCTACACACGCTAGGCCGCGAACGGGCGTGAGGACTCGTCCCCACGCCCGTGCGTGCTTTTTCGCACAATCGCTCTGGATGACATGCAGGCTTTGCTAATTCCTCAACGAAAAGGGATATCCGGCTCTGGCACGACGCTTGAATACACGAATGCCGTCCACCGAACGGGTTCCGCGAGGACGTGCGGTCCGACTGGTGAGCTTTCAGGTCTTCTCGTCCTCGCGGGGCCCGGGGTCATTACCCCGAGGTGGAGATTTCGGTTGAATGCAGAAGAGGCTAGGCGTTTCAACGGCGCCGGCGTTCGAGTCCCGCTCGCGAAAGGTCCCGTTTGGAGAAGCGCATCCGGGGACGTATCGGGAGTGGGACAAAATCGACGTCGGCGCCGATTTGTCTTGAATGTCGCGCTCGAGGAGGAGCCATGAAGATCCTGCTTGCCACAGATGGTTCCGATTGCAGCCGCGCCGCGGCGCAGTCGCTCGCCAGCCGGCCGCTCGCCGATGGAACCCGGATCAAGATCATTTCGGTCATCGAGATGCCACTCTCGGTGGTGCCAGAGACCTGGATCCTTCCTGACGGCTACTACGACGAGATCGAGCGGGTCTCGCGCGAACGCGCGGGGGCCGCAGTCGACGAGGCCAAGAAGGTCATCGCCGATGCGCACGGCGCCAATATCGAAATCGAATCCGAAGTAGTCGGCGGAGCACCAAAGGTCGTCATTCCCGACGTCGCCGAGGCGTGGGGTGCTGACCTCGTCGTCGTAGGATCGCACGGATATCGAGGGCTCGAACGGTTCCTCCTGGGTTCGGTTTCCATGTCGGTTGCCCAGCACTTACACTGCTCCGTCGAAATCGTGCGGAGCCCCGTTACCGAACCGGCGGAGTAGCGGTGATCCGCCCCCAACGGGAGACGGCGTGTGCTGAGGAATCTGGTCCTCGTCGGTACTGGTGGAATGGCGGGCGCCTTAGCGCGCTACGGATTCGCGATCGCGGTCGATCGACTGTGGCTCGGGTCTTTCCCGTTGGCGACATTTCTCATAAATGTGCTTGGGTCGTTCGCCTTTGGACTCGTAGTAGCGCTCGGACTCGAGCGCGCAGCCATCGGGCCGGACATGCGACTCGCACTTACAACCGGGTTTCTTGGCGCTTTCACGACCTTTTCAACTTTCGAATTCGAAACGAACAGGCTTCTGGTTGCCGGCTCCTGGTTCACGGCGTCGCTGTATGTGGCCCTGTCGCTGATTGCCGGACTTGCGGCTGTGCAGATTGGCACGGCGCTCGGACGAGGCTGAAAGCCGATGCTGTTTTGTTCACACCATAAGGTCGATTTCGAGTAGACTGCCGCGGTTGAGCGGCGTTTCGGGTGCTCCCACGCGGCCTCGCGGCTGCGGTCCGAGCGTGCTTCATCATTCTTTTGGATTCGGGTATCGTTCAATGAATTCGAGTGCCATGCGTGCAATGATGACGGACGATCAAGATCGAGAGAAGATGGACGAAATGCGGAACGAGATTGCGGCTCTTGCCGCCCGCCTCGAAGCCGTGACCATCGAACGGAACGAAGCGTTGCGCGAAATCGAACTGCTGCGATCCGGGGGTAGAATCGGTGCTTCGACGGACGGGAAGGATGCGCTGGACGTCGATCCCTCCTGCGAGTTCTGCGACGGTGAGGGTCGTTACTGGGTGCACGATTTCGAAATGGTGTGCCGGCGCTGCAACGGCACTGGTGTTCGACCCGAGCAGCCTGCGTAGTTTCTCGGCGTCGACCTGGTCGATGTCGTTCTCGCGCGTTCTGCCTGGTCACGCGGACCTCGTGGGTCCGTCTGGAGTTTGGCCTGCTGAACGACCGCGGAGCGGTCGAAGGAAATAGCCGTGGGT
>CAZQBW010000313.1:0-3139 GCA_964591515.1 uncultured Clostridia bacterium
TGTCGCTGCCGGCGATTCCGGAAATCAAGTCGTCGGACAGCGCCGCGATCGTCACGCTGACGAACCAGCTCGCGTTTCATCGAAACTGCGCGAACTGCCACGCCGACGTGCTGAAGAACCGGAAGGACATCAAGGGACCGACGCCGCAGCAGTGCACCAAGTGTCACCAGAAGTAGCGACCGTATAGCTGCGACGAATTGCCGTGTGGAGACATCGGTGCCTCCGCGACGGTGCGAAATCGAAAGGCCGGCCCCTCGCTGACGCCCGGGGTTCTGGTCTTTCGAAGTGTGACAGCGGCATTGAGAAAGAGCGCGTCCCGGAACCCCGAGCGGTAGCGAGGGGCCGGCCACGAGCTTCGATGCCACCATCGAGCGTGCGCGAAGTGGGCCCCCGTCCCATGGCATTTCAGGTGCATTCCGGGAGAACGACATGCTCGCCCCTGGACGCAACAGCCCCTTACGTGAACGGACTCGACGTCGATTCCTCGTCGTGGCCGCCCTGCTCGGCGTCTGTGCGGCGTTCATGGCGATCGACGATTTCGGGACGAGCGCGAGCGTCGGCCCGCTGGCACCCGACGGCGAGTTCATGGAGTTTCGACACAACGAAGGGCAGCACTCGCGTCTGCCGTGTCTGCTCTGTCACCGCCGTACCGAGGGAGTAACGAGACCAATGTGGCCGGGTCACGTCCCGTGCGCTGGCTGTCACGCCCAGCAGTTCGCGAGCGATTCCCATCCGATCTGCTCCATATGTCACACTGACACCGGAACGGGCGCCACCAAGTCCTTTCCGCGCCTTCACAGCTTCGGCGCCAGGTTCGATCACGCGCGCCACACGCAGGGAGCGGGCAAGCCTCGAGCCGGCTGCGTGGCCTGTCACCGCAGCGATCGGTCGGGCAGAAGGCTCTCCATTCCGTCGCAGATCGGCGCCCACGCCATCTGTTTCACGTGCCATTCTCCGAAGGCGCAATCAGCCGGGCGCGACATCTCGTCGTGCGGAACCTGCCACCAACTCGGCGCGACATCGCGCTTCGCCAGCAGTGCCGGCAAGTACGCCGTCAACTTCTCTCACGCCGTGCACGGTCGGGCTCACGTTGCGTGCGCGGAGTGCCACACCGTTCGCAGCGGTGCGGGACAGGGCCAGCAGGTGTTGCGTCCGGCAGCCCTGCAACATCGTTCGATCGGGCGCTCGCTTTCCTGCGGGCGTTGCCACGATGGCAAGCGGGCTTTCGGCGGCGATGACTTCACCGTCTGCAGCCGTTGTCATCAGGGCAACAGTTGGAGGTTCTGAACGCTGGACGTGACTCGACCCTCCGGGATTGGCACGCCGGTCGTTCCCCAGTCTGGTGAGGAATTCCACGCAACGCGGCGTCCGCCAAGGAGGGTCGATGAGCGTCTCCACTGCCGACAATCCGATTCCGATTCCGAGCTTGCTGCGCAACTACGTCAGCTTCGTCGGCTGGGTCATCATCCTGGCAACGCTCACGAGCATTGCACTGCTCGTCCTCATCGAGCTCTCGGGCGCGTCGGACAGTCCATACGTCGGGATCATCACCTACATCGTTCTGCCGGCAATCATGGTCTTCGGCATGATGCTGGTTCCACTCGGGATGATCATCGAGCACCGTCGACGCCGAGGCCTGGACCCGTCGACCTTGCAGGCCTATCCGGTCCTCGATCTGAACGACCCCCGCCGCCGGCGGACGCTCGCGAAGTTCCTCGTCCTCACTACCTTCTTCGTCTTCATGAGCGCGTTCGGCAGCTACAGGGCCTATGAGTACACAGAGTCGGTCGCCTTCTGCGGCACCCTCTGCCACACCGTGATGAAGCCCGAGTTCACCGCGTTCCAGGTCTCGGCGCACGCGCGCATCAGGTGCGTCGACTGCCACGTCGGTCCTGGCGCCGACTGGTACGTCCGCTCGAAGCTCTCCGGCGCATACCAGCTCTACGCGGTCACGTTCAACAAGTACCCCACTCCGATCAAGACGCCCGTCCACAACCTGCGGCCCGCGCAGGAGACGTGCGAGCAGTGCCACTGGCCCGAGAAGTTCTTCGGCGCGCAGCTCAAGGTCTTCAACGAGTACGGCTATGACGAAGCGAACACGCTGCACCAGACGCGCCTTCTCATCAAGACGGGAGGGGGCAGCGCGACGACGGGCATGGCTGCGGGGATTCACTGGCACATGAACATCGGCAACGAAGTCTCATATGTCTCGACGGACGACCAGAGGCAGGTCATTCCGTGGGTCCAGCTGAAGGACCAGTACGGCAACGTAACGGAGTACCGCGACGTACGGGGCACGCCCCCGGCCGAGGAACTGGCCAGGGCGCCGCGCCGGGTAATCGATTGCGTCGACTGCCACAACCGGCCGTCTCACGTGTACGTCCCCCCGAATCGGGCCGTCAACGAGGCCTTCGTGGCCGGACGACTGGATCCGGCCCTGCCGTTCCTGAAGCGGCAGGCGGTCGCGATTCTGTCGCAGCCCTACGCGACGACCGACGAAGCGCTCGAGCGCATTGGCGAGGGCATTGGCGGCTTCTACCGAAGCCAGTATCCCGAGCAGTATGCGTCTCGCCGTGCGGCGGTCGACGGCGCGGTGGAGGAGCTCCGTCGTATCTACCAGACATACATCTTTCCCGAGATGAAGGTGGATTGGCAGACACACCCTGACAATCTCGGCCACTTCTACTTCAAGGGTTGTTTCCGGTGTCACGACGGAAACCACGTCAGCGATGCCGGCAAGCCCATCCGGAATGACTGCGCGATCTGCCATACCGCGCTCGACCAGACCGACGGGACCGCGGTCGTGAGCCATCCCAACGGGGAATACGTTCACCCGGTAGACCTCGGCGACCTGCCCGTCGGAGATTGCCGGCGCTGCCATACTGGCACGGGGCCCTTCCGGCACGCGCTCGACCTCGGCGACATCAGCGGATTCAAGTGCGGGCAGTGCCATCCGGGAGGGACGGGGAGGTAGGGCGCTCGCCGAGCGTCGTGGAAGAGAAGGGCCACGGATTGGACGGATCTGACGGATCCGTCCAATCCGTGGCCCTTCTTCCGGTAACATCGCCGCCCAAACGCTTCGGCCCGTCAGTGCGTCAGCAGCGACCAGAAGATGGCGACGGTAAGTGCGGTGCCGATG
>CAZQBW010000313.1:3239-5630 GCA_964591515.1 uncultured Clostridia bacterium
CCGTCAGTGCGTCAGCAGCGACCAGAAGATGGCGACGGTAAGTGCGGTGCCGATGACGAACGCCGCGAGTCCGAACGTCTCGGCAATCGCGCGAGCCAGCACGGACGGCGGCTCGGTGAGGATCTCGTCGAGCCGACCTTCCTCGACGATTCGGTTGTACTCCTCGGGCCGTTCTTCCTGGAAGCGCTTGAGCGGCATCTTCCCCGTGAATATCACGCTGTCGATCGGGAAGCTCTCGGGCCTCGCCAGATTGTGGAAGAAATGGAACGCGAAGATGAAGCCCGTGGCGAGCAGCGCTTCCTCGCCGTGGATGATCATCGCCACGTTCAGCACCCATCCCGGCAGGAACGAGGAGAAGAACCCGGGCATCCAGAGCACCAGTCCCGAGAGTCCGATGATCGGCACGCCCCAGAACACCGCGAAGTAGTCGAACTTCTCCCAGTACGTCCAGCGGTCGAAGTGGGGAGGACGCTTCTCGAGATAAACGAACCAGCGCATCATGTGCCAGAAGTCCTCGAAGTCCTTCCGATTGGGGATCATCGACTCGGGACTGAGCAGGTGGCGCACCCGGCGGATCAGCCAGTGCCAGATGATGTATGCGAGATGGTAGATCGCGTACCCGAACGTGACGATCGCGAAGATCCGGTGCAGCACCCGCGTGATTTCCAGCCCTCCGAGCGACCGGCCGAGGATCTGGCCCCATCCCGTGTAGTAGTACATCAGCGGCAGGCCCGTAGCCGCGAGAATCATGAAGCTCGACGCCATGATGATGTGCGTGATCCGCGCGGGCTTGTTGAAGCGGTGGACCCAGTGCCTCCCGCCCCGGATCCGGCGAATGTCTCCGCGCATCAATCCGACCAGCGCTCGTTGCAGCCAGAGCAGCGTGTGAATTCCGAAGAAGCCGAACACGAAGAGAAAAAGCCACTTCATGAACGTGTGGGCGAAAAAGATCGGAAACGACCTGTCCATGTTCGCCGGCTGGGCATGCGGATCGTAGGTGACGAAGCTCGCGGTTGCTCCAGCGTGGCAACGCCCGCACGTGCCGATGAGGTTGGCCGGGTTCACCGAAGATCGCGCATCGGCAGCCGGAAGATTCTGATGGGGAGTATGGCAGTCGGCGCATGTGGCCGCGGGCTTGAATCCAAGGGCCGTGGCCTGTCCGTGAAACGTGTCGCGGTAGCTCGGGCCCTGCTTCTCGTGACACTTCGCGCAAGTCTCGACGGTCTGCATGTCGAAGGCGCGCAGCGACGCCGGGGCGGGTGAGTGCGAGACCGCCGTGTGGCAGGTCGTGCAAACCGGAGCCCGGTCCTCGCCGCGCAGGAACGCTTCGTGATGGGTGCTGGTCTCGAAGTCCGCGCGGATTGACTCGTGGCACTTCGCGCACGTCGCCGGGGTATTCGTCTTGCTCAGCGACGAGCGCAGATCGGAAGACGCGAAGACGGCGTGCGAGCCGTGGCAGTCAGAGCAGGTGGCCGCGGCGTTGATTCCCCGCTCCTCAGCCAGCCCGTGGATGCTGTGGAGGAATGTCCCGGCCTGCGTCTCGTGACATTTGCCACAGGTGTCAGCTATGCGAACGCGATTGACTGTCGATCTCGGGTCTGACGCCGGGAAGACGGTGTCCCACTGGCCGTTCGTCGAATGGCAGTCGAGACACGTGGCCCGGGGCTTGCCGTCTGGACCCGGTGCGGCGTGGAGACTCGAGTCGAACTCCGAGTGTGCGCCACGGTGGAATTGTTCGCCGCCGAGATACGGCAGGGGCTTCCCCGGAGCGTGACAACCATCGCACGTGAGAGTCGCCTTCGTGTCCGTCTCGATGATCGAGGACTGGCCTTCGGCTCTCGAACCGGACAATGCCCAGGCGACAGCAAGAAGCGCTCCGATGGAAACCGTCCGGACTATCGATCTCTTGGTCATGAGGCGATTGGCCAATTCACCGCGGGTTGGAAGGAACGGCTAGTCTCCGACGGCCCGTGCCTCGGCTTCGTGATGCCGGCACGATGGCAGCCTGCATCCGATCTCGACGACCGTACTGCGCTCCGAAACGTTGACCTGGGCAGAGACGAGCTCGATGACCGAACAGATGGAACTACCGTCGGTCATGCGCTCGGGGGTGTCATCCCAAACTGCAAGCGCTGTTTCCATGCGTGTCTGGAGCTCGCGCAGGGCGTCGATCTGCGAGCGGATCTCGACTACGCGCCTCTCGACTATCCGCCTCGCAAGCTTCCCGGTCGGGGCGCCGCGCTTAGACGTCTCGATGAGGCGACGGATCTCGGCCAGCGAGAACCCGAGCTGCTTGGCGACGACGATGAACGTCAACTGGCGGTAATCGTCCTCGTCGAACAGCCGGTATCCATTCAGCGGATGGCGTCTTGGCCTGAGCAACTCGATCCG
>CAZQBW010000314.1:0-5628 GCA_964591515.1 uncultured Clostridia bacterium
CGGCCGATGCCGCCGCGAAGCCGGCAGACGGCGCCGCCAAGCCCGCCGACGCGAAGCCTGAGCTCGTCGTGAAGATCGACGCCGACGGCTTCGAGAACCGCGTGCGCGCCATTCCGGCGCCGCCAGGCAACTACGGTGGCCTGATACCGACGAATGACGGCATCGCGTATCTCGCCTTTGGGCAGAATGGTCCGCCGCGGCTCGAGTTCTACAACATCGAGGCCAAGGAGAAGCAGACGATCCTCGAGGGTATCGGAAGCTATGCGATCTCGGCCGATGGCAAGAGCGTGCTTTTCGGACGAAACGGCGGATTCGGCATCCTTCCTCTTCGTCCGGGCGGCAAGGCGACGGACGGTGCGATCGGCGTCGACAAACTCGAGATGCGGATAGACCCGAAGGTCGAGTGGAAGCAGATGTACGTCGACGTGTGGCGGATCACGCGCGACTGGTTCTACGACCCGGGCATGCACGGCCTCGACTGGAAGGCCATTCGGGCGAAGTACGAGGTGCTCATTCCGCACGTCGCGACGCGCGACGACTTCAATGCTGTCCTCGGGCAGCTGGCCGGAGAGCTGAACGCCGGGCACTCGTACGTGCAGGGCGGTGACGACTCGCCCGTCGATCGCGTCGAGACGGGACTGCTCGGAGCGGACGTCGTCGCCGATCCGTCGGGCTACTTCAAGATCGCGAAGATCTTCCCGGGTGAGAACTGGCAGGAGGACTTCCGGTCGCCGCTCACTGAACCGGGCGTGAAGGTCGCAACCGGCGACTACATTCTTGCGGTCGATGGCCGGCCGACGCGTGAGGTCCGCAACTTCTACGAGCTGATGGAAGGCAAGGCGAGCCGCGTCGTGACACTGCTCGTCAACAGCAAGCCGGAGCTTGCTGGGGCGCGCGAGGAGCGCATCCGTCCGATCCGCAAGGAGACGAACCTCCGGTATCTCGACTGGGTGCAGGGACGGCGAGCGGAGGTCACGCGACTCTCCGGTGGCCGTATCGGCTTCATTCACCTGCCGGACACGGCGGTAAGCGGGAATCGGGAGCTCTTCAAGACTTTCGCTCCGCAGGTGCGCAAGGAAGCGCTCATTTTCGACGCGCGCTACAACGGCGGCGGGTTCATCCCCGAGCGCATGGTCGAGCTCGTCGGCCGCAAAGTGCTGAACTTCTGGGTCGAGCGCGGGCACGAACCGCAGCAGGTGCCGGGCTTCGCGCACGCGGGACCGAAGGCGGTGCTCATCAATGGCTACTCGAGCTCGGGCGGCGACGCGTTCCCGTATTACTTCCGGAAGCTCGGACTCGGGCCGCTGATCGGCACGCGGACGTGGGGCGGACTCATCGGCATATCGGGGAATCCATCGATGGTCGATGGGGGCAACATCACGGCGCCCCGGTTCCGGTTCCTCGACACGGACGGCAAGTGGGCAGTCGAGGGCGAGGGCGTCTCGCCTGACATCGAGGTCGTCGACCGTCCGGACCTCGTGGCGAAGGGGCAGGACCCGTCGCTCGAGCGTGCGGTGCAGGTGCTGCTCGAGGAGCTGAAGACGAAGGGTGCTCCGAAGCGTCCGAAGGTGCCGCCGGTACCGAGCGGGAGATAGGCGTTCGATAGCGATTCATCTTTGCGTCTTTGCGAGTCCTTTGCGCCTTTGCGTGAAACTCTTCCACACGTAGGAAGAGCTTCACGCAAAGGCGCAAAGTTCTCTAGAACCGGTACTGCACGTCGAACTGCAGGTGGTTCGTCCAGCGGTTCTCCGGCGCGGTCGTCGTGAGCCGTCGATGCGCGAAGTAGCGCCACGCGAACTCGACCTGCTTGCGCAGCATGTACCTGGCGCGCGCCGAGTGGGTGACGCTGTTCGTCTGGATCAGCATCTCGGAGTCCATGAAGACGGACGGAAAAGCCTCGCGCTCGACCTTCCAGAACCCGTAGTCGAACTGCCAGTCGCCCTGCTCCTGGCGTCGTCCGATGATCGCCTCGAGCTGACCGCCGTCCTTCTGGTTGTTGAAGGCGCTAGTGTTGTGAATCCAGTCCGCGCGCAGAACGATCGGCCAGCGACCGTCCTTTCCGGGGCCCGCATTTCGGAGCTCAAAGATGGCGTCGATGACCCGATAGTCGGACCGGTACTCGGGCAGGTTCGTGAACGGGTTGATCACGACCGTGTTCGTCGTCCCGTATTCGAAGCCGGCATTGACGACACCTGATGGCGCCGCCACCGCAACGGGGATCACGTTGACCTGCTCGAAGTCGTGAAACGTGCCGGCCAGCGTCAGGCCCCAGTCGTCGGAGAGCTTCCAGTCGGTCAGAAACTGGCCACCGAAAAGGACTGCATCCGCGCCGATAGCACGCTCACGATACGGGAGCTGCCATGCCGTGAATTCCACCTTCCGCAACAGACCGTCCTTCGAGACGTCGACACCGATCGACTGCGCCAGCCCTTCGGGTTGCAGATCCTCATCGAACGTCACGGCCGTCCGCTTCCATGGCGCCTCGAACTTGCCGCCCCAAAGCTCGAGGTTGGCTCCATCGGTCTTCGTGTCGAAGTGCAGGAACGCCCTGTCGATTCCGATCGGCTTCCGGTTGTAGAAGTCCGTAGCCGTCTGCTGGGGACTGATCGGGTTGTTGAAGCTGCCGGACGCCAGTCGGATTCCCCAGTCGAAGTTCTTTCCGATGTCGCCGGCCAACTGCGCGCGCACGCGGTACCGGAGACGATTTCGGGCTGCCACGTCGACCGGAAGGTCGAGACCCTGGTTGAAGAAGCCCTCGTATCGAATCTGGATGTCGCCCGTAAGTCGGAGCTTTCCCCAGCGCTTCGTGAGTTCGTCGACCTTCTTCTCGAGGGAATCGTCGGCCGGCTGCTGAGTCGCGACCGGCGCAGGCTCCGCGGGCGGCGCGGCAACGGCCGTCGACACAATCGCTGCGGGCTGCGCGCTCGTCGGCGTCACCGACTGAAGTCGATGATCCAACTCGTCGAGGAGGCGCGACTGCCGATCGACAATCGCTCGAAGCGCCTCGACCTCGCCTCGGAGCGTCTCGACTTCCGTTGTTGCCGACGGAGGAGTGGACGATGTGTCCGTTGACGGCGCGATGGACGAGCCGGTCATCGCCAGCGATGCCGGCGGTTGCTGCGCCGCAATAGCCGGCGAGGCAGACAGGATGGCGACGATGACGCTTGCGGTCATTTGCAGTGAGGGTAATCGCATTGGGAGAGCTCCTTCGCGAGGGTCGACGCGTTGATGTAATACCTATCAGACAAGTAGGAGATAGCGCGGATCGGAGAGAACGTCAATCGAATTCGATGACGTGGCGTTGCCGTACGAAGAGCACAGAGGCTCAGAGAGCACGGAGTCCGACGCGGTTCAACCTACGGGATCCGACGATCCGGTCAGCCCGCCATCAAGGCTCCGTGATCTCTGAGCCTCTGTGCTCTCTGTACGGCAGCGCCACGGTCCTCGTGACAGAAGCGCTTCAGCAGACTCAGGCGTACACCTTCGCGCCCGCTTCGGACGCGAGCGGATAGTGCGGCATCACCCGGTAGTCCTTCACCCCGACGACGACGCGATCGCCCGGCGAGAGCTGCATCTCGGACGCTTCCCATTTCGACCTGGTCGCGATGACGGGAACGGTGTCGGAGAACGATTCGTCGACGAGCAGCAGCGTCGAGCTCGTGCCCGCCTCACCCGCCCTCAACGGACGGAGCTTGAGCTGGATGACGAGACGCTCCGAGGGCCCGATGTACGAGACGTCTTCGATCCAACCCGTACCGAGAAAGTGTGCTGCGTCGAGAAACTGCGGCTGGAAGCCGAGGACGAGGTCTTCAGGTCGAACGATTGCCTTCACGGGCTGTCCGTCTTCGAGCGCCCGGATGCTCTCTGGCGGCTCGAGTCTCATCGCCCCGAGGACGACTTTCCCGCCGCGGTACCGTCCGAGCAGAACATTCGCGGCACCGAGGAACGTCGCGACGAATTCGTTTGCCGGATGGTTGTAGACGTCAAACGGCGTTCCGATCTGTTCGATCTTCCCGTCATTCAGCACGACGATCCGGTCGGCCAGTTCGAGCGCTTCCTCCTGATCGTGCGTGATGAACATTGCTGCGAGGTTGACGGTCTTGAGCGTGTGACGCACCTCGCGTCGCAACTCGGTCCGCGTCACCGCGTCGAGTGCGCTGAATGGCTCGTCGAAGAGCATCGCGTCGGGCTTGATGACGAGTGCCCGGGCGACGGCCACGCGCTGGCGCTGTCCGCCCGAAAGCTGAGAAGGAACCTTGTGCCTGTGCGCGCCGAGACGCGTAAGGTCGAGCATCGTCTCGACCTTTCGGGCGATGTCGTCACGGCTGGCGCGGCGCACCCGCAGACCGAACGCGATGTTCTCCACTACCGACATGTGCTGGAACAGCGCCTGCTCCTGGAACACGACGCCGAGGCGACGGTCCTGGGGTGGCAGCCCCGCTGTCGACTTGCCCTTGAGCAGGATTTCGCCGGAATCGGGCCGGTCGAGGCCCGCGATCATGCGAAGCAGCGTGGTCTTGCCGCTCCCGGAAGGTCCGAGGACGACGAGCATCTCGCCGGGCGGAATTTCGAACGACACGCCGTCGAGAACGACCTGGCGGCCGAACCGGCGCCGGACGTCGAGCACGCGAATCGACGGTACGACCGCGTCGGGCGCGCTCTCGTCGGAGTGGGAATCCTCGTTGATCGGATCCGGCATGTCTTGCTCCACACGTCGATCTGACGATCCGGCCAGCTACGAACAGGGCCTCGAGTCTAGCACGTAGATCTCCCAGCGCGGAAGTACAAGATACCGGGACCTGACAGACTTTCGCGTTGACTTTCACGGCAACGGCGAATAATCTCCGACCAAATTCATAGGATCTATGCCATGAACGTCTCAACGAAGAGTGAATATGGCCTTCGGGCGCTCATCTACCTCGCAACGAACGCTGATCGCGGCGCTGTTCCTGCACGCGAGATTGCCGAGCGTTGGCACGTGCCGGTGAAGTATCTCGAGCAGATTCTCAAGAAGCTCAAGGATGGCGGCTTCGTCGAGAGCCAGCTTGGCGTCGACGGCGGCTACCGTCTCTCGAGACCTGCCGCGCTGATCGTCACGGGTGACGTCATCCGTTCCCTCGACGGGACCCTTGCGCCGATGGGCTGCGTGAGCTCGACCGACTACTCTCCGTGCGAGTTCGAGATCGACTGCGGCCTCAAGGTCCTGTGGTCTCGCACGCGCGCGGCGATACTCGGTGTCGTCGACCAGACGACGGTCGCCGATCTCTGTCAACCGCCGGTGTCGAGCGGAACTGGCAAGGTCGTTCGGCTTCAGAGAAAGGGCTGATCCTCCGCGGCTTCGGCATGCCCGATCGCGGGCGCGCCGAAATCACCTACTAACTGACTAGGCGTTTCGTGGCATCGAGGTAGAGATAATGAACCGAAGGATTCGAGTCATTCAGGGACGCCGCACGAACGGCGCCGTCGCACGGAGCCTGTCGGGTTTGGCGGCGTTCATGGGCGCTGTCGTGCTGGTCACGGCGTGCGGTTCCGGCCCGGCGGCCCCGGGGGGTGCAGTCACGCTCGTGCTTGGGGCGTACACCACTCCGCGCGAAGCCTATGCAAAGGCGGTCATCCCGGCCTTCCAGA
>CAZQBW010000315.1:0-5625 GCA_964591515.1 uncultured Clostridia bacterium
AGGAATCGTCGTCCGTTGCGCTGTCGCCCGAGCAGGAGGACGAACTGAAGGAGGCTGCGGTACGGCTCGCGGCAAAGGCCAGCTATCGCAATGCAGGAACGGTCGAGTTCCTTTACGACCCGATCACACGGCAATCCATGTTCATGGAGGTCAACACCCGTCTGCAGGTCGAGCACCCGGTGACGGAAGCGACAACCGGTCTCGACCTCGTTCAACTTCAGCTGCACATCGCGCGAGGCGAACGCCTCGAGGGCGAACCGCCGGCCGTTATTGGCCACGCGATAGAAGTGCGGCTCAACGCCGAAGACGCGGACAACAACTTCGCACCGTCGCCGGGCCGCATCGTTCACTTGCGAATGCCGGCCGGGCCGGGCATCCGCGTCGATTCGGGCGTCGAATGCGGCGACACCATCTGCTCCGAGTTCGATTCCATGATCGCGAAGCTCATCGCTTGCGGTTCGACTCGCTCCGAAGCCATCGCGCGGTTGCGTCGTGCCGTCTCCGAGACGGCAGTCGTCGTAGAAAACGGGACCACGAACAAGACGTTTCTCCTCGACCTGCTCGACGATCAGATGGTTCAGGCCGGTATCGTCTCAGTGGATTGGCTCGACCGCGCCGGTCCGCTGCGCGGTCCGGAAGCACGACCGTTCGCGGCTATTGCCCTGATGCAGGCTGCCGTCCTTGTCTATGAGGATGAGCTCGCTCTCGAGCAGGCGCATTTCTACGAGTTTGCCGCTCGCGGCCGCCCCGAAGTCCGGCCCGAGGTCGGTCGCGAGGTCGAGCTCCGGTACGACGGCAATGCGTACACATTCGGCGTCTTCAAGCTCGGACCGAACCGGTACCGCGTCGATGCCGACGAGATCCGTTACGACGCGACGGTCGAGCTTCTGAGCGCGCACGAGCGTCGAATCACGATTCAGGGAGAGTCCCACCGTGTGATCTGGTCGCGCCAGGGTGTTGGCCATCTCCTCGAGGTCAATGGGTTCACCCATCGCGTTACGCGCAACGATCAGGGGATCGTCAGGGCGCCGGCGCCGGCCGTCATCGTCGCCTATGCTGTTGCGCCCGGCGACGTCGTGGCCGCCGGGGATACGCTTGTAACGGTCGAGGCGATGAAGATGGAGTTGCGCATCGCGTCACCGTTTGCCGGAACCGTACAGCGCCTCTGCGGCCTCGCGAACGTCCAGGTCAACACCGGTGACCCACTGGTCCAGATCGAGCCCGCCTCCGACGTCGCATCCGCTGATGCCTCAGAGAGGATCGGGTTCGAGGTTGAGCGCGACGCCGAGACCGTCGTGCTCGGCCGGATTCAGGCGCTCACCGAGCTGAAGTCCCTCCTTCTCGGGTTCGACGTCGATCCGGCGGCGTCCAAGCGAATCGCACGGGTACTCTCGGCAGATTCCTCATCCGACAGTGGCAACGCAGCGGACGTCGAGGCCCTCGAAGACGAAATTTTCGCTACCTTCGTGGATGTGTGTTCACTGTTCTCGCACCAGCCGACGTTGGAGGTTCCGATCGGCGGCGACCTGCTGATGGGTGAGCAGTACCTGTTGACCTACCTGCGCACGATGAACGCCGACGATGCGGCGCTTCCCGTTGAGTTCGTTCAGAACCTGAAGAACGCGCTGGCCCACTATGGCGTCGCGAGCCTCGATCGGAGCGCGCAGCTGAGCGAAGCCCTGTTCTGGGTCTTCAAGGCCCACGAGCGGGCAACGCAGCAGATCGAACCGATCTCGAGCCTGCTCTCTTCGTGTCTGCGGCTGGCCGAGCTGGATCCGGAGATGGCCGGGCGACGGTCGCGCAGCCTGCTCGACCGGCTCATAGCCGTCACGCAGGGGCTGTCTCCTTCGCTCAGCGATCTGGCCCGCGAGGTTCGGTACACGTGCTTCGACCGGCGTCTGTACGAGGATGCTCTTCGGGCGATTTACGCCCGAGCGGACAGGGATCTGGCTGATCTCGAAGCCAATCCGGGCGGCCAGAGCCGGGATGACGTAATCCAGAGTCTCGTCGAGTGTCCAGAACCGCTGTTCACGATGCTCACGAGCCGGTTCGAGAAGGCGTCAGAAGACATGCGGCAGGCAATGCTGGAGGTGTTCATCAGGCGCTACTACCGGATTCGCGAAATCGGCGAGGTCCGAAGCGGTTCCGTCGACGGCCGCAGTATTGCTGCCTCGAGCTATATGCTCGAAGGCGACCTGGTGCACCCGCTTGCAGCGTTCTCGACATACGACGAACTCGACCTGACTCTCAGGGCCCTCGATTCACACGCGAAGTCAATACCTGCGGTCGACGACGTCGTGCTCGACCTCTACGTGTGGCGGAATGGGCCGCTGGCTGAGGCGGATGCTGCGCGCGACGAACTGGCAGAACTTCTGGCGGGAAACCTGACGCGTCGAATCCGGCACGTTTCGGTTGCCATTGCCGGCCCGGACAGCGGACGCGGCGCCGCCGGCGTACAGAACTTCACGTTCCGGCCCGCCGGGGATGGCACGTTCCTGGAAGACGCCGTCTACCGCGGGCTCCATCCGATGATGGGCAAGCGTCTGCACATCTGGCGACTCTCGAACTTCAGTATCCAGCGCCTCCCGTCACCGGAGGACGTCCACCTTTTCCGCGGCATCGCGAAGGACAACCCGAAGGACGAGCGACTGTTTTCAATCGCCGAGGTCAGGGCGATGACCGTCGTTCGGGACGAGGCGGGACGGGTCGTTGCGCTTCCGCATCTCGAGCGAATGCTTCTCGAGGCGCTGGCAGCCATAAGGCGCATCCAGTCGCAGCGCAAGCCGCGCGAGCGACTGCACTGGAATCGTGTGGTGCTGTATGTATGGCCCGACCTGCTTCTGACGCCTGACGAGATTGCCGGCATCGCGCACAAGCTAGCGCCGGCATCCGAAGGACTCGGCATCGACGAGGTCGCCATCCGCTGCCGGATCGCCGACGAATCGACCGGCGAGATGCAGGACAAGGTGATCCGAATCTCGCGACTGAGCATGAGTGACCTGACGATCACCTACAACGATCCGCCGACCGAGCCGCTCGAGCCGCTCAGTGCCTACGAATCGAAGGTTCTGCGACTTCGCCGCATGGGAATGACCTACCCGTACGAAATCATCAGGATGCTGACGCCACCGCGCGATGGCGCACAGTCGGACTTCCCTCCGGGTGACTTCGTCGAATACGACCTGGACGATACGAATACCCTCGAACCCGTCGACCGGCCCCGCGGAAAGAACACGTCGAACATCATCGTCGGCGTCATCCGCAATTTCACCAGCGCGTACCCGGAAGGAATGACGCGCGTGCTCCTGCTTGGCGATCCGAGCCGCGAGATGGGCTCGCTCGCGGAGTCCGAATGTCGGCGGATCATGGCGGGCATCGACCTCGCCGAACGGCTTGGCGTTCCGCTCGAATGGTTCCCCGTTTCTGCCGGCGCGAAGATCTCGATGGAGAGCGGTACCGAGAACATGGACTGGATCGCCCGCGTGCTTCGCCGGATCATCGACTACACACAGGCCGGCGGCGAGGTGAACCTCGTCGTCAACGGCATCAATGTAGGGGCACAGCCTTACTGGAACGCCGAAGCCACGATGCTCATGCACACGCGCGGCGTGCTCATCATGACGCCCCAGGGCGCGATGGTTCTCACGGGCAAGCGCGCGCTCGACTTCTCCGGAAGCGTTTCAGCTGCCGACAACTTCGGAATCGGCGGATATGAGAAGGTGATGGGGCCCAACGGTCAGGCGCAGTACTGGGCGCGGGATCTCGCCGAGGCCGCCCAGATCCTGTTCCGTCACTACGACCACACGTACGTCGCGCCGGGTGAGCGATTCCCGCGGCGTGTGCCCACTTCAGATCCGGTCGATCGTGACGTCTGTTCGTTCCCGCACGGTGGCGACGAATTCGCGACCGTCGGCGAAGTGTTTTCGAACGACACGAACCCGGGCCGCAAGAAGCCCTTCGAGATCCGGAAGGTCATGCAGGCTGCGGCCGATGCCGACCATCCTCCGCTCGAGCGCTGGCAGAACATGGGTGATGCCGAGAACGCCGTCATATGGGACGCCCACGTCGGCGGTTACCCAGTCTGCATGATCGGGTTCGAGTCGCACCAGATCAAGCGCCTCGGAATCGTGCCTGCCGATGGTCCCGAGAGCTGGACGTCGGGAACGCTCTTTCCGCAGGCGTCTAAGAAGATCGCCCGGGCAATCAATGCGTCGAGCCGCAACCGCCCGGTCGTGATTCTCGCCAACCTGTCCGGATTCGACGGATCGCCGGAGTCGCTCCGTAAGTGTCAGCTCGAGTTCGGCGCCGAGATCGGTCGCTCCGTCGTGAACTTTGACGGGCCAATCGTGTTCGTCGTCGTCTCTCGGTATCACGGTGGAGCCTTCGTGGTGTTCTCGCGGACGCTTAACGAGAACTTCGAGGCCGCGGCGCTAGAAGGAACGTTTGCCTCGGTAATCGGGGGCTCGCCGGCAGCGGCGGTCGTCTTCGCTCGGGAGGTCGACACGCGGACGCAGGAAGATCCGAGACTGGTCGCGCTTCAGGCCGAGTTGACGGCGGCGGGCACCGCGACAACTCCGGCCGGACGGGCTCGACTCGCTGAGCTCTTCGAGGTCGTGCATTCCGAGAAGCTCGGCAAGGTAGCCGAGGAATTCGACGCGGTCCACAGCGTTCACCGGGCACTGGCAGTCGGATCGCTCGACCGGATCATTCCGCCTTCGACGCTCCGACCGTATCTCGTCGATGCCATCGAGAGAGGGATCGACAAGACTCGGAATGGCAGGTCGAGGTCCAGCCGAGTCGGAACGTCCGCATAGTGAAATTCGAAGCCGTGAGCGGCATTCTCATCGTCGGTCAGTCGCTCGCTGATGTGCCACCGGGCGATCAGTGGCTCACGACTTGGGAGTCGGACTACGCGGCGACTAGACGTGTTCCGAAACGACGCGACGAATGGCGACTCGGTCGCTGGACTGCGAAACTTGCCGTTGGTGAGTGGACAGGTTCGACCGAGCCGGCCTCGATCGAAATCCGTCCGAGAGCCGATGGAGCGCCCGAAGCATTTGTTCAGGGCGAGCCGGCAGCGTGCGTGATCTCGCTGAGTCACTCGAACGGACGGGCCATCTGTGCCGTCGTCCAGGCCGGCGCGGCCGTCGGATGCGACATCGAGGTCATCGAGGCGCGCGAGCGATCATTCGCGGCAGACTACTTCACAGCCGACGAACTCAGTTATGTTGACGCCCTTGCGGATGACCGTCGCGCGCTGGCGATGACGCTCGTCTGGAGTGCGAAGGAGTGCGCGCTGAAGGCGATCGGCGAGGGATTGAGGCTCGACACGCGAGAGGTCGAGGTCGACATGAACAGTGTCGCTCTGGAGGAAGCCGGCCCCACCTGGCGCCGGCTCGAGGTCGTCCGCCGGAGTCCGCGCACGATCTACTCCGGCTGGTGGCGGGTCGATGCACCGTTCGTGATCGCTGTCGTCTCGGCCGACGTCACTTCGAACGCGCCGCTCGAGTTGCCACGGATCGACTGAGCCTTGCGCGAAGCGCCTTGGAGTGCGGCGCGGCGAGCCGCAGCCTTCGACCGCGGAGCGGTCGAAGGAAATAGCCGTGGGTCGCGGGGGCGAGTGCA
>CAZQBW010000316.1:0-5590 GCA_964591515.1 uncultured Clostridia bacterium
TGCACTCGCCCCCGCGACCCACGGCTATTTCCTTCGACCGCTCCGCGGTCGAACGTCCCTTGCAGGGCTTTGGAGCTTAGCCTACTGAACGACCGCGAAGCGGTTGAACGCCCTTTGCGGGGCTAGGGCCACGGTTTCTGCCGTGGCTCTTTCTCTTTTCAGAACAGTCGCGAGAGCGCGCCCGTCGCTGCGAGCCGCGACAACTCTCCCGTCCATACCATCAGCCCGATCTTGAGGATCCAAGCAAGAATGAACACCGCACCGAAGACGTGCGGTACCTTCCATCGCATCATTCCCTCGTCGTACCGGGCGACGGCGTCCTTCAGTCCCGCCAGCAGCGCGATGCCACGCAGCCAGTAGATCACGACGAACGTGAAGAGCGCCGGCCCGACGGCGTGAAACTGGCCCGCCCGCGTCCATTCGCCCTTGGCCATCGCGCAGAAGCTCCGGGTCAGACCGCAGCCGGGACACGGCAATCCCGTCGCCCTTCGAACTAGGCAGATCACGAAGCCGCCTTCATCGAGCGGGTGCCACACGACGCTCGCCACGAGGATCGCCGTGAGGAAGACGAACCATCCAAGCTCCGCCGGTCCCATCCGGGCTCTGAGTCGTTCGAAACGTGTCATCGCGCTCCGTGCTCGAGAATGAACTGCGACAGCGTCCGGGCGAATGCCTGCGGATGCTCGATCATCGGCAGCGGTCCAGATCCGTGAATCGTCGCCAGATCCACATGTTCGAGCCGTCGAAAGAGTCCTCGCAACCCTTCGCGCGCCGCTTCGCGGTCTTCCCCGCCCTGCACCAGCAGTACCGGCATTCGAAGGCGGGATATCGCTTCGTCGAAGGCGACGGCGGCCGCCGGATCCGACGCGGCAGCGGCGGTGGTGTACGCGACGCGGGCGTCCATCTGGGCGTACTCGTCGAACAGCGCGGTCCGGTAGGGCTCCGGTGCCCGGCGATAGCTCCACGCCACGAGATTGCGGAGGACCGGAAACGACCCCAGGTCCTGAAGCAGCAGGCTCGCCGCCTGACGGATCTTGGTGAGCTCGCCCGTCGCTTCTTCGATTCGCGCCGCACCCCACCAGCCAACGATCGTGAGGGTTTGCGCGATCTGGGGATGCTGGCGAACGGCGATCGCCGCGATCCGACCGCCGAGCTCGTGTCCGACGATGTGTGCGTCGAGCGCGTCAGCCGCTTCGCAGACGAACATCAGATCCTCGGAGTGATCGTCGAGCTCGCACGTCGCCGTCGGACGCAGCAGCGACCGGCCGATTCCCCTGGGATCGTACGTGATGCACCGAAACCGCTTGGACATCCGCTCGACGGCGAGGGTCCAGCACGTGCGTGACATCGACCAACCGCTCACGAACACGACCGGTGGACCCTCACCGTGCTGCTCCCACGAAAGCGTTCCACTGGCGGTCTCGATCAGCGGCATGGCGGGAGTTCTTACCACAAACAGTCCACCTGCGTGGCACCTCCGGTCGAAGCCGATGCATAATCGACAGCGATGTCGAAGCTCACCCCGCCTCCGGTCGCCGTTGCGATTACTGTCAGCGACTCGTGCTCCGCTGGCGAGAACGAAGACGTTTCCGGACGAGTATTGGCCGATGCCCTTGCCACGTGGGGCGCCGTCCTCCTGTCGCGTGAGTGCATTCCCGACGACCGCGCGACGATCGCCGAGCGTATGCGCCACTTCGCCGATGGCGGCGGCGTGGACCTGATCGTAACGACCGGCGGCACCGGGTTCGCCCCTCGCGACGTCACGCCGGAAGCCACGCGAGACGTCATCGATCGCGAAGCGCCGGGCCTCGCGGAGCTCATGCGATTGCGCAGCCTCGAGAAGACCCCGATGGCCGCACTTTCACGGGCTGTCTGTGGCATTCGCGGCCGAACCGTCATCGTCAACCTGCCGGGCAGTCCCAAGGGCGTCGCCGAGACGTTCGACATCGTTCGGGGACCGCTCGCCCACGCCGTCGAACTCGCCTCGGAGCGAAAGACCCGACATGACTGACCGCGTCATCTATGCAACGATTCCCGGACTCGACGTCCGCCTGCTGTCGAGTGTCACGACGGACCTCGTCGCCGAGGCGTGCGCTCGCCATCGAACGACGCCGGCGGCTTCGGCAGCGCTCGGCCGGACGCTGACAGGCACCGGCCTGCTCGCCATGACCCAGAAGGGCCACGAGCGCACGACCGTGCAGTTCGTTTGCGACGGCCCGATCGGCGGAATCGTTGCAGTGGCGGACGCTCGGGGCGACGTGCGCGGGTACGTCCGCAACCCGACCGCCGACGCCGAGCCGGTGAACGGAAAGCTCAACGTCGCAGGCGTGGTCGGCGGCGGCACGATGCACGTCGGGCGCGAGCTCGGCGCGGACATCGGCACGAACCGCGAGCCCTACAACGGCATCGTCGAGATCACGTCAGGCGAGATCGGGCTCGACTTTGCCTACTACCTGACCGTTTCGGAGCAGATTCCGTCCGGCGTGAGCCTCGGCGTCTTCGTCCACAATGCGACGAATCGCGTGCTCGCTGCTGGCGGGTTCATCATCCAGCTCATGCCAGGAACGAGCCGCGACGTCGAGGAGGACCTGACAGCGCGCGTCGCCGCGGCTCCTCACGCCACCGAGATGATCCTGCAGGGCGCATCGCCGCTCGAAATGCTGCAGACCGCACTGGGGAATCTCGACGTCGAAGTGCTCGAGGAACGGGTGCTCCAGTTCGCTTGCAACTGCTCTCGCGAACGCTTTCTCGACAAGCTCGCGGCGCTGCCGAGGGCGGATCTGGAAGAGATGGTGGCCGACGGGACGGGTGAGCTGCTCACTTGTCACGTCTGCACGGAGAGCTACACCGTAACGATCGAGGATCTGCGAGCGCTGCTTCCCGACGAACGGGTGCATTGATCCTCAGTGTTCTCTGTGACTCTGTGCTCTCTGTATGCCCACGGCAATACCGTTGGTGTACAGAGAGCACAGAGTCACGGAGCGCACAGAGGACCTTCTACTTCGCGATCGTGAACGTGAAGACGGCGCCCTCTTCGTCGCCGTTGCGGGCGGCTGCCGTCCCGCCGTGCAACTCGGCGACACGTCGGACCGCGGCCAGTCCCATTCCGTTCGCCACGAGAGTCGGACTGACGCTGTTCGGCACGTGAACGACGTTCCGGGCCAGCGGGCCGAAGAGAATCTCGGGGTCGGTCTCTCCGATTCCCTTGCCGTTGTCGGTCAACTCGACCTCCCAACTCTGGCCGACCTCGCGAACGCGCACGTGCATCCAGGCGCCGGGACCGTCCTTTTTCGTCCGCGCCGCCTCGTCGAACAGGTCCCGGAACGCACGCTGGATCATCGCCCGGTCCGCGCGCACAGTCGGCAGCGGTCCCGCAACGCGCAACTCGATGCCGGGGCGCTGATTCGCCCGCCAGGCCTCCTCGATCGTGGCCGCAAGCGGTATCTCCTGAACGTTCATCCCCTCGGTACCGAGCGCCGACAGGCCGACCAGTCCGTCGATCAACGCGGCGATCTGGTCCGCGTTGCGCTGCGTCAGCTCCAGATAGTGCAGCGCCGTCACATCGGGTACCGCTTCGGCGTACTTCATCCGGAACAGCTCGATCATTCCCTGGATCGAAAGGATCGGCGTTCGAAGGTCGTTTGCGAGCGCAAGCAGGACGTCCTCGATCGTCCAACCCCCGCGGGCCGCAGCACTGGCGGCCACTTCAGCGCGATGCTCCACCTCGTCCGTGATGTTGTTGCCGATCAGGACGATCTCCTCGGCCGTGCCGCCAGGCGTCGCCGCCATCGGAATCAGCGAAAAGCTCCAGTAGGCCGCGCCGTGGCGAAGCCCCTGACAGTAGTACTCCTCACTCGAATACGGCTCGCCGCTCGCGACCACTTTTCGGAAGAGGTCCGAGAGCCCCGACGATTCGCAGCCCGGCACGATCTCGATCAGCTTCGAGCCGCGGACGTCACGGGCGCGACGGCGTTCGCCAAGCAGCTCGAGGGCGGGCACGTTGGCGTCGAGCAGCCGGAATTCGCCGACGTCGAACAGCGCGACGCCGACGGTGCCCGATCCTTCGATGAGCCGGCGGAATCGCTCGGCCTTGGACTCGGCATCGATCCGATTCTGTTCCGCTGTCGTGCTCAATTCCTGAACCGCGGCAGTGGCCGAAGCGAGCGACTGCTCGGCATTCCGGAGCTGTTTGGTCAGGTCCGAGATGTTCGACTCGGCTGCTTCGGCACGGGCGAGCGCCGCCTGGACATCGGACTCGAACCTAAGCTCGTTCGCCTTGTCGCGGACCACGACGACGGCAGCGGTCGCGCGGCCGTTGTCGAGAACGGGCTCGGCGTGCACTTCAACCGGCGCCCGACTTCCGTCGTAGGACGTCGCGAACATCGCCCGCTCGTGAACGTGATGCCCGGCGAGTGCAAGCGTGAGCGGAGACTCGTCGTCCGAGATCGGCTCGTCATCACTGCGGTAGAGTGCGAGACGCGAACGGTGACCCTCTTCGCCGTAGTCGACCGACTCGACGACGCGCGCCGCCGCGAGGTTCGAGACCATGAGCTTGCCGTCTTCGCCGAAGATCGCCACGGCGTCAGGAATCTGGTCGAGGACGGCGCGGATCAGTCCCATGTCGAGCCCCGGATCGACGGTCGCGACACTTCGACCGGAACGAAGCGCGAGATAGAACCCGATCAGGCACGCGGCAACGACAAGTCCGTAGCCGAGCCCGGTTCGCATCGGGCGTGAACCTTCGGAAGAGGCGGCGGTATCGAGACGCGCCTGGCGAGATTCCTTGACCGCGGCCTCGAGCGACTTGCGCTCCTTGATCATGTCCTGCAGTGGATCTTCCGGGCCCATCCTCGCCATGACGGACGTCCGATTCGCGTCCAGCGACTCACCCCGCGCAGCCTTGAACCACTCGTCGGCAAATCCCGTCCACTTCTCGGCCGACAGGGCAAACGTCTCCGCGGCCTCGCGCGGCACGCGGTCTGCCTTCTGGGCGATGGCCCGCAGTTCAGCGATCGACTTGGCCGCTTCGGCCCGCTTGTCCTCGAAGGATTTTGCGTCGGCAGCCCGTCCCTGGAGCACGAAAAGACGCAGGAGACGGTCCGTATCCGCGATGTCGCGCTCGACGATGCTGGCCTGGGCGTAAAGCGGGTCGATCCAGTCGGAGAGCGCCGAGTCGACGCGGCCCGGCGAACTCCAGAGAACCCATGCGCCAAGGAGCGCGAGCAGGGCGATGGCGAGCGCGCAAGCGAGAGCGACGGGTCGTGAAGCAGCCGCCGCGTCGCGCCTGGGTGCATCCAGGTTCGACATGACCGAGGGAGTCCTCCTGAGTCGCAAGCCACCCCGCGTGGAGAAGGCTCGTCGTTATCCGACTGATTTCGAGCGTGAAGTGGCTCCGTTATAGCAAGTCGGAGAGAAGATAGCCAGAAGCACCTTCGTGCGCTCCGTGCCTCCGTGCTCTCTGTATTCCCACGGAACTGCCGTTCGCATACAGAGTTGCCCATGCGGCTTCGCCGCACCCCCTTTGATGAAACGGTCCGGATTGGGAGCAGACCGTCCTGGAGCGACATTTGCGGCCCACGGAGATCAGTAC
>CAZQBW010000317.1:0-5586 GCA_964591515.1 uncultured Clostridia bacterium
CTTCCGTCCTTGCGACGGACGCGGAGGATGGCGATCTTCGTTGGGCCGTTGAACGGCGCGGGCGGCACGATTTCGTCGTCGATGCGCGTTTGAGCGTAGCCGATCGTATCGTCGGGCATACCGACGAGTTCTTCGATCGACATGTACCCGTCGGCACAGAGTCCCTCGAGCAGCTCGACGTACTCCGTGCCGGGCACGAAGAGCGCGTTGTTGATCGCCACGAGCGTTCCGCCATCGGCAACGAGCGGTCGCACCTTGTTGAGGATTCGGTGGTACTCGGTAACTAGATCGACCGTTCCGTACCGCGTCTGCGAGAAGAACGGCGGATCGACGAAGACGCAATCGAAAAGCTCGTTTGATCGTTTCAGCGCCGTAATGCGCGAGAAGAAATCGCCCGACAGAAAGTCCTTCTGACGGATCGCGAAGCCGTTGAGCGTGTACGACGTCTTCGCGACGCTGAGAAACGCGCGGTTGAGGTCGACGTGCACGACGCTGCGCGCGCCGCCGGCAGTCGCGGCAACGCCGAGGCTGCCCGTGTAGGCGAACGTGTTCAGCACGCTCTTCCCCGAGAGGTTCGCTGCCGCCCACGCCCTCAGGTTTCGCGTATCCAGATAGAAACTCGCGTCCTGATTGAGGAACAGGTCGAGGGCGTACCACACGCCGTTTTCGCGAATGCGCCGCTGCGCCGTGTCGCCGTAGACGAACCGTCCACGACGCTCCACGGGATCCGCGGCCGTGCGCGGTTTCAGGATGACGCTCTGCAGGAACGGCATTCGGTCGAGCAGTCGAGCACAGGCGACGCCGACGCGGGCCCGGCCAGCCTCTCCGCCGTCCGACAGGTCGTCGTGGTCGTGCACGACCGCCGTTCGCCCAAACACGTCTATGACGAGGCTCGGCACGCCTTCCCTGAAGCCGTTCAGCACCCGAAATGCCGTCTCGTGACGCTCGTCGACCAACTCCGCCCGCGCGTCGATCGCCGCGTCAATTCGCGCCCCGACTGACATCACTTCTACATTCTCGACGGCCGATTCTTCCTGCGCTGGTTCATTCACGCCGACAGCCTACCGACCTGACGGCGTAAACTCAAGGCGCACAACCATTTCGAGTCTTCGTGATCTCTGTGCCTCTGTGCTCCCCGTATGCGCAGCCAACTCCTCACGACTCCTGCCCGATCCGCTCCACGTGCTCCCTCCACCTCTCCAACTCCGGCTTCCCCGGCTTCCGCTTCCCGAACACCAGCGCGACGTTCCTCCGCTCCCCGTCGAAGAACTCCACCGACGTCACCACGCCATCCGCAGTCGGTTTCCTCACCACCCATGCCGATCCAACGAGATCCGCCCGCACGTGCAGGTTGAAATCCGGATCGAGCACGTTTACCCACGGCCCCATTGCCTTGATCGTCCGCACCGGTCCCGTGTGAATCTGGATCACCCCGGGACTCCCGACGAAAACCATGATCTCGGTACCGGCGGCCGCGACGTCGTCGAGAAGCGCCTGCAGTGTGTCGACGGGAACAGGGCGGGCGAACTCGGCCGGCGCAAGCCTCAGTCCCTGCGTGCGCGTCACACCGAAGTCCCTCAGCATCCCGAAGAACTCGTGCGTGTCCTGCATCCCTTGCCAGGCTGCCCGAAACCCCTCGACGTCGATCTCCGAATCCGGCTTCTCTTCGACAACCGGTTCGGGATCGAGCACTGCCTGATTCGGCGATTGATCGGCAGACCTGTAGCGCGAGACGAGCTCCTGAAACGCCTCTGCGTCACTCCCGCTCGTCAGGAACACCTTGTGCACGGCGGTGCCATCGGCGTCGAAGAACTGGAAGCTGCGCCGGACAGCGCCGTGCGCCTCGGTCTCGACCGCGAAGCCGTGATGCCAGCGCGAGAAAAAGATCCGCAGGTCGATGGCCTCACCGAGGACGAGTCCCATCGTGCCGCTCGCCGAAACGTTTTCGAACGCGCCGGTCTTTTCGTGTACGGCAACATCGTTGCGCGTGAGCGACATCACGGTCCCGAGCCGACCGAACTGGGCGACTAGATCCGGCCACTGGGCGTCGAGGCGAACGACCGAGTCTCCGCACTCAGTCGCCAGCAACTCGACCTCGCTGACGCCGAGCGCCGTCGCCGCGTCGCGGATCCGCGTGCCGGGGTTCCGTTCCAGGTGTTCACGCCAGGCGGCGCGCAGATCTAGGGGAGTTCCGATGGTTGCGTTGGTCATTGAAGTCCTCGTACCCCGTGATGATAGCTGCTTCGGTCGCAGGCGTGCGTCGCGCGAGCCGTCATCAGACTGGATTTCGCGGCAAACCGTGGTTTTCAGCTGGTTGAAGCACCTGCTACGCTTCGTTCTTGCGCGAAGCGCCTTGGAGTGCGGCGTGAAGCGCCGCTTTGGCTTGCAATCCGTGACGCGCGACCTACGAACCAAAGCGGCGCTTCACGCCGCACTCCAAAGCGCTTCGCGCAACGTGCGGATGAACGTGGTGAAGAATCAATGACCGGAACCCTGAAGTACTTGCTTCTCTTGATCGTCGCCTTTGCCACAGCGGTGACATCGGCCGCTGGCTCGCCGCAGGCGACAACCGGCGTGACTCTCGCTGGCCAGGTCGTCTGCTCCGAGTGCTGGTTCGAGCAGGATGACCGTCGGGCCAACCCATACGGCACCGCGGCGGACATGAAGTGCGCCGTGCGCTGCTCGAAGGACTCCATTCCGCAGGCCCTCGCAGTGTGGGACGGACCCGTCGCGACGATCTACGTGCTCGAGAGGGGCCGATACGAAACCGGCTCGAAGGATTTTCTCGACCTTGTCGGCAAGTCCGTCGAGATCTCGGGTCCGGCTCGGGCCGAGGCCGGCAAGCACTTCATTCGTGTCGACTCGCTGACGGTGACTGCAGCGACGACCGTCGCGCCTGCCGTTCCCCAGACGGCAGCGGAGATCGGACAGCCGGCGCCGCACCTCTCCCTCCCCGATCTTTCGGGCCAGGAACAGTCCCTGGCCGGCTACCGCGGCCGAATCGTCGTCCTGAACTTCTGGGCCACCTGGTGCGCGCCGTGTCGCAAGGAGATGCCCATCTTCGTGAACCTGCAGGCCGAGTACGCCGCGTGGGGCGTTCAGGTAGTCGCCGCGTCCGCCGACACCCCTGATGCCATGGAGAAGGTCGTCGCGTTCGTTCGCGAGAAGAGGCTCACGTTCCCGGTCTGGACCGGCGCGTCCTCGGACGACATGCTCGGATTCGGCCTCACTTCCGCACTGCCGGGTACGGTCATCATCGACCGCGACGGTACGATCGCGGCGAGGTTTGCCGGAGTGGTCACCGAAGCCCAGCTGCGCAAGGAGATCGACGGCCTGCTCGCGAAACAACGCGCCGCATCCGGGCGCGCCGCGCTCGATCCGGCGAGCTCGCGAAAGTCCAGCGTGCCCGCCTGACCGGTCTGACCGGGCGAAGGCCGGGCGATCCGTGGGATCGTCGACAGTGATGCGCCGAGATGGACCGTCGGGGTTCGCGCGATCGCGAATCAGATCGATCGTGCGACGCTGCGGACGACGCTTACCTACCGGCTGTTCCCGCGGCTGACCGTTGGTGTCGAATACAACCCCGTCGCAAGCGATGTCGGGCCGCTCGTTAACTTCGTCGCTCTTACCGAGACCGAACGTCGTCCGGCACTGATTCTCGGAACGAGCTCGGACCGCATAGGCACGCCCGAGGGACGGTCCTTTTACGCCACGATCAGCAAGGACCTCACGGAAGCGACCGGACTGCCGATCGCGCCCTACGTCGGCGTTTCGTACGGACAGTTCGACGATCGAGCGAGGCCGATCGGCGGCATCAACGTCAACCTCACGGATCGGATCGCCGCGTCTGCGTTGTTCGACGGGGTCAAGGTCCATCCGCTCGTGACCTTCTCGTTCGGGCGCCACCAGATCGGCGCGCTGTTCGCCCAGGGCAAGAACCCGGGCGTCACGTACAGCTTCACTTTCTGACGCGGGGCCGGGGTAGGATGTCTCGAAGGCAGGCGCGTGAACCAGGCTTTTTCGGGTAGATTCCCGGAGACGACCCTGCGCAGGAGACCTCGGATTGGGACACGGACACCACCACGGACACAATCATGGCCCCGCGTCCTACGGGCGCGCGTTCGCGATCGGCGTCGGGCTCAATCTCGCCTTCGTCCTCGTGGAGTTCGTGGCCGGACAGATGGCGAATTCGCTCGCCCTCGTCGCCGACGCGGGACACAACCTCGGTGACGTCCTTGGCCTTGCGCTCGCCTGGGGCGCAGCGACACTCGCCAGACGGACGCCGACGCCGACCCGGACATACGGATTCCGGCGATCGTCCATCCTGGCGGCAGTGATCAACGCCGTCGTCCTGCTCGTGAGCGTCGGCGCCATTGCGTGGGAAGCCCTGGACCGCCTGAGATCGCCCGCGCCCGTCGCCGGAATGACCGTCATCTGGATTGCAGCCATCGGCATCGTCATCAACGCCGGCACGGCAATGCTCTTTGCGTCGGGGCGGAAGGGCGACCTGAACATTCGCGGAGCCTACATGCACATGATGGCCGACGCCGCGGTCTCGGTCGGTGTCGTCATTGCAGGTGTGACGATCCTCGCGACCAACTGGCTCTGGCTCGATCCGGTCGTCAGCCTCGCTGTGTGCGCAGTGATCGTTGCCGGCACCTGGGGATTGCTGCGCCACTCGGTGAATCTCGTGATGGATGCGGTTCCGCAGGGCATCGATCCGCACGAAGTCGAGCGGTACCTCGGCAGCTTGCCGGCTGTCGTCGACGTGCATGACCTGCACGTGTGGGGAATGAGCACGACGGAAGCGGCGCTGACGGCGCATCTCGTCGTTGCGGGCACGCACTGTGACGACGCGCTGATATCAGAGGCCGCCCGCGAGTTGCACGACCGGTTCGGCATCGAGCACGCGACGCTTCAGCTCGAGAACGGCGACCCGGCTTATCCGTGCAGCTGCCGGTTGCTGACCGCGCATGGCTGACTGCGGGCGTTCGCAGCGCAATGCGCGCAGCGCTTTGGAGTGCGGCGTGAAGCGCCGCTTTGCATTCCTCCCGCGAAGCAGGTAACAAGGAAAATCCAAAGCGGCGCTTCACGCCGCACTCCAAAGCGCTGCGCGCAATTGCGGGAGGGCGCCTACCGGATCGTGAAGAGAACGGACACCGTGATCCAAGAGTCGATCGCAACTCCCGTGGCGTCGCGCGCTGGCGTGAACCTCAGGGCTGCCACCGCCACGAGTGCACGCTCGTTTAGCCCGTGTGGCAATCCGCTGAGGACACTCGCGTTCCGGATACGTCCGTCCGCGCCAAGCAGCACCTTTACCTTGATGGCGCCTTCGGTGCGATTCCGGCGAGCCTCCTCGGTGTAAGTCGGTCTCGGCGCATTGAGGATCCTCGCCTTGACCGCAACCGCCGCGACCTTGTCGCGACTTCCACCCGCTGGATCGCCTCCAGGTCCGCTGGAGCCACCTCCCTCACCGGGTCCCTTGCCGGGGCCCTTTCCCGGTCCCCAACCCGGGCCCTCGCCGGTGCCGACGCCGCCGTCGTGTCCGGGTCCGTCGGAAGGCTCCGTCGAAGCACCCCGCGGATC
>CAZQBW010000318.1:0-5558 GCA_964591515.1 uncultured Clostridia bacterium
ACCGCGGGTCGCGCGAAGGCTCGCTGCGCTCGCCCGCGCGCGACCCACGGCTATTGCCTTCGACCGCTCCGCGGTCGCTAGTTCACCGCGGCACGCACGTCGGCGAGGATCTCTTCAGGCTTCCACTCGTTGCCGCGGTAGACCTTCAACAACCGGCCGTCACGCCCGATCACTGCAGTCCGCAGCGAATGCACGATCTGGCCGTCCTCCTTGCCGTAGACGAGGCCGTACGACTCGGCGACCTTGCGGATGGTCGCCGGATCCGCCGTCGCGAAGTCCCAGTTGTCCGGCACCCGTCCGTCGACGCGCGCGACCTCTCCGGCGTGGACCCTTAGAATCGCCGGAGTGTCGAACTCGGGATCGATCGAGATGCTCAGCAGCCGCACTCGGCCGGCGAGCGCCGGGTCAGCCAGCACGCTACGGTCGATCGTCACGAAGTTGTCTGTCATCAAAGGGCAATAGTCCGGCAGCGGACATCGCGAGAAGATGAACGTCAGCACGACGACCGATCCCTTCAAGCTCTCGAGCGACACCGGCCGGTCGCGGTGCGTCGTGAGGCTGAAGGCCGGCGCCCGCTCGCCGATAATCGGTTCCGTCGCACCGTCGACCGTGCTCGGAGACCCGACGGCGCCCGGCGCCGACGTTACGACCACGTTTTCGAGCCACGAGCCCTTTCCCTCGACAACGAGGTTCGCACTGATGCCCGAGCCCGGTGAAATCGCCTGGAACACCCAGTCGTCCTTCACCCGAAACGGCATTGTCATCGCCGGCATGTAGCCGGGGATCTCGGCGTGGTCGATAGTCACGCGCCGTTTATCGAGATCGACGGACACGACTCGACCCGATAGCGGATACGTCTCGCGCTCCGCGGCGGGACCGCAACCGATTGCAATGAGCACGGCGATGCTCGAGAGAAATCCGGCACGAATGCGGCGATCGGTCGTTGACATGGCTCGAATGCGGCCGCGGCCGCCGCGGCAAGTCGGAGAGTGTACCAAGATGGACAAGCCAGGCGTTGCGCGAAGCGCTTTGGAGTGCGGCGTGAAGCGCCGCTTTGGATTGAATGGGCGTGACGACCGTTGAATTGCGGCGCTCGTTTGCTAGGATTCGCACAACCGCGGAACCCCAAGGAGAACGCATGGTCCTGGAGGTCGACTACACGTCGGAGGACGCGCCGGCGCGGCTGGCCCAATCGATTCGAGAGACCGGCTTTGCCGTCGTCACCGAGCACCCGATACCGTGGGAACTCGTCGCCTCGACCTACGACGAATGGGCGCGATTCTTCGCAAGCGACGCGAAGTCCGCGTATCCGTTTCAGGAGGGCGGCGAAGGTCAGTGGGGCTACTTCCCGTTCCTTTCAGAGAACGCGAAGGACAGCGAGCTCAAGGACCTCAAGGAGTTCTACCACGTCTATCGATGGGCTCCGCTGCCGGCGGGAGTTACGGACAATACGAGGGTTCTGCACGACGAACTCGAGCGGCTTGCGGGCACGCTGCTCGGCTGGATCGAAGACAACACCCCGGCCGACGTCAAGGCGGGCTTCACCGAGCCCCTGCGCAGGATGATTGCCGGCAGCCAGCGAACGCTCTTCCGTATCCTGCACTATCCGCCGATCGACGAGAACGTGCAGCCGGGGGCGGTGCGTTCGGCCGCACACGAGGACATCAATCTGCTGACGCTGCTTCCGACGGGAACTGCCCCGGGGCTGCAGGTGCTCGACACTATGGGCAACTGGCACGACGTGGCCTGCGACCCGGGAGCGATCATCGTGAATGCGGGCGACATGCTGCAGATGGCGAGCGACGGGTTCTTCAGGTCCACGACGCATCGTGTCGTGAATCCGGAGGGCGAGGCCTCGTCGATGCCGCGCTATTCGATGCCCCTGTTCCTGCATCCGAGACCCGAAGTCCGGCTCTCGGATGTTCACACGGCGGGAACGTACCTCGACGAACGGCTTCGCGAGATCGGACTGAAAACAACCGGCTGAGAGTTCGGCTTTCGGCCTCGAACGGCCCGCGTCGGCAATGAGGGGCGCGCGGGCACACGCCACGGTCAGGAGTTCCAGAATGCGACATCGCGTGCGATTCGGCGCCGTCGAGTGGATGGCGTGCGCCCTCCTGTTTGCATTGGGCAACGGGGCGGCACTTGCCCAGTTGCCCGGTACGAGTGCAGCGACCGGCTCGATCAGCGGCATCGTCACGAAGGACGGCACGCCGGCGGCGGGGGTCGGAGTCCTTCTGGTCGAACGGAACGCAAGAGGATGGGGCGCTGGTGACACGGTCGCGCGAGCCCGTTCCGACAAGGACGGGGCGTTCGCGTTCGAAGGCCTCGCCCGAGGTACGTACGGACTCGACGCCTTCCTGCCAGGCGCGTTCATCCACGACTCGACGCCGTGGGATGGCCCGGTGCAGATCACGGTTGGCGACGGCGAGAACGTCACGGGCGTGAAACTGGAACTCGAACGTGGTGGGGTCATCACGGGCAAGCTCGTCAACGACGAAGGCCGCCCTGTTGCCGGAGAGGCGATCCATCTCTATATCGAGAAGCCGGGCGAGGGCGGCGCGACCACGATGACGAGCGTCGAGGGATATCGCGAGACCGACGACCGTGGGATCTACCGAATCTACGGGCTGTCGCCCGGCCGGTATGCCGTCGGAGCGGGGGCGCTCAAGAATGAATCCGGCTATGGATTCGGCTCGAGGACTTCGTACGACCTGGCTTTCCACGGCGGCTCTGCCACCCCAGAAGGCGCAAAGCTCATTGCAGTGGAATCGGGAACAGAGGCGCGCGGCGCCGACATTGTCGTCAAGCGTGGAGTCTCCGGCTTCGCCATCGCCGGCAAGGTGCTCGATGCGGAAACACGCAAGCCAGTCACGAATGTCTGGCTCGGCCGCGGTCCGATGAAGGATGGCAAATTGACCGGATATGCCGGAGGAGGAGGTGTACGCGACGACGGCTCGTTCGTGATGGAAGGGGTGCTTCCTGGAAATTATGGCGTCATTGCCAACGTGACCGATGCGGAAGCCGGATCGTACTACTGCGATCCAGTCGAAGTAACCGTAACGGATCGTGACATCAAGGAAGTCATCGTCGAAATGCGGCGAGGCGCATCGATCAGCGGCGTGTTCATGCCGCTCGAAACGGACCGGGGCCTCGATCTATCCACAATCCGTAACAGTTCGGTCATTCTGCAGCCGGTCGTCGCTCCTGGCGACGCCTCGACGATGGATGCCTTGAGCTTCGGAAATCTCCGCGTCAAAGCCGATCTGACGTTTACGTCGTCCGGATTGCGCCTAGGGGCCTATCGAGCCCTTTTCAGCCAGTATTCGCCAGTGAAGGGGTTTTATGTCGCGAGGGTCGAAGTGGAAGGGAGTCCGCTCAACGGACCGATCAGGATTTCGGAGCTGAAACAGCTTGCCAACGTGACGATCGTGGTCGGCCGCACGACATCGGTGTTTCGCGGGAGAGTCGTCCTGCGCAACGGCGCCATGCCGTTCGACCGAATCGGCGTCCAGCTTCGCACGCCTGATGCGGCCGCGCCGGTCGCCTATATGCGGGTTGATGCTACAGGCGCCTTTCTAATGGAGTCGGCGCCGCCAGGGGAGTACCAGGCGATTGCCTTTGCACGCACTGGTGGCGAGACCATCGTCGAATCGAAGCCTGTCAGCGTGACTATCGGTCGCGAGGGGACCGTCGAGGTGAAGATTGAGCTTGACCTCGGTCCGAAGCCGCCGGAGTCAGGGGGTGACCAGTGAAGGCCGGTCAGTTGGTCAGCCGGCGTTGGATAGTGGCTTTCGTCGTGGCTTCGGTCCTGGCGGCGATAGCGGCGACGAACGTCCTGGCGCAGGATGGCGCGCCCGCGCCCGCGACCACGGTGGAACGTAAGCCGATTCGCGGTCGCGTGGTCGACGAAAACGGGCGTCCCGTGGACGGGGCCTTGGTCTCGGCGATGCTTTACGGAGCGTCCGGGAACTTTGCGGGAACTGCTTCCGGCACATCGAACCGGGAAGGCGAATTCACGATACCGGACCTGGATCCCGGCCTTTATTCGCTCTGGGTACAGTCTCCCCCGTTCGTCGTCGTGGAGGGCATTCCCGACCGCGGCGCGAGTCCAGGCCAGTCGCTGACGATCCGGATGGCTCGTGGAGCAGCGATTTCCGGCAAGGTAGTCGACAAGGACGGACAGCCTCTGACGGGACTGCACGTCGAGCCAATACGAGTTCGCGATGACGAGGGGCATCGCCTCGACGACGAATCTACTGAATTCCGAGGTGGTGTGACCGACGACCGGGGCGAGTATCGACTGTGGGGTCTGGAGTCCGGAACGTACCTGCTGGCCGTCGGGCACACGGAAAAGTACGCCAACGAGCCCAGGTTTCTGTCAGACCGTGTGCGAACGTTCTACCCGAGCTCAAATCGGGCTGGGGCGACCGAGGTCACGGTGCGTGCAGGGGACGACATCGCAAACGCGGACATCGCGTTTCGAGGCGAGGCCGGATTTCGGATATCAGGCGCGGTGATCGGCGTCCCGGGTCGCAAGCTTTCGCCGTGGACACGCGTCGAGCTGTATCAGGCCGGAATGTCGTCTCCGGATCGAAGCGCCACAATGCAGTTCAAGGGAGACGCATCGACGTTTCGATTCGAGGCGCTCGAGGATGGCGAATATCAACTCGTGGCCACGTCGTGGGATCGCGACGACCAGGACACGTCCGAACGCGTTACGGTCCGCGTACGCGGCGCGGATGTGACAGGTGTTCGGCTCGAACTTCAACCGACGTCCACGTTGACGGGGCGTATTGAGGCGCGGGCGCCGAAACCTGACGAGGCGTGCCAGGCAGCGGCCGACGGAAAGGCTCCGCCTCCGCTTCGGCTAGGCGAGATGGCGGTACGTGCTCGACGTGTCGACGCGAAGTTCTATCGAGCTTGGACGGTGCGTCCGAAGTCGGACGGCGAGTTCACCGTGAAGGGATTGGGCGGAAGCGTGTATCGATTCGCCCTCGATCTCGGTGATGACGATGCTTTCATCGAAAGACTCGACCGGCCGGCAGCACCGCCGGCCACGCCGGCCAAGGGAGTGGCGTCGGCGCATGCGGCCTCCAAGAATGAAGGCCCGTCGCTGCTTGCCCGCGACGGATTGAGTGTGACACGCGGCCAGTCCGTCAGTGGAGTCCGTTTTGTTGTTGCCCGCGGTGCGGCACGCGTGCGAGGTCGCATCGTGCCTGCCAAGGAGGGAGATCCGTTGCCGGCGCGGGCGAGGGTGTGCCTCGTGCCCGCGGATGCGAAGCAGAAGGACGACGTGATCCACTACTACGAAGTGTTAGTGGAACGGGACGGCACCTTCGACGTTCGAAACGTCGCGCCGGGCGAGTACTTCGTCGCGACGCGAACGTTTCCTGGGGACGATCGTCCCGACCTCGAGATTTTTCCGGCGGCGTGGGATCCAAAGGAGCGCGCGGCTCTGCGCGCCGCAGCCGAGAGACTTGGAATCCGCGTCACGTTGTCGCCGTGTCAGCGGCTCGAGTCTGCGGTGATCACGATGACGCCACCTCAATGATCGA
>CAZQBW010000319.1:0-5496 GCA_964591515.1 uncultured Clostridia bacterium
GGTTGCCATCCTGATCGGTGGACGTTCGCCCGAATCCCTTCTCTACCCGGCAGAAGTGCGACAGTGGCGCAGCCGTTTCGACGTGCAGGTCGAGGTCACCGTCGACACCTCGAACCAGGCCTGGCGCGGCAACGTCGGCGTCGTGACGTCACTCGTCCGTCGGGCCAGCTTCGACCCGGCCGTGACGACCGCTTTCGTCTGCGGACCCGAGGTGATGTTCCGCTACGCGACGATCGAGCTCACCAAGGCCGGCATCGCGCCCGAGCGGACGTTCGTGTCGATGGAGCGCAACATGAAGTGCGCGATCGGGCTCTGCGGGCACTGCCAGTACGGACCCGACTTCGTGTGCAAGGACGGGCCGGTCTTCGCTTTCGACAAGATCGAGCGCCTGTTCAGGATTCGTGAAGTATGAAGAAGAGAGACACAAGTCCACGCAAACCGCGCCTGGCGGTGTTCAAATTCGCGTCGTGCGATGGCTGTCAGCTCAGCCTGCTCGACTGCGAGGACGAACTGCTTGCGGTCGCCGGCGCCGTCGACATCGCGAACTTCCTCGAGGCGTCGCGCGCGGTCGTTCGCGGGCCGTACGACGTCACGCTCGTCGAGGGCTCGATCACGACCGAGCACGACGCCGAGCGCATTCAGGAGGTCCGCGCCCAGACGAAATTCCTCGTGACGATCGGGGCCTGTGCCACGTCCGGCGGAATCCAGGCGCTGCGCAACTTCAAGGACGTCCGGGAGTTCACCCGAGTCGTCTACGCGCGCTCCGACTACATCTCGACTCTGGAAACCTCGACGCCGATCGCCGCACACGTGAAAGTCGATTACGAACTGCGCGGCTGCCCCGTGAGCAAGGCGCAGCTGCTCGAGCTGCTCGCTTCGCTCCTCCAGGGACGGCGTCCGAACATCCGTCCGCACAGCGTCTGCCTCGAGTGCAAGCGCCAGGGGAATGTCTGCGTCATGGTCGCCCACGGCACGCCCTGCCTCGGACCGGTCACGCACGACGGCTGCGTCGCGCTGTGTCCGTCCTTCGACCGCGGCTGCTTCGGCTGCTTCGGACCGAAGGAGTCGCCGAACACCGCTTCGATGGCGGCAACGTGGACGGCGCTCGGCCAGGCGCCGGTCACGATCACGCGGGCGTTCCGGACCTACAACGCGGGAGCCGAGGCGTTCCGAAAGGAAAGCGAAGCCCATGGCGATTAAGAAGACACGGAAGATCCGCGTCGAAGCGCTCGCGCGCGTCGAGGGCGAGGGCGCGATGCACGTCGACGTCCGCGCCGGGCAGGTCACGAACGTCCGGCTCGAGATCTACGAGCCGCCCCGGTTTTTCGAGGCGTTCCTGCAGGGACGCGACTACCTCGAGCCGCCCGACATCACGGCGCGCATCTGCGGGATCTGTCCGGTGGCCTACCAGATGAGCGCGGCGCATGCGATCGAACGTGCAATCGGCGTGACGGTCGACGGCCAACTGCGTGCGTTGCGACGACTGCTCTACTGCGGCGAGTGGATCGAGAGCCACGTGCTGCACGTCTACATGCTTCACGCACCGGATTTCCTCGGATACGAGGACGCGATCGCGCTCGCGAAGGACGCGCCCGAAATAGTCGGTCGCGGCCTCGCGCTCAAGAAGCTCGGCAACGAGATCGTCTCGGTCGTCGGCGGCCGCGAGATCCACCCGATCAACGTCCGCGTCGGCGGCTTCTACAAGGCGCCCGATCGGCACCGGATCCGCGAGCTCGGCGAGAAGCTCAAGCGCGCGCGGGACTGGGCGCTAGAGACGGTCGCGTGGGTCTCGACGTTCGAGTTTCCTGACTTCGAAAGGGACTGCGAGTTCGTGTCCCTGCGGCACGAGTCGGAGTACCCGCTCTGCGAAGGGCGGATCGTCTCTTCGAAGGGAATGGACATCCACGTCGACGAGTACCGCGACACGTTCGCGGAGGAGCACGTCCGTCACTCGAACGCGCTCCATTCGATCATCAAGGGACGGGGCGCTTACTTCGTCGGCCCTCAGGCGCGCTACAGCCTCAACTACGACCGGCTGCCCGACGTCGCGCGCGACGCGGCCACCGCGGCCGGGCTCGGGCCGGTCTGCCGGAACCCGTTCCAGAGCATCATCGTGCGCGCGGTCGAGACGGTCTTCGCCTGCGACGAGGCCATCCGGATTGCCGAAAGCTACGAGCCGCCGGAGCCGGCCGCCGTGGCGTGCGAGCCTCGCGCCGGAGTCGGCTGCGCCGCGACAGAAGCCCCGCGAGGACTGCTCTACCACCGGTATGCGATCGACGCGGAAGGGCGCATCGAGAACGCGGTGATCATTCCTCCGACGTCGCAGAACCAGAAGAGCATCGAGGAGGACCTTCGCGACTTCGCGCAGATGTCGCTCCACCTCAACGACTCGGACCTGCAGTGGAAGTGCGAACAGGCGATCCGGAACTACGACCCGTGCATCTCGTGTGCGACTCACTTCCTCAAGCTGACGGTCGACCGGCAGTGAGCGGAGCGAAGCTGCTCGTCATCGGAGCCGGCAACGAGCTCAGGCGCGACGACGCGGCGGGCCTCGAGACCGCGCGCCGACTTTCCGGTCTCTCCGGCGTCGAGGTTCGCGAGGCGCGCGGCGACATGACCAGCCTCGCCGATCTCTGGGACGCAGCCGACCGCGTGGTGGTCGTCGATGCCGCGCGATCGGGCGCGGCCCCGGGTTCCGTGCACCGCTTCGACGCTACGTCGGATGCGTTGCCCGCTGCCTTCGGGCACGGATCGACACACGCACTCGGCGTCGCGGACGCCATCGAGTTGGCGCGTGCACTCGGCAGGCTTCCGTCGAAACTGATCGTGTACGGTATCGAGGGCGAGGACTTCTCGGCGGGAGAGGGCATGAGCGACGCGGTCGCCGCTGCCGTCGACGAAGCGGCCACGAGGATCGCGGAGGAGATTCCCGGTGCATGACAGCTCGATAATGAATTCGCTGCTCAACAAGATTGCGGCGATCGCCGGCGCGCACGAAGCGGCCACCGTCACGGGCATACGCGTTCGACTCGGCGCCACGTCGCACATGGACGAGGCCCACTTTCGCGAGCACTGGGACGAGGCAGCACGCGGAACCGCGCTGGCCGATGTCGAAGTCGCGGTCGAGCTTTCGCCGGAGCCATTCGGCGTCATGCTCGTCGACGTCGATCTCGAGACGTGAACGACGGACCGAAGCGCCTGCGAGTCGAGGCCCGCGGCGCGGTCCAGGGTGTCGGCTTCCGGCCGTTCGTCTACCGGATCGCTACCGACCTCGGCCTGCGCGGCTGGGTGCGCAACACGCCGGCCGGCGCGGATCTCGAGGTGGAGGGAGATCCGCCGGCTCTCGACGAGTTCCTCGTCAGGCTCAGGACCGAGAAACCCGTGCTCGCGGCGTACCACGGTCTCGAGCACGCCGTGCTCGCGCCCGCCGGCTACGCGACGTTCGACATCCTCGAGAGCGACCGCGGCGCCGCTCCTGCGGCGGTCGTGCTTCCCGACATCGCGACGTGCGCTGATTGCCTGCGCGAGGTCCTCGATCCGTCCGATCGGCGCTTCCGCTATCCGTTCACGAACTGCACGAACTGCGGGCCGCGGTTCTCCATCGTGCTGTCGCTGCCCTGGGACCGTCCGGGAACGACGATGCGGGCATTCCCTCTCTGCGATGACTGTGGCCGCGAGTACCACGATCCGCGGGATCGCCGGTTCCACGCGCAGCCAGTCGCGTGCCCGGTGTGCGGGCCGCAGCTCGAGCTGCTCGATGGTATCGGCACATCGTTGGAGACGTGCACCGCGGCGCTCGACCGGACCTGCGAGCTCGTTCGCGAGGGACGGATCGTCGCTCTCAAGGGGCTCGGCGGTTTCCACCTGGTCTGCGACGCGCGCAGCGACGAGGCCGTGAGCCGGCTCCGCGAGCGCAAGCATCGCGAGGCCAAGCCCTTCGCCGTGATGGCGCCGTATATCGAGGTTGCCCGCGAGCTCTGCGCTTTGACGGCGCTCGAAGAGACCCTGCTCGGCTCACCGGAGGCTCCGATCGTGCTCGCGCGATCACGCCCCGGCGGCGTCTGCGACGCAGTCGCGCCACGCAATCCGCTGCTCGGACTGATGCTTCCCTACACGCCGCTCCACCACCTGCTTCTTCGCGACCTCGGTTTCCCCGTCATCGCGACGAGCGGAAACCTGTCCGATGAACCGGTCTGCTACGGGAACGACGAGGCCGTCGAACGGCTCTCGGGCATCGCCGACGCGTTTCTCATGCACGATCGGCCGATAGCGCGGCCGGTCGAGGATTCCGTAGCGCGCGTGATTGCGGGCCGCGTCACATTGCTCAGACGCTCGCGCGGCTACGCGCCGATGCCGGTTGCAGCCGCCGGCACGTTGAGGCCCGTGCTCGCAGCCGGAGCGCACCAGAAGAACACCACCGCGATCGTGACGGCCGGCGGCGTCGTGCTGGGACCGCACCTCGGCGACCTTTCGACAGCGGCTTCCCGATCGGCGCTCGATCGTGCCGCGCGCGATCTTCGGCTCCTGTACGACGTGGTGCCCGAGGCCGTGGGCTGCGACGCGCATCCGGACTACGCATCGACCCTCTGGGCGCGAGAGTCCGGACTTCCGGTCGTGACGGTGCAGCACCACGTCGCGCACGTGCTCTCATGTCTGGCGGAGAACGACGAGGCGCCGCCGGTGCTCGGCATCGCGTGGGATGGCGCAGGCCTCGGAGCTGACGGAACGATCTGGGGCGGCGAGTTCCTTCACGTGCGCGGTGCCCGAGACTGGGAGCGGATCGCGTCGTTCCGGCAGTTTCACCTGCCGGGCGGCGAGCGTGCGGCGCGCGAGCCGCGCCGTTCGGCGCTCGGCCTGGCGTTCGAGGTCTACGGTGACGAACCTCCGTCCGAGGTCGCTGGAATGTTCAGCGACGGCGACCTGCGGACGCTACTCGCCGCCTTGCGCGCGGGCGTGAACGCTCCGCTCACGTCGAGCGCGGGACGGCTCTTCGATGCTGTTGCGGCGATCTGCGGATTTCGCGAGAAGGCGCAGTTCGAGGGACAGGCGGCTATGGAGCTGGAGTTCGCTGCTGAGACCGTCGATTCAGACTCGGCCTATCCTGTTTCGCTCGACGGCTCGGTTCTGGACTGGGCCCCGATGTTGCGGGCAATTCTCGAAGACCGGCGAGCCGGCGTCGATGTTGCCCGCATCGCCGCGTCGTTTCACAATGCGCTCGCCGGCGCTGCAGTTGCGGTGGCGCGAAGGGCAGGAATCGATCGGGTCGCGCTCAGCGGAGGCTGCTTCCAGAATGCCGTGCTCACTGCAAACGTCGTGGCGGGCCTAGAGTCCGCAGGATTCACCGTCATCCGGCATCAGCGAGTGCCGCCGAACGACGGCGGCATCGCGCTCGGCCAGGCAATCTTCGCAGGGAGCAATTGACTCTTGCGCGAAGCGCCTTGGAGTGCGGCGCGCAGCGCCGCTTTGGATGCTTGCACGGCCAGTGTTTTCAGGGAG
>CAZQBW010000320.1:0-5466 GCA_964591515.1 uncultured Clostridia bacterium
TCGCGATTCGCGAGGCGCGAACGGCGAGACGGCGATCCCTGTGAAGCGTTGCCCGGAAGAAATCGAGCGTTACGCCGTAGGCGACGCCGACGGCGAACAGCGAAGCCACTGACGCCCAAGGGTTCGGTCGCCAGGCCACTCCGAACAGTCCGCCGCCCGCGAGCGGGAACACCGTCAGGGAGCTCAGCAACCAGATGCCGATGCCGAAGGACAGCGAAGAGAGGATGCCTCGCTCCCTCACTCGACTCTCGAAGACTCGTCCGGCGAACGCAAGGATGAGCAGATACCCGCCTACGCTCGCAGCGAACGCGAGTCGCTTCGCCCACGGTCCGAGAAAGGCAACTGCGACCTGCACAATTTCGGCGGGCGTGACCGCAAAGATCGCGTCGACGACTCGGAGAGGAATGAGCGGCGTGCCTGTGAGCCACCACAACAGCCAGCCGGCAACGAGCGAGGTAACGGCAGCAAGGAGGCCCGCAGCGAGCGCGACGTCGGCATCCGTCGGCTCGTCTGATGACCGCCCGTCGATGTTCAGACCGACGAGGTCATTCATCAGTCAGTTCCTCTGTGGACCTCCGTTTCTCTGTGCGCTCTGTATGCGAAGCCTTCTTCAGAGCTTCGCACACTGAGACACGGAGGCACGGAGACACCGAGCTCACCTGCGCCGCCGCCGCGGCGCCGGCTTGCGACCGGGCACAGGCTCGACCTCCGGCTCGAGCCCGAAGTACCGGAACCACTCATCCACGGGAACGTCGGCCGGGCGCGGGGCAGCTCCCGGATCGGCGGTACGCCGCCCACGCCCCTTCCCGCTCGCGACAAACCGCCGGAACTCCTGGGATCCAATGGTCTTCGCTCCCTTGGACCGGCATTCGGCTGCAAGCTGTCGATCAGAGGTCACGACCGTCAGTCGTCGCCGGTCCGTCGACTCGGCCACCAGTCCGGAAACCACGCGGTCCGCATTCGAGCCGCGCCTGGAGTAGCGCACGAGGATGCCCCGATGATGGGTGCCGTCCGGGATCCGGTCTTCCGGAGCGCCATCAAACACAATCGTCACTTTCTCGCCGGTTGCAGCGACGAACGCGGCCACCTCATCGAGGAGCCTGAGCCGGCTCGACGACGAACCGATCTCCCACCCCGAGGCGTGTCCGATGACGTTGTTTCCATCCACAATGTAGGGCACGGGCAGATGATACCGGATAGGAGTATGCGCTGAGTGGCGGAGAAGGAGAGGCAACGCGGATTTGGCGGAACTGACAGATTACGCGGATCAGATTAGCTTCTGATCCGTCTGATCCGCTGCATCCGCCTGATCCGCGAGGCTTCCCCGATCCCCTGGAACAAGCCCCATGCTGTTGCGGCCCCAGTGTCGCCTGTGTTAGCGTCGCCAATTTGAGACAGACAACAAGATTTTCAACTGAGTCGTAGAGGAGAGCAACGCAGTGCCACTGGCGAAGGAAATCAAATCGGACATCATCTCGGGATACAAAGTCCACGAGTCGGATACGGGGTCGCCTGAAGTTCAGGTCGCGATCCTGACGCGCCGCATTCAGGATCTGACGGAGCACTTCAAGACGCACAAGAAGGACAACCACTCGCGTCGCGGTCTGCTGAAGCTGGTGAGCCAGCGCCGCCGCCTTCTGGACTATCTGAAGCGCAAGGACGCCGAGCGGTACCATGCCGTCATTTCCAGACTCGGTCTCCGCAAGTAACGCTGGAACCGAATCGGGCTTTGCCCGAACGCCTCGATGCTCGCTTCAGGGCCTGCTTCGGGACGTTTCGTGCATGCGTGTCTCGCCCCCCGGTCAACCGGCCGGCACGTCGAGTCCCGCCACCCGTCACGAATCTGGTCACATCATCTTTTCCGAACCGAAGCCGCGATCGATTGGCGCCACCTGCCAGCCGTCGCGGCTTCTGTTCGTTGAGCCCGCGCGCGGTACGTGCGGCGCCGCTTCCGGCGCCACGGTGCGTGCGGTTTTGCGGTAAGGAAGCGAAGGAGACGCGAATATGTATTTGAAGCAGTCCATCCAGGTCGGTGGGAAAGAGCTGACGCTCGAGACCGGCAAGATCGCGAAGCAGGCCGACGGAGCCGTCATTCTCACCTACGGGGACACAATCGTACTCACGACCGCTGTCGGAACGGTGAAGCCGCGTGAGGGTATCGACTTTTTCCCGCTCACGGTCGAGTACCGTGAGAACTTCTACGCGGCCGGGCGCATTCCCGGCAATTACTTCCGTCGCGAAGGCCGTCCGAGCGAGAAGGAAACGCTGACGTGCCGCTGCACGGATCGCCCGATCCGTCCGCTTTTCACCCCCGGCTACCGCGGTGACACGCAGGTCATCAGCACGGTGCTGTCCGCCGACAACGAGAACGATCCGGACGTCCTGTCGATCACGGGCGCCTCGGCGGCGCTCTACCTCTCGAACATCCCGTTCGAGACGCCGATCGCCGGCGTTCGCGTGGGACACGTCGATGGCAAGTTCGTCATCAACCCCACGTACGAGCAGGTGCGCGAGTCCGCGCTCAACCTGATCGTCGCCGGTACCGAAGAAGCGATCGTGATGGTCGAGGCCGGCGCGAAGGAAGTCTCGGAAGAGCTGATGGTCGAGGCGCTGCTCACGGGTCACCGCGAGATCCAGCGCATCTGTCGCTGGCTCAAGGACGCCTACGGCAAGCTCGGCATCGTGAAGCGCTCCGTCGTTCCGCCGCCGTCCGATGAATCGATTGACGCGAACCTCGCCGAGAAGTTCACGGACCGCCTGCGCGACGCGCTCAACACCGAGAAGTACGGAAAGCTCGAGTCCTACGCGCTGATGGATGCGCTCAAGGACGAAGCCGTCGCCGGCTACCCGGACGACGACGCCGAACGGAAGGCGCTCGTCAAGAAGCGCTTCAACGCTCTCAAGGAGAAGATCTTCCGCGACGACATCCTCTCGAATCGCCGCCGTCCTGATGGCCGACGGTTCTCGGAGATTCGCGATCTCGCGTCGGAAGTCGGCTGGCTGCCGCGGGTCCACGGTTCGTCGCTCTTCACGCGCGGCGAGACGCAGGCGATCGTCGCCGTCACGCTCGGCACCTCGCGCGAAGCCCAGTTCATGGATGACCTCGAGAAGGGCGAGCTGACGCGCAAGTTCATGCTCAACTACAACTTCCCGCCGTACTCGGTCGGCGAAACGGGCCGCGTTGGCAGCCCGGGACGTCGCGAGATCGGCCACGGCGCGCTCGCGCGTCGTGCGATCGAGGCGGTGTTGCCGGCCGACGACGTCTGGCCTTACACGATTCGCCTCGTGTCTGACATCACCGAGTCGAATGGCTCGTCGTCGATGGCGACGGTCTGCGGTGGCATCCTGTCGCTGATGGACGCGGGCGTGCCGATCAAGGCGCCGGTCGCGGGCATCGCGATGGGCCTCGTGATGGAGGGCAACAAGTACGCGATCCTCACTGACATCGCGGGAGCCGAGGACCACTACGGCGACATGGACTTCAAGGTCTGTGGAACCGGAGAGGGCATCACGGCCCTGCAGATGGACATCAAGGTCGCGGGCGTCAATGCGGTCGTGCTCAAGGAAGCCCTCGAGCAGGCGCGCAAGGCCCGGCTCCACATCCTGGAGCACATGGCCACGACGCTTCCGGAACCGCGGACGAACCTGAGCAAGTACGCGCCAAGGATCGTCACGATCAAGATTCCGGTCGACAAGATCCGCGAAGTCATCGGACCGGGAGGCAAGATGATCCGGTCGATCGTCGAGCGCACCGGTTGCAAGATCGACGTGAGCGACGACGGCACGGTGAACATCGCTTCGACGGACGGCGAGGCCGGCGACATGGCCAAGTCGATCATCGAGGGTCTGACGGCCACGGCGGTCATCGGCAAGACCTACCTGGGCACGGTCCAGCGGCTCACCGACTTTGGCGCGTTCGTCGAGATTCTCCCGAATCAGGACGGACTGCTCCACATCTCGGAGATCGCCGATTACCACGTCAAGGACGTGCACGACGAGCTGAAGGAAGGCCAGCAGCTCCTCGTGAAGTGCATCAACGTCGACGGGACGGGCCGCATTCGCCTGTCGCGAAAGGCGCTCCTGCTCGAGGGCAACGAGGGTGGCGGCGGTGAAGGCGGCGGCGAGCCGCGCGAGCCCCGTCCTGAGCGCGCCGAGGCAGCTGCTGCCGATGGCGGCGGCGGCCGTGGCGAAGGCGGAGAGGGCGGCAGCGATGATGACCGCAAGCGTCGTCGTCGTCGTCGCCGGCCCGGTGGTGGTGGCGGCGACCGCGGCTAACCGCGGCGCGGCCAACGCATCAATGGACTCGGGCATCACCTTCGAGCGAGCACGTCTCGCTCGAAGGTGTCCCATCCGTCGGATGCTATGATTCGACAGTTCAGTGCTCACGCCAGTCCGGAGGTCTTAGTCCCGTGAAACGGTACGCTCCCATTGCGTTCGCGACGGCGATGGTTCTGGCGCTCCTGACCCAGACCTCTGCAATTGCCCAGGAACCGGCACCGAAGCCAGCACCGGCGGCCGATGCGAAGTCCCAGACGCCGGCCCAGACAGCGCCGGCCGAAGGGACGCAGGCCGAACGGGACGCCGCGCTCAACGAGCGCCTCAAGCAGATCTCGGCGAAGCCTCCTTCGGAGTGGTCGGCGGAAACGCTGGCCGAGCGTGTGGCGATTGCCTATCGCGGCTTCAATTTCGTTCAGCTCAAGAAGGTCTACAACACCGGCAAGGAAGAAGGCCGGATCACGATCGTCACGACGACTGGCGAGCTCGGCGGCGATTACACGCGCCGCCACGTGACCGGGCCGAAGATGATCCAGGACCGCGTACGCCTCGACATCATCTTCGAGACGACGCCGAAGCCCGAGGACCAGCTCCGCTACACGCTGACCTACAACGGAGCGTCGGTGTGGGCGGCCCAGGATCAGCGGTACACGACGCCGGACCCGGCTGCCGGCCTGGCCTTCAAGGCGTCAGTGCTCAACGACTACACGGCGCTGTTCCGGTATCAGGATGAGGGTGGGACGCTCAAGCGGCTCGGGGTGAAGCGTCTGCAGGGAATCGATCACGAGGTGCTCGAGCTGACGCGGCCCGAGATCGGGACGATGCGTTTCTTCATCAGTCCGAAGTCGTACAAGATCCTGCATGTGGAGTACGAGGTGACGCTTGGCGAGGGACAGGCGCCGGTGCTGTTCCGCGAGAGCTACTCGGAGTGGAAGGTGTTGCAGGAGGTGCTCGTCCCGGGACGTCGCAAGCTGCGGCAGAACGACGTGCTCGTGCAGACGATCGACCTGAACTCGGCGACGTACGGCGTTGCGGTCGACGACAACGTCTTCCTGCAGCTGTAAGCGTCACACTTGGCGACGGGATCGCGCTCCGGCTACACTCGCGTCCGTCCGAAGCGCCTGTAGCTCAGTTGGATAGAGCATCGGCCTTCTAAGCCGGTGGTCGCAGGTTCGAGTCCTGCCAGGCGCG
>CAZQBW010000321.1:0-5397 GCA_964591515.1 uncultured Clostridia bacterium
TGTTCGGTTACGGTCCGCCCGCCTTCAACTGGCTGCCGCTCGAGGGCGACTGGGACGGCAACGGGACGGACACGCCTGGGCTCTATGACCCCGTGAACGGGAACTTCTTCCTCAAGAACACGAATGCGGCCGGAGGAGCTGATCTCGTCTACGGCTTCGGGCCGGCCGGACTCGGATGGAAGCCGCTCGTTGGAGACTGGAACGGCGACGGTGTGGACACGGTGGGTCTCTACGATCCGGTGAACGGGAACTTCTTCCTGCGAAACGCGCACGCGCCGGGACCGGCGGACCTGGTCTACGGATTCGGCCCGGCGGGGCTCGGGTGGATTCCGCTCGTGGGCGACTGGGACGGCAACGCCTCGGACACCGTCGGGCTGTACGACCCGGTGAACGGGAACTTCTTCCTGCGAAACGCGCACGCTGCGGGCGGCGCCGATCTCGTTTACGGATTCGGCCCGGCGGGTCTCGGGTGGAAGCCGCTCTTCGGAGATTGGAACGGAGACGGATCGGACACGATCGGTCTCTACGATCCGGCGAACGGGAACTTCTTCCTGAGGAACTCGCACGCACCGGGGCCGGCGGACCTCGTCTTCGGGTACGGGCCGCCGAACGCCACGCCGATACTCGGGGACTGGAACGGGTTGTAGGGCCGAACCAAAGAGGCAACGCGGACTAGGCGGATGTTGCGGATCGACGCGGATCTGAACCAAGACTCAGATCCGCTTCGATCCGCTTCATCCGCCAAATCCGCGTTGCCTCTTTATCCGTTCGGAAGAGCACCTCACGCGATGATGTGTTAGGGTTTCTCCCACTCTAAGGGCCGACTGGCCAGTTGCCATCAATCCGACTGCGCACCCCTGCGGAACTGCCGCTCGGAGGATAGAACATTGAGTCAGCGCCCCTGTTTCCTTGACTTGCGCACACGTGCGTTCGCTGGTCTTGCGGGCCTCACTTTGGTGATCGCCTCGATGTTCGGATTCGAGTCGACGCGCCCGTTTCACCCATCGGAGACAGCGGGTGCCGAGGCGCCGATCACCGATCCTGAGCCGCGTGTTGGCAAGCGGGGAGTGCAGACGCCGCTGACGGAGCAGGCGCAAGAATCGATAGCACGGCAGGAGTACCAGGCGACTCGAAACGACCGGGGCCTGCAGGCTCCGAACCGAGCGCACAACATGAGGACGTACTTCGAGCCGTGGGGCGCGCGTATAGAAGACCGAACAGCAGTCGGCAGTCCCGAGCTGCTCCGTCTCAGGACTGTTGGCCTCGGACGCGAAGGTCAGTCTTGCACTCTTGAAGTCGGTGAAATTCGGACGGTCGGCGCGCGCGTCGAAAACCGGCGCGACAGCGGAGTGGTCGAGTGGTACCTGAATGCTGAAGCTGGGCTCGAACACGGTTACGTCCTGGAGCAGCGACCATCCGGCGATGGTGCGTTGCGAATCGACGTGGCGTTCGACGGCGCGAGAGTCTCCGTCGTGAACGATCGGGCGGTGTTGGAGACCGAGACCGGGCGGCGGTTCGAATACGGAAAGCTCGAAGTGGTGGACGCGACGGGACGAACGTTGACGGCTCGGATGGAAGCCGAGGATGCGCGAACGGTTCGGCTGACCTTCGATGACGACGGCGCGATATATCCGATCATCGTCGACCCGCTGCTTACATCGACGGCGGACGCAACGCTGGATTCAGATCAGGCGGGCTCTCGACTCGGCGTCAGCGTCGCGTCGGCGGGCGACGTGAATGGCGACGGGTACGGGGACGTGATCGTCGGCGCGACGTTTTATGACCGCGGCAACGCCGACGAAGGTGCGGCGTTCGTGTTTCACGGCGGACCGTCGGGAATAGCGTCCGGCAGTGTCGACGCTGCCAACGCGACGATCGATTCCGACCAGACGGGTGCACTGCTCGGTACGAGTGTCGCGGGGGCTGGCGACGTCAACGGTGACGGCTACGACGACGTCATCGTAGGTGCCCATCATCACGACGGCGCCGAAGGCGCGGCTTTTGTGTTTCACGGGGGCCCGTCCGGTGTTGCAGGCGGTGGTCCGACGTCGGCGAATACGGCTCTCTATGCCACCGGACAGCCCGCATTCTTCGGTTCGAGCGTCGCAGGAGCCGGCGACGTCAACCGCGACGGATATGCGGACGTGATCATCGGGGCACCGACATTCGAGGCTGGGCAGTCGAGTGAAGGAGCGGCGTTCGTGTACCACGGCGGGCCAGCCGGTATCGGAAACGGAGGCCCCGAGACGGCAACGACGACGCTGCAGTCGAATCAGTCCTTCTCATGGTTTGGCTTCAGCACGGATGGCGCAGGTGACGTCGATGACGACGGGTATGCGGACGTGATCGTCGGAGCGTTCAACTATGACGCCGGGGAAGCAGACGAGGGGGCGGCATTCGTGTTTCACGGCGGTCCATCGGGTATCCCGAACGGCAGTCCCGCGACTGCGAATGCGACGATTCAGTCGAATCAGGCGGACGCGTATCTGGGGTGGAGCGTTGCGGGCGTTGGAGACGTGAACGGCGACGGCCGCCCGGACGTGATTGCCGGTGCAAAGGCCTACGATTCCGGGGAGACCGACGAGGGAGCGGTTTTCGTGTTTCACGGCGGTTTCATGGGCGTCGGGAACGGCAGCCCTTCGAATGCGGACTCGACCGTTCAGTCGGACCAGATGGGTGCGGGTCTTGGTTACAGCGTCGATGGCGTAGGCGACTCCAACGGTGACGGTTATGCGGACGTGGTCGTCGGCGCAGACAAGTACACCGCAGGCGAGCTGGAAGAAGGGGCGGCCTTCGTGTTCCACGGTGGACCGTTCGGGATTCAGTCATTTGGCCCGACGATACCGAGCGCGGTCCTGGAGTCGAATCAGCCGGGAGCTGAGATGGGACACAGCGTCGCCGGGGCCGGCGACGTAAACGGGGACGGCTTTGCCGATGTGATCGTTGGAGCGCATTTCTTCGACGCGGGTCAGTCCGACGAAGGGGCAGCCTTCGTCTACATCGGAGGAGCCGAGGGCGTCCGCAGTGGCACTCCGTTCACTGCTCAGACGACACTGCAATCGAATCAAACGAATGCCGAACTGGGAGCGAGCGTCGCCGGTGCCGGGGACGTCAATGGCGACGGTGTTTCGGATGTGATCGTCGGGGCTCCCGGATACGACGCGGGTCAGTTCGACGAAGGGGCGGCCTTCGTCTTTCTCGGCAGTCAATCGGGGATCCCGAATGGAACGCCTTCAACAGCTGACGCGACTCTACAATCCGATCAAGCCGGGGCAAGACTGGGCCACAGCGTTGCCGGGGCAGGCGACGTCAACGGTGATGGATATGGCGATATCATCGTTGGCGCGTACGACTACAGTGCCGGACAGTCAACCGAGGGTGCTGCATTCGTATTTCACGGTGGTCCCGCTGGAATCTCGAGCGGATCTCCTGCGACCGCGAACTCCACGCTGCAATCCGATCAGGTCCAGTCACGCTTTGGCATTCGCGTTTCCGGACTGGGTGACGTGAATGGGGACGGTTACTCGGATGTGATCGTTGGGGCCCTGTACTTCGACGCAGGGCAGACAGACGAAGGCGCGGCATTCGTATTCCACGGGGGGCCTCTGGGGATTGCCAACGGGAACCCGACGACAGCGAATTCCACGCTGCAGTCGGATCAAGCCAATGCGACGCTTGGCTGGAGCAGTTCAGGGGCGGGAGACGTCAATGGAGACGGATACGCGGATGTCATTGTCGGATCACCGAGTTATGACTTCGGGCAGTCCAAAGGTGCTGCATTTGTATTTCACGGCGGTCCGGCCGGGATTGCGAACGGTACTCCCTCGTCAGCGAATTCGACGCTGCAATCCGACCAGGCAGACGCCTCGTTCGGCATCAGTGCTACCGGAGCTGGGGACGTCAACGGCGACGGCTACGCGGATGTCATTGTCGGTTCATACAGATATGGCTTAGGTCAGCTGAACGAGGGCGCTGCATTTGTTTTTCACGGCAGTCCATCCGGGATTTCGAGTGGAACAGCTGCGTCGGCGAACTCGACCTTGCAGTCCGATGAGGAAGGCGCGCTTTTCGGTTACCGCGTCTCGCAGGCCGGCGACGTAAACGGGGACGGCTACTCGGATGTGATCGTTTCAGCTACGGAATACGGATTCAGTGGGGCGGTTTTTGTTTTTCACGGCAGTCCACTTGGAATCGCGAATGGAAATCCCGCGACCGCGAACACGACGCTGTTGTCCAATCTCAGTGGCGCGGGGTTTGCCTCCAGCGTCGCGTCAGCCGGTGATGTGAATGGCGACGGTTATGCGGACGTCATCGTCGGAGCTGGCGATTACAACGGCGGCATCTTTAGGGAAGGATCTGCGTTTGTGTATCACGGCAACGGAGGCGGAACTGGTCGGCCGGTCCTCTTGACGCAAATGCGCGGCACCATAGACGCAACAAACGTCGAGCCTTGGGGCTCGGGCACGGACCCCACCGAGTTCCAGGTCCTGATGATCGCGACACTCTCGTCCGGTCGCGGCAGGCTCAAACTGCAGATCCAGGCGACTCCAGTCGGCGAGAACTGGGGCGGACCGAATAATGTCAGCGTGACAACGGCAGCGTGGACTGACGCACCCGGCGGATGGTTATTCAGGGAAACCGTCACGGGTCTCGCCCCAACCACGCTCTACCGATGGCGTGCGCGTACGCTCGTTGCGCCCTCCGTCTTCGCGAGCCCTCCTGTCAGTCCAACCCACGGACCCTGGCGCCGATTGCGTGGGCAAGCCTTCGAGGCCGACATACGCACGGGAGCGGCAGCACTTTTCGGGTCCGACACGGTGGGAGTTTACCTGCCGTCAACGGGGTCGTGGTTCTTGCGCAACTTCAACTCGCAGGGCTTTGCGTCCCGCGTCTTCGGCTACGGCCCTGCCGGAAGCGGTTGGCTGCCGCTCAAGGGCGACTGGGATGGAAACGGGACGGACACGGCGGGGCTCTACGACCCCGTGAACGGGAACTTCTTCCTCAAGAACACGAATGCGGCCGGAGGAGCGGATCTCGTGTACGGCTTCGGGCCGGCCGGTCTCGGATGGAAGCCGCTCGTCGGCGACTGGAACGGCGACGGTGTGGATACGGTGGGTATCTACGATCCGGTGAACGGGAACTTCTTCCTGCGAAACGCGCACGCGCCGGGACCGGCGGACCTGGTCTACGGATTCGGCCCGGCGGGGCTCGGGTGGATTCCGCTCGTGGGCGACTGGGACGGCAACGCCTCGGACACCGTCGGGCTGTACGACCCGGTGAACGGGAACTTCTTCCTGCGAAACGCGCACGCTGCGGGCGGCGCCGATCTCGTTTACGGATTCGGCCCGGCGGGTCTCGGGTGGAAGCCGCTCTTCGGAGATTGGAACGGAGACGGAT
>CAZQBW010000322.1:0-5377 GCA_964591515.1 uncultured Clostridia bacterium
AGCAGGAGGATCCCGTCGTGAAGTCTCAGCTCTCCCGTGTCGCACTCAGCGCCGTCCTCGTTGTCGGTTCATTGCCTTCCGTGGGCACCAACCCGGCTATGGCCGCGCCTCACTCGAACCCGGCCCCCAATGTCGAGACGAAGCCGGTCGCTCCCGATCCGGCAGCGGTCACCGACGCCTTCGGCGCGTTGCCGCTCGCCTTCGAGCTCAATCGCGGCCAGGTGCGGCCCGAGGCCCGCTACGTCGCACGCGGCGCCGGCTTTACGCTCTTCGTCACCGATCGTGAACTGGTGACGGTGGCGGGCGACGCAGTCGTCAGGATGGGATTTCCGGCGGCGCGGCGCCTCGTTGCATCGTCCGAACTGCCCGGCCGTGCGAACTACTTTCTCGGCAACGATCCGGCAAAGTGGATCTCCGACGTTCCGAACTTCGGGCGCGTGATGCTCGAGTCGTTGTACCCCGGTATCGACCTCGTCGTCTACGGCTCGAACGAAGCGCCGGAGTATGACTTTGTCGTCGCGCCAGGTGCGGACCCGTCGTCGATCTCGGTGACCCTCGAAGGCGCGACGTCCATGCATGTCGATGTATCAGGTGACCTCGTCATCCAGACGAAAGCCGGCGAGATTCGACACAACCGTCCGGTGCTTTACCAGCTCGCAGCGGATGGGCGGCGCGAGCCGGTCTCGGGAGCATTCGCGCTCAGACGGGGACGTGTCGGGTTCGAAGTTGGTTCATTCGACCGCACGCGAACACTCGTCATCGATCCGGTGCTCAAGTTCTCTACCTACCTCGGTGGAAAGAAGGACGACATAGTCAAGGACGTTGCAGTCGATGCAGCAGGAAATGTCTACGTGACCGGCGCGACGGACTCGCGGGACTTTCCCGTGCGAAACGCCTATGAAGAGAGTGCCCTCCTTACGGATGTCTTCGTCTCGAAGTTCAACCCGACGGGCACCGCACTCGTTTTCTCGACCCTCATCGGAGGTGCGCAGACCGACGGTGGCGCGGGCGTCGACGTTGACCCTGCGGGCCGGGTCTTTGTCGTCGGCTCGTCCACTTCGCAGTTCTATCCAATGAAGAACGCGTATCAGATACCGACTCCGATCACGAATTTTCCGTTCGAGGTCGTCTTGACGGTGCTCACCCCTGCGGGCAATGAGCTCTACTACTCGACGGCGCTTGGCGGGTTCCGTGACGACTTCGGATTCGATGTCGCGGTCGACATCCACGGAAACGCGTTTGTCTGTGGATCGACAAACTCGGAGCGCTTTCCCGTGAAGAGTCCGTCGGAACTGCCACCGTTCCAGTCCGAGCCCGGAGGCGGCGAGTTACTGAATCCGGCCGACGGCTTCGTTGCAAAGTTCGATCCGGATGAGGAGGGCGAAACGTCGCTCGTGTACTCGACCCTGCTCGGTGGCTCCGACTGCGACACCGTCGAATCCGTGCGCGTCGATAGCTTCGAGCGCGCTTACGTGACTGGAGTGACGCTATCAGGTGATTTTCCGGTGACCAACGCCCTTCAGCCCGAGTTCGCGGGCGAGTCAGATGCCTTCGTGACGAAGTTCAATGCCGACGGTACGACGGTGTTCTACTCGACCTACCTTGGTGGCCGGGCAAGCGACGACGGCTTCAGCATTGCCATCGACGAATCAGTCGACGGCGATCCCGAGGCCAGCGTCGCAGGCCTCACGGAATCGGAGGACTATCCGGTCGCCAACGCGTTCCAGGATACCCTAGGCGGCGGCATTGACGCCTTCGTGACGCGTCTCTCGGGGGATGGGCGCTCGATCCTCTACTCGACCTTTCTCGGCGGCACGGCCAGGGACGAGGGCCACGGGATCGATTCCGACCGCAATGGCGATGTAATCGTCACCGGGATTGCCGGTGAGGAATTCCCGCTGCTCGATCCGGCACTGGTCAACGGCCAGGTGATACGAAAGGGACTCTTCGTCGCGAAATTCGACGGGAAAGACGGCTCACTCGTCTTCTCGACCTGCATTGGCGACGCAGACGGTATTAGCGTTGCCGTCGACGTCAACGGCGACGCATATGCCGTAGGGCAAACGGTGAGCAGCGCGTTTCCCGTGACGCCAGGCGCGTTCCAGGCGACGAGAAAGGGCGACATCGAAACGGTCGTGCTCAAGCTCGACATCGTCAACGACGACACGGTCGGCGTGTGGAATCCGACCTCGCGTACGTTTCTTGCGCGCAACAACAACCTGCCTGGCGCTCCGGAGCTGACGGTCCAGTTCGGCGTCACCGGCGACCGTCCGCTCTCGGGCGACTGGAACGGAGACGGCGTCGACACTATTGGCGTCTACACGCCATCGCAGGGCCGGTTCTCGCTTCGGAACACCAACACGCCCGGAGCCGCCGACCTCACGTTCGTATTCGGCGCGCCGAACCTGCAGCCGCTGGAGGGCGACTGGGACGGCGATGGCGACGACACGATCGGCGTGTTCGATCCGGCGACGAACTCGTATTTCCTTCGCAACTCGAACGACGCCGGCGCCGCCGACATCCAGTTCACGTTCGGCGCCGGTGGCCAGGGAGCGATCGCGATTGCCGGCGATTGGAATGGCGATGGCATCGACACGGTCGGCTTCTATGTGCCGGCGACACGCGAGTTCTTCCTGATCAACTTGAATGCCGGAGGTAACGCCGACCTTCAGTTCGTCTTCGGACCGAACAACGCCACGCCGGTCGCAGGCGACTGGAATGCCGATACGATCGACACGGTCGGTATCGTCGCGGTCGATCCGGCGGACGGCCGGAAAACGCGCTTCTCGCTTGCGGACGACAACGAGGCGGATTCCACGTCACTCGACGTCACGTTCGGATTAGTCGGTGAGCTGCCGGTCGTCGGTAACTGGGACGGTCAGTAGTTCGAGGGAGAGTGGACAGGACTACAGGATTATCAGGATTTGCCGGATGCCGCTAAGGCTTGCGCTATCTACCAGGCAAGAGCCCAGAGAATCCGGTCAATCCTGAAATCCGTGAAATCCTTTCTACTCTCCTCCGAGTCTCTTCAGGATCATCTTCTCGGCCAGGTCCGGGACGACTTCCCACGCGATCTCGCGTATCAGTTCGTCGTCGATCCGCTCCATCGCCCGCCTGACCACCTCGTCGATGACCGACTGCGGAACCGTCCCCTCGGCAGCTCCCGAGCCGTTTGCGCGGACGGCCTCGACGGCGCCCACCGCAACGGCAGCTTCCTCGCTGTCGGTCGTCCCGGACCCCTCAGCCTGATCGACCGGCGTCATCTCATCGACCGGTGCAGCCGCCATCTCCGCCACTTCGGCCTCGGCCTCGACGACGTCCGCCGCCTCGAGGACCGGCTCCTCGTGGAGGTCCGACGGGGGCTCGATTTCGGGCGTCCAGTCAGTGGGCGCCGCTTCGAGCGCCGGCATCTCTTCACTGTCACCGAACGTCGGCGTCTCATCGACCGAGGACAGCTGGTCCAGCTCGTCCGCAGTGAACCGCGTCGTCGCCGAACTGACGCCAGGCGTGAACGCCTTGGTGGCGCCACCAGCCCGGAGCGTTTCACCGGACAGAGGCGCTTTCGCCGCCTCCTCCGAGATTCCGGCGGGCATGCTGAACGGCGGCTCCATGTCGGTTGGCATTTCGAATGGCGTGCCACTCGATGGCGACGGCTCGTCCGCGAGAGCGAAAGGTGTTGCGCCAACCTCGTAGGAGCTCGTTCCCCACGCGCCAGCAGCCGGAGTCGGCTCGGGCTCCGGTTCGGGCTCCGGTTGGGGCTCCGGTTGGGGCTCCGGTTCGGGTTCTGCCTCGGGCTCGAACGCCTTCGGCGGCTGCGCCTGCGGATCCCAGGCCGACGTGAGGTCCTCCGACGGACGCACCGTCAGAGACGGAGACCCGGCTGGCTGGGCATTCAACTCGAGCTCCGGGTCCACGGTCGACCCGACGCCGGCGGTCGCGTCAGCGACGTCGGCGAACGTATCGAGCAACGGATCGCGGCGCTCTTCGATGACCGCGGGCTCGTGAGTGTGCTGTTCGATCACGCCTTCGTTGGCGAGGTCGAGCGGCGAATCCGTGTGTGGAAGGTCCCTGCGGCTGACTACTGCGTTTTCTTCATCCGCAGGCGCCTCGAACGACGGCAGCGGACCGCTCGAGGTCGCAAACGAGAACCCCGGCAACGAGTCGGGAGGCCCCTCGATCGCTGTCGCAGACTCGACAGGCATCTCTTCGGGTGCGTTGAGAACGAAAGGCTGAGAGCGATCGCGCAGCGGCGAGTCGGCCGAGAAAGAAGGCGGCGAGAAAAGTGCCCCGGTCGGAATCGGCGAACCGATTGCCAGCGTCTGATCCGAAAAAGAAGGGGCACGTTCGGGCTCGGGCTCGGGCTCTGCCGCAGCAAGCGGAAGCGGCGGCAGCTTGGCCGTCGACACGTACGGATCGTAGGGCGGCGGTCCAGGCTCCTCTTCTTCGAGATCCTGGCGCACCATTGGAGTCGTCGGGACGTCCCAGCCGACAACCTGTCCCTTGTAGGCCGGTTGCGACTCGGGAGCCGGCGGAGGACTCGCGGCAGCCTTTCGGACAGCGGACTCGGCGAGCAACCGCTTCACGGTCTCGACGAGGATGCGCGATTCGAATGGCTTGGTCAGGTGGCCGTCGGCGCGAACTCTAGCAGCCTCGGACTTGTCGAATGGCTCGAAAGCGCCAACGAGCAGCACCACAGGGATGTCGGCATGCTGAGGAGTCGTCTTGACGAACTCGCAGACCTCGTAGCCGTTCCGGCCCGGCATGAAGATGTCGGCGAGGACGAGATCGAAGGTGTCCTCGCTCAACTTCCGAAGGGCAAGTTCACCGTTGCCGACGGTGACGACATTGATTCCTTCATCGGTGAACGTCAGGTTGACGACCTTCTGAATCGTGATGCTGTCATCGGCCAGCAGGATCTTGTTCGCCATTCGGGACCCCCGCGCCGAGCGGACTGCCGCCTGCAGAATTCGACGTTCGGACCGCTCTGAGTTGAAGATGGAACCTTCTCGGCAGTCTAGACCAGGTGCCATTTAAAGGCAACGCTTTCCGCAGTTGCAGGCATGTTGGCCTCCTCGCGGCAGGCTCGGAACCGGGAGCGATGGCGACCGGGTCGTTCCCGGGATCGCGGATCCTGCGATCTCACGGTGACCCGGTCGCTGACGCTCCCGGTTCTGACCTTGCCCACCTGGTCAATGTCTCATTGCAGGTCGCCTGGTCTCAGAGAACTGTCACCCGTCACGCATCACCGCGCACGCTACTGATGCGAAAGACTGGCAATACAGGATCCGGCGGATCAGCCGTCTACGGATCGTAGGTGAACGTCACGGGCTCGGATCGCAGCTCGCCGTCAATGGCCACGAGCGTGTTCGCTCCCACC
>CAZQBW010000323.1:0-5305 GCA_964591515.1 uncultured Clostridia bacterium
GGCGAGAATCGCCGCTTTGGATCGATCCAAAGCGGCGATTCTCGCCGCACTCCAAGGCGCTTCGCGCAAGAGGTGAGGCCATCCGCACCCGAAGCAGCTAGGTCGTCGGCCTGGCCGCCCGGAACGCCTCGAGCTCGGCCTTCGCCGTCTCACCCGTCTTCTCGAGCTTCGCGAGCCACTGTTTCCGGTACGGTCGCAGCGTCTCGACGATCGTACGCGACACGACGTGATCCCGAAGCCACTTCCGATCCGCCGGTATCACGTGCCAGGGCGCGTAGTCCGTGCTCGTCTCGGACAGTGCGTCCTCATACGCTCGAATGTAGTCGCGCCAGTGCTCGCGCTCCTTCCAGTCTCCGACGGCGAGCTTCCACGCCTTCTCGACGTCGGCCTCGCGCTCCAGAAGTCGCTCCTGTTGCTCCGCCTTGCTGATGTGGAGAAAGAACTTCAGCACGATCGTGTTCGAATCCGTGAGCACGCGCTCGAACTCCACGATGTGGCGATACCGCTTCCGCCACACGGCCGGAGGGACGATGTTGTGCACGCGAACCACGAGAACGTCTTCGTAATGCGAACGGTTGAAGATCCCCAGCATTCCAAGCGGCGGCGTTTCGCAGTGAACGCGCCACAGGAAGTCGTGCGAAAGCTCCTTCTTCGTCGGAACCTTGAAGGGCGTCACCGTCACGCCGATCGGATTCACCGGCTCCATCACGTTCCGGATCGTTCCGTCCTTTCCGCTCGTGTCCATGCCTTGCAGGATCACGAGGACAGAGTGAGTCCCGGCCGCGTAGAGAAGCTCCTGAAGAGAGGCGAGCTCCTGCCTGAGGCCTTCGTGCGCGGCCGCCACGCTTTCCTTCGTCAGACCGAACGTCTGGCTGGCATTGCGATCCAGCAGCTTCACGCGCGCACCCGCGGGAACGCGCAGGGACTTGAGGTAGTTCGCCGTCACTATGGTTCGATCTCCGTATGGATTGGCTGGAAGACGATCAGCGCTTCCGCCGCCGCCGTCGCTGTGTAGTGGAATCCGGCAAGCCCGGACCGAGCTTCGCGACGTCGCCGCGCGCGATCACCGCAATGAGCAGCTCGTAGAAGTGATCCGTCGGCTCATCCCCGTAGCGCTGCGCATATAGCGACCAGCGTACATCTATCTCGTCGTGGAGCCTGCGATAGATGTCGTTGGTTGCGAGCCCCTTTGCCACGGCCTCAGGGAAGAAGTCGAGCAACTCATGCACGAGCATTGCGGCGAAGTCCTGCGCGGCACGTGACCCGCCGCGCGCCGCAAGCGCTGGCGGCGCTCCCGCAGCCGCCGTCCGGCTACGACCTGGCGGCACCACCGATTCGGGAAGAGCAAAATCGTCAGCCGATATCGCGCGCCGCGGGCTGCGCCGGACCTCGGGCGCCGATGACGGAGAGCCCTCGGCAAAGGCTGCGAGCCTCGACGCGAATTCCGACGCGCGGGCCGGACGCTCGTGCGGCTGCTTTGCAAGCGCTGATTCGATGAGCTCGACGAGCTCGTCGGGCAGATCGTTGCGGTACTCGTCGATCCGCGGCGCGCGCACGGTCGCGTGCTTGATCGCGAGGACGGAGCTCGGTCCATCAAACGGCGGTCGCGCCGCGAGCATTTCAAAGAGGATAACGCCGAGTGCATAGACGTCCGATTCGGGACCCACGATGTCGCCGAGACATTGCTCGGGAGAGGCATAACGGTAGGTCCCGAGGAACACGCCGGTCTCGGTCAGCCGGGTGGCTTCTTCCTCGGCTTCACGCAGCATCTTCGCGATGCCGAAATCGAGCACCTTGATCTGCTCGCCCCAGTCGAACTTGCACAGGAAGATGTTCGCCGGCTTCAGATCCCGGTGAATCACGCCTCGCGCGTGGGCCGCGTCGAGCGCAAGCGACGTCTCGCGTACGATGCGCACGGCGCGGCCGTACGGCATGGGCGCCTCGCGCACGATCGTGTCCTTGAGCGTCTCTCCCTCGAGGAACTCCATGGCCTGATAGAAACCGGTGCCCTCGGTCCCAAAGTCGAACACAGAGACGATTCCGGGATGACTTACGTTCGCAGCAGCGCGTGCCTCGCGACGGAACCGCGCGACCAGCTCGTCCCAGAACTTCCGCGGATGCTCCAGTTCGCCGACGATCTCGCGGCGAAGCACCTTCGAAGGATGCAGGACCTTGACTGCGACTGGCGCGTCGGTCTCGATGTGGCGGGCGCGGTAGACGACGCCAGCGGCTCCTTCGCCGACGACCATCTCGATGCGATAGCGATCGCCCACGATGCGGCCGATGAGATCGCGCGGTTCCACGGGCTCGGAGAGCTCCGCTCCGTACAGTCGTTCTAGCGCGTCGAAGTACCGGTCGATCTCTGTGTCCGACGGTTCACTGTTGAGCCTGGCACGATCGCCGAGGGCGCTCGCCCAGAGCACTTCGCGGCTGAATGTCGAATCGAGTCCGGCGGCGCGGATGAGCGACGGAATGCGGTCGCGATCCTCGGAGATCTCGCCGCCTCTCGTCGTGGCGCGATCGACGAGCTCGTCCTCGAGATAGCGCCTCGCCTCGACGACCTTCGTCGAGTTGGGCACGCCGAATTTTCGTCGTAGTCGGCGAAGCGCTGCGAAACTCATGGCCGCTATCTTCCCCACCGCGACGACGGATGACAAGCGCGCACGCGACCATACGTTCCGATCGCGCCTTTGCCTTCATGCTCTGCGCGTGGGTATGCTCCGTCCGAATGGCCCGAACGAACCTCGCGAGCTATGTCGACGACTTCGCGGCGCGGGGAGACGAGATCGCCTTCGTTCACTGGCCGGGACTGCGGCCCGTGCGATGGAGCTACGCGAGACTCGCGCAGGCGTGCTGGCGATTCGCACGCGAGCTCGAGACGCGAGGCATCGGTCACGGCGATCGCGTGGTGATCTGGGGGCGCAACAGTCCCGAATGGGTGGCGGCGTTCTATGGAGCTCTCCTTCGCGGCGCAGTTGCCGTTCCGCTCGATGATGGATGCGCCGCGGACTTCGCCTTGCGCGTCGCGAAACAGGTTGCGCCGAAGCTGCTGGTTGGCGCGAGCGGCCGATCCCTCGGCGAGGCGATTCCCGCTCTCGGGCTCGATGGACTCGAGGACGCGATCGGAGGGCACCCCTCGACTCGGGTTGCTGCCGCGGACCTGCAGCCCTCCGATCTCGCGCAGATCGTGTTCACTTCAGGCACGACCGCAGAGCCGCGCGGCGTCGTCATCACGCACGCGAACGTGCTGTCGAACCTCGAGCCGCTCGAGCGCGAGATCGCGAAGTACATGAAGTGGGAGCGGATCTTCCACCCGATCCGTTTTCTCGACCTCTTGCCGTTGAGCCACGTATTCGGCCAGTTCATGGGCATTTACGTCCCGCAGCTTCTTGGCGGCGAGGTGCATTTCGCCAACTCGCTGAACCCGTCGAAGATCGTCGAGACGATTCGCCGCGAGCGGATCTCGGTGTGCGTGGCCGTACCGCGGATTCTCCAATCGCTGCAGTCGACTATCGAGCGCGACGCGGAACAGCGCGGAGAGCTCGAGTGGCTTCACCAGTCGCTCGTCGCTTCGGAGGGACAGCATCCTCTCCGTAAATGGTGGCGATTCCGGCGGGTCCACCGGCAGTTCGGCTGGAAGTTCTGGGCTTTCGTTGCCGGCGGCGCAACGCTCGAGCCGGACGTCGAGCTCTTCTGGCGCCAGCTGGGGTACGCCGTCGTCCAGGGTTACGGAATGACCGAGACCGCCTCGCTGGTCAGCGTCAATCATCCGTTCAAGATGAGTCGAGGCTCCATCGGCAAGGTTATGCCCGGTCAGGACGTCAAGCTCGGTCCGGGCGGAGAGATTCTCGTCCGCGGAGGAAACGTCACGCCCGGATACTGGTCCGGCGGCGAGGCACCGGAAAGAGTCGACGACGGCTGGTTTCCGACCGGCGACATCGGCGAGATCGACGCCGACGGCAACCTCTTCTTCAAGGGTCGCAAGAAGACCGTCATCGTGACGGCGTCGGGGCTCAATATCTATCCAGAGGACCTCGAGGCCGCACTGCATGCGCAGCCCGAGATTCGCGACTGTCTGGTCGTCGAGATCGAGGGGACGGCCGGACCCGAGCCCGCGGCGGCAGTCATCGCCGACGATGCGGACGGCGCGTCGCGAGCCGTCGCCCGCGCGAATGCGACGCTAGCGGATTTTCAGCAGATTCGCACCTGGGCGGTGTGGCCGGATCGCGACTTCCCGCGCACGTCGACGCAGAAGATCCGCAGGCCGGCGGTCGTCGAGTTCATGCGTGCGAAGGCCGCCGGTCGGACCGTCGATGCCGGTCCCGATGCGCTCGCGGAGCTGCTCGCCCGCGTCTCTCGCTCGAGCAACGTTGCCGTTGCGGAGAAGGCAACTCTCGGGGGGGACCTCGGGCTAGATTCGCTCGCGCGGGTGGAACTGCTTAGTGCGCTCGAGGATCGATATCAGGTCGACATCGACGAATCGGCGTTCACGGCGGCGACGACTGTCGGCGAGCTCGAGGACCTCCTCACCGGTCGGGCGACCGGCGCCGAACCGCCGCCGCATCGCTATCCTCGCTGGCCGCAGTGGTGGTGGGTGCGAGCCATACGGCTCGCGGTCCTGTACGTGGTAATCCTGCCGTTTGCCTTCGTGATGTGCCGCTGCGCCGTTCGGGGCCGCGATCGGCTCGCGTCGCTTGCCGGACCGGTGATTTTCATGTCGAACCACGTCGTTCGAACCGACGCGGGACTCATCCTGTCGGTGCTTCCCGGGAGGTTCCGGCGAAACGTCGCAATTGCGATGTCCGGCGAAATGCTGGCGGGATGGCTGCAGCCGCCGCCGGGCACGGGGTGGATCGAGCGGCTTCGACTGCTCGCACAATATGTACTGGTGCTCGCGCTATTCAACGTGTTTCCGCTTCCGCAGCGCACGGGATTCCGGAAGAGCTTTGCCTTCGCAGGTGAGCTGATCGATCGCGGGTACAGTGTGCTCGTCTTTCCGGAAGGCGCGCGCACACCAGACGGCGAGATCCACGCTTTCCGGTCCGGAGCCGGCATCCTGGCCGATGAGCTCGGAGTGCCGGTCGTTCCGGTGCGCATACACGGACTCTACGAGGTCAAGCTGACCGGTCGAAAGTTCGTGAAACCGGGAGCCGTTACGATCGCGTTCGGCGAGCCAATCGAGTTTGATGCCACCGACGACCCTGGCCGCAGCGCATCGCTCATCGAGGTTGCAGTCCGATCGCTCTGAGGGCCTCTTGCGCGAAGCGCCTTGGAGTGCGGCGTGAAGCGCCGCTTTGGATCGATC
>CAZQBW010000324.1:0-5302 GCA_964591515.1 uncultured Clostridia bacterium
GCGCGAGCTCGTCGATCGTCACCACTACCTTGGACACGCCGTGCCGTACGGAGCGCACCTGCGGTATCTGATCTGGATCTCGACTCCTTCGCGCGAGCTCGCCGGATGCCTGCAGTTTTCGTCGCCGGCCTGGAAACTCGAGGCGCGCGATCGATGGCTCGGGTGGTCCGAAGATGTGCGGCGGACGAACCTTCAGAAGATCGTAAACAACAGCCGCTTTCTGATCCTGCCTGACCGGCGTCAATTAGATTTTCCCTCCGGCGACAATTAGAAGTACCGGTCCCGTTCTTCCTCCCCGTCTTCTCTCTTGCTCCTTTCTCGATAGATAAGACATACATTTCGCGAAATGCCAGACCGTTGCCGCATGCCTATCAGCAGCCGTAACTCGTGTTGTTGCTGTGTGATGCGCGGTAATGGGCTGATTTCCACAGTGTCAATAATCGATCGAGGCCCTGCCGACACCGTCTCTTCGGACGCCTGACCATCGAGTTCTGAGCGCTGCGCTTCACGATTGCGCCTCCCGGCCGGCGCCAGCGCGGTGCTTGCGGGCGGCCTCCGCTCGGTAGCTCGTCAGGTTGAGCTCCAAGACGACGCTGTGATGGACCAAGCGGTCAATCGCCGCCGCCGTTGTCATCGGGTCCTTGAAGATCCGCTCCCAGTCCGAGAAAACGAGGTTGCTCGTCAGCAGGACGCTGCGTCGCAAGGCTCGAGCGGGAGAAATACGAGTACACGATTGGCCGCCACAGGATGCACCTTCAGGAGCTTCTCAGGCAGGGCGCCTCGATGGATACCAGGCGATGCGAACAGAGCCCGACTTCGAAGACGAAGGGCACGTGTCGCGAGCTGCAGGCAATCGAGCAGGCGCTGTGGACCTTCGCACGCACCTCGGGAGTGGACCTGACTAACAACTTCGCCGAGCGCCAGCTCCGGCACGCGGTGATGATCAGGAAGATCTCGAGCGGAAGCCAGTCCAACGACGGGATGCAGTGGATGTCGAGGCTGCTGACGGTCGTAATGACGACTCGGTCCCAAGGCCGCAACCCGCACGAATTCTTCGTCGAGTCGGCCCGGAACGCCCGTGCAAAATCGCGGCCGCCGTCGCTTCTGCCCGCATCGCCGGTCTCCGACCGCGGCACCACCGCGCCGGCGTAACTCGCGGCTTAGCAACCACTTAGCGAAACAACGCCTCGTCAACCGCGCACGCGCCGCGGCCGCCTCGCTGCGACGTAACATCCCTAAATGCACCAACTTAGCGTGAACGCATACGCTAGTCCGAAAAAGGAAGTTTTCGCCAGCAATCGCGATCATAATTACCATTATCGGACGCACTGGCAGAGGTCATGACTTGACCAGGTCTTCTAGAAGAGCGTACTTTGGTGGTATGAAAGTCAAGACATCCATCACACTCTCCGACGAGGTGCTCGAGCGCATCGATCGTCGTGGCGGACAGTTCAAGAACCGATCGGTCTTCCTCGAAGTCGCCGCGAAGGCGTTCCTCGCACAACTCGAACGCGAGGAGCTCAATGCCCGAGATCTCGAGATCATCAATCGCCACGCGGATCGTCTGAACGACGAAGCCTCCGACGTGCTCGCCTATCAGGTCGAGCTTTGACACGGGGCGACCTCTATCTCGTAAAGCACCCGTCGTCTCGGGATCCGAAGAAGCAACGCGTCTTCGTCGTCGTGAGCCGACAGGTCCTCATAGACTCGCGGTTCCAAACAGTCATCTGCGCTCCGATCTATTCGGCGTATGACGGCTTGGCGACGCAGGTACAAGTTGGTGTCGACGATGGACTTAAGCACGTCAGCAGCATCCACTGTGACGAACTCGTCAGTCTTCCGAAGTCCATGTTGACGAACTTCATCGGGTCCCTTTCACAGGACCGTATGCAGAACCTCGCCAATGCGCTCCGAATTGCACTCGACATTCCCTGACGTACCTGGCTGATCCCCGCCCTTCGCCGGAGCGTTCAATACGCGTCTTATCGGACGCGATGGATCGCCGAGATCCCGGCCGACGTGCCTTCGCTGCCTTCGGGCTGCGCCAACCTGGGGCCACAGCCGAAACCTCGCCCATCCAGGCTGAACGACGAGGGTTCCGTTACGATCGTCGACGACGAGCATCTCGCCGCCTTGCATTCCTGAGTTGAAACACCTTCGAGTTCTGCAATTGGCAGACGCGTTCGATACAGTCCCTCGTCGTCATCGACTGAAGCGTCGATCCGAAGTCGTCCTTTTTCGTGCCACCCATTACGTCACCATAGCCCGAGTGGGAGCGAGAGGAGACGTTTTTCGCGTGGGGCGCGGCGAATGTCGTGTTCGGTATCGTGGCGGCAGCCGTCCTGGTCTCGGTGGCGAGATTCCTCGCGAATCGGGCGGACACTACGCCGACGATCAAGCGGTTCCAGGACAACATCGCAGCGCATCTCCGGACCTCGCGTCGAGAACCGCGAACCTGCTGGGTTCGTCGACGCGAGGGTACGGGCCGCGCGGCCGTCTGTTATCTGGCGCACAGGTAATCGGTTGCCGGCTCAGCACTGCACGTAGCCAAGCAGCCAGAACAGGATGATGAAGATCAGCAACGTCGAAAAGCACCCGCCGCCCAACTTCCAGGCGCCGAGTCCCGCCAGAATTCCTCGCATCGGTCCCTTCAAATTCGTTCCCTCCCCGTTGTGTTCGAGATGCCTACAGTCACCGAATGCAGGTGCAAGACGCGTGCCGACCGCCTCAGCGATCTCTTCCTGCCCTATACCGCACGCCTCTTCGGTTTCCGTCCTACGTCAACCGGCCCAGCAGCCCGAGGATGTCGTCGAAGCGGTATTCACGCACGGCCCGGCGCAGTTCGGCGCAGAGCTCGGGATCCTGCGCGTCGATGCCGTCGACGGCCGTGTTCGAGGCGCTCACGTCTCCGATCAGGAGCGCCTCCTCGAGCCCCGCACGAAGCCAGGCGCACATCGAAGCCCACGCCCTCCAGCAACGACCCGATGAGCGCACGGTTCTCGGCCGTGTCGTCCACGCAGAGGATGCGCCAGGCGGGCTGTCCGGACTCGAGGCCGACGACGCGGACGTCGTCGTTGTCTTCCGCGGCATCGATGCCCTCCGGGAGCGTGACTGCGAAGCTGAAGGCCGAGCCCTTTCCGTGCTCGCTTCGCACACGGATGCGGCCACCCATCAGCGAGACGAAGTTCTGACTGATTGCGAGGCCGAGCCCGGTCCCCTCCTTCGACGCCCGCGCGCTCTCGGTCTGAGCGAAGGACTCGAAGAGCTTCCCCAACTCGTCCTCGCCGATGCCGTGGCCCGTGTCCTCGACCTCGAACGAGGCGACGCCCCCGTCACGCTCTTCCCATCGCGCGCGCAACGCGACGCCGCTCTCGTCGGTGAATTTGACGGCGTTGCCGAGCAGGTTGACGAGCACCTGTCTGAGCTTCCCCTCGTCGCCGACGACGCGTGACCGTTTTCCCGGGCATCGCGTTGCGCAACCTCGAATGGGACGAATCGCCTCCCGCTTTGCTCGTCCTTGAAGGCTACTCGGCGGCCACCGGCTCGTCCGGCATCATCACCGGCGGTGCCGGGGTCGCCTCATCCATCAGTTCACGCATGCGGGCGTCCATCAGGTCACCGATCTGGTCGAGCTCGTCCGTGTCGAGGAGCGACTTCGCGGCTTCGAAGAGCGGCCCCTCCTCCTCCTCGATATGGTGCTCGAGGTTCTCCTGCAGCACCTTCGCCTTCGCGCCCCACATCTCGTCGGTCACCGGCATCTCGGCCAGCTCGGCCACGAGGAGATCGGCGACGTGATGCTCCATGTATGCCTCGAGCACGACGTCCTTCTCGTCGGAGCGTGCCTTCGCCTTCTCGCGAACGGCGGGATAGAGGAACTCTTCCTCGGCGGCCTCGTGCGCCGAAAGCGAGCGCTTCAGCGAATCGAAAATCTCCGTGCGCTTCTTTTCGGCTCGCTCCGTGGTCGACTCGAGTGCCGACATCATCGTCTTGACCATCTCGTGGTCGTTCTTCAGTAACGTGAACGGATCCATGCTCTTCCACCTCCGGGTTTCTTCATCGAACCCTCAGGTGGTGCAACGGCCGTGCCAGCCGTTCGCGGCCTTGAAAGCGTGAATAACAGTGATTCTGACGAACTGACGTCACCGTCCGGACCCAAGTCATACACAGATCCGTATCCGATCGGACATTGAGGAGCCGCCGTGCGCTCCTTTGCCGTCATACGTAAATAGGGGTCCCCGCATAAAACGGAAAATCGGGAGTCCAGCATATTGCGGAGGCGAGTGTGGCCGTGCAGTTTCCGCATATCTATCCTCGTTGGACCACGTTACAAGAGGCACATCGCAGGATTGGTCCATTCGGGGAGTCTTTCCCGCTTCAGCGGTGAGCGCGAGTGGATCTGCGAGTTCACCGGGGTTAACCGGTCCCTCAGCATCACAGATTGCAGTAGAAGACACGACACGGTGATGCCTGTCTGATTAATTCGTCGACGCGGTGACCGCCACCTTCGGCTCATCGACGACCGCGACCGGACGTACCTTGAGGCGCTCTTCAAGGTAGCTCGCGAGGCGCGCCCGGAGGCGAGCCTGCAGCGACCGCGACGTCCCGCGGGCAAACGACACAAAGACGACGCGTGCTGGAACGACCTCGGACTTCTCCTTCCCGGTTGAAAGCTCGCTGACGCTCGGCGCATACAGGGCCCGGTCGATTTCCGGAAACGCAGCTGCGATCTCTCCTCGCAGAGCCTCGATCTCTTCAGGATCGCCGCCGATTCGCCTGAGCGTCTCCTGCGCGCGACGGGCCTCCTCTTCCCGGGCTAGGCGCTCATCCCGCTGAGCCTGGGCGATCGCCTCGAGCCGCAGTTCGAGATCGCTCTGAACTTCTCCGATCATCGCTTTCCGCGCCGATTGCGATAGTCCCGCGTCGATCACTCGGAGCTCAAAGCCCTCGAGCCCATAGTTCACAAGTTGTTGCCGAACCTCCGCAAGGCCGTCCGGATCGATTGGCTCTCCGGCGACATAGACCTGGAGTTGCGCCGGAACTACGTCTGCTCGCACGGTCCATCTCAGCGTCGTTCGTACGTCAGTGTCGACCTCAGCTCGCACGAAACGCTGGATGTCGCGGTCGATTCTCTGACGCTCTACGACTCGAACGAGCAGGTACACGCTCGGAATGGTCACGGCGATGACGAACGCCAGAACGAGCAGGCGAACGCGCATCGTGGTCCGACCGTCGACTTCCACATGACGGGGAAAGCGAAGCAACCGGACTACGACGAACGTCGCGAAGCTGATGAAGACCGCAT
>CAZQBW010000325.1:0-5236 GCA_964591515.1 uncultured Clostridia bacterium
GGACGGTCTGCTCCCAATCCGTTCCGTTTCATCAAAGGGGGTGCGGCGAAGCCGCGTGGGCAACTCTGTGTTCCCTTTACGCCGCAGGCCCACTCCTATTGCCTTCGATTGATCGTGGTCCATTGTCCGTCTCGTGGTAACCTGCCGTCGCGCCCGAAGAGTCCCTGTCCCTTGAATCAGGCCCGGCGCCGTCTGCACTCGTTTCGAAAGGAAAACACGAATATGAACTCCCCGCTTGCCCGCACGCGTGTCGCGTTGTGCTGTCTGGCCGTACTCTGTTGCGGCCTCGTCGCCGACGCCTCGACGACTCGACTGTCCCCGGCGCGTGTACGTGCCGTCCAGTCCAGGATGGTTGCCCCTGACGCGACACTGTCGGTCGAGATCGACGTCCAGTCGTCCGAGGCCAATCGCACGATCGACCTGTCATCGACGGGCTCGGTCCAGATCGCCGTGCTCGGCGGGAAGGGCATCGACGTCACAACGATCGACCCGGGCTCGCTCGTCGTGTCGGGCGCTCGCCCGATAATGATCTCGCCGGCGTCAGGAAAGCCTGGCTCGGTGGACCCGGGTACGGACGACACCGGTCGGAATTCGGGGGGTAATCGACCGGCGCTCTACGACACGGAGCTTCGTGACGTGAACGGCGACGGTCGCCAGGACCTGCTCGTGGCGTTTCCGATCCAGCAGCTGACGGAGCTCGAGGAAGGCCTCGAGCGCGTGCTCCTCGAGGGGCGCACCTTTGGCGGGACGGCGATCTCAGGAACGCAGACGATCGTGGCTCGCGGAACGCGCCAGCCCGTATGCTGCGACGGCGGTCAGTCGGAGGCTCCGGCGGCGACGACGTGCAATCCCGCGGCGATCACGATCAACGACAATACGACCGCGACCCCATATCCGTCAGCTATCTTCGTCTCGGGCGAGACCGGCGTGATCAGCAATCTCACGGTTACCTTGACGGGCATCTCGCACACCTTTCCCGATGACATCCAGATGCTGCTCGTCGGCCCGGGAGGGCAGAAGGTCGTCCTCATGGCCGGTGCATCGGACGGAACGTCGATCACGAACGTGAACCTGACGTTCGACGATGCGGCGACGAACAACCTTCCGACTGCCGGGGCAATTGCATCGGGGACCTACAAACCGACGGCACATGCCGGTCTCCTCAATTTTGCGGCACCGGCGCCCGCAGCGACGCCGGCGTCTCCGTTCGCGTACACGCTCGGTGCGTTCCGCGGAACGAATCCGAACGGCACGTGGAACCTCTTCATCCGTGACGTCTTCACCGGGGATTTCGGCTCGATTTCTGGTGGCTGGTGCGTGAACATCACGACGGCTCCTTCCGCTGCGTCGTGCATGACGCTCAACGCTGGCGCTCTCGCCGCCGGCGACCCGACGCAGACCGGGCGACTCGTTCGAAACGGCGTGTTCAGTGTCTGCTCGGCACTCAAGCCGTCGCCGGGTCTGAACGACTCTGTTCTTGGCCGTCGATTCGATCAGTACACGATCACGAACCAGAACACGACGACGCAGTGCGTAACCGCTTCTGTCTCGAATGGTTGTGGAGCGAACGCCATCTACCTGGCCGCCTACACCGGCAGCTACGTCCCGACGAGTGTCACGACGAACTTTCTTGCCGACAACGGCAGCAGCATGGGTTCGACGGCAGTGGGCATCGGGCCGGTCGCCTTCACGATGGCGCCCGGGGCGACCGTCGTCCTCGTGGTCCACGAGATCACGGCCGCATCCGGATGTGCGAGCTACGGACTGCTCGTCGAGGGCAACATCTGTCCGCCGCCATGCATGCTGACGTGCCCGGCCAACGTCACCACGTCGAACACCTCGAACCAGTGCGGTGCCGTCGTCAATTACCCGGCGCCCACTACGACTGGATCGTGCGGCACGGTTACGTGCTCGCCGGCTTCCGGCAGCTTCTTCCCGGTCGGCACGACGACGGTGACCTGCACTCCGACGACGGGCTCGCCGTGCTCGTTCACGGTCACGGTCAACGACACGCAGGCTCCGACGATCACGTGTCCTGGCAACCAGGGCGCCGTCGAGGCGCCTCCCGGTAGCGGTTCGGCCACGGTGAACTACCCGGCGCCGACGGTCTCCGACAATTGTCCGAGCGTTGGCGCGCCGGTTTGCACTCCGGCGTCAGGCTCGAGCTTCCCGCTCGGCGTGACGACGGTCAACTGCTCTGTCACCGACGCGGCGATGAACACCGCCAGCTGCAGCTTCAGCGTCACGGTGACGGCGGGCTGCGCCATCACGTGTCCGGCGAATGTCACGGCCTCGAATGCCGCGAACCAGTGCGGCGCGGTCGTCACCTACCCGGCGCCGACGACGTCCGGCCCGTGCGGAACGGTCACTTGCACTCCGGCGTCGGGCAGCTTCTTCCCGGTCGGGACGACGACGGTCACTTGCTCCGAGACGTCAGGTGCGATGTGCACCTTCACCGTCACGGTCAACGACACGCAGGCGCCGGCGATCACGTGTCCGGCGAACGTTACTGCGAACAACACGCCGGGAATGTGCTCCGCGGTCGTCACGTACGGCGCTGTATCGGCCACTGACAACTGTACTGCCCCGGCCATCATGTGCTCTCAGCCCTCCGGCTCGACATTCCCGGTGGGCACGACGACTGTGACTTGCACCGCGACCGATGCGGCTTCGAACACGGCCACGTGCAGCTTCACCGTGACGGTGAACGACACGCAGGCCCCCACGATCACGTGTCCTGCGAACGTGACGGCCACGGCCAACACGATGCAGGGCGGAGTCCCGGGAGCGAACGTCTTCTATCCGGCACCGACGACGTCAGACAACTGCCCCGGATCGGTAACGGTGGTTTGCACTCCGGCGTCGGGCAGCTTCTTCCCGCAGGGGACCACGACCGTCAACTGCACGGCGACCGATCCGGGTGGGAACATGGCGTCGTGTTCTTTCACGGTTTCCGTATCCGTGGCATTCGACGTCTGCTTCAACGACGAGGCGAACGGAAACACGCTTTCGTTCGTCACGAATCCATTGAGCCCGCTCTATCGGCTCTGGCAGTTCCGGATCGCGGTGACGGGTCAGATCCTCCAGGGGAACGCCGAGTTCCTCTCGTACAATCCGGCGCGTTCCCTCGTCGCGTACGATCGTGACAGCGCGACCGTCCGGATGGACACGAACGCGAGCTTCACGTCGCATACGGCCACGGCGACGATCCTCGACCGGACGACGGGCGTAAGCTATTCGTTCCGGGATCGTGACACGACGAACAATCCGCCGTGTGGTGGCGCTCCGCCCCCGCCGACTGACTAGTCGTTCGCATAGACCGATCGACCCTTGCATCCGGCCGGGAACGCCACGAAATCTGGCGCTCCCGGCCGGTTCTTCATGCTCCATCGGAATTCGAGCGTGAGCGCCGGGAACTTTCCTGCCGGCCTCGCGTCATGAGCGGCGGATCATCCCGCTTGCCGAAGGAGGCACAATGCGAATTCGAATGGCACTCTTGCTGATGCTGGCGACACTCCCGATGGCGGGGTGCGTCTCGGGGTATGCGGACGTGAAGCGGCAGCCGCCACTGCGCTGCATCGAACCTGAGTCCACGAACGTTCGCGTCGAGATCGTCATCGAGGGTCAGCCGGCAACGGTCTATCCCGACGGACGATACCAGTGGATCGAAGGCCGTCGCGGTGAGCGCTTCTCGTTTCGACTGACGAACAACAACGGATTTCCGGTTGGCGTGGTGCTCTCGGCGGACGGGCAGTCGCTGACGGCCGATGGACGCGCGACGCCAAAGCACCCGGCTTACGTCATCGGTCCATACGAGACCGAGACCATCTCGGTCTGGCGTGAGGACCTGCGCGGCGGACGCGAGCTCGTCTTCACGAGCGTCGATCGCTCGCTGGCGGCGCGCAAGGGCGATACGCGCAACATCGGAGTTCTCGGCGTCCTCGTGTGGCAGCTCGAGGACAAGGTGCGGATCCAGCCGCCCGTGCCGATGACGAGGGAGGGCGATCAGCGAAGTTCGAAGGCCGGTCGCGACGAAGCCGCGGCGGCGCCGGGCATCGGAGTGGGAACTGGAGACCGGGTGGACGACCAGGCCTACCTGACGGACCGGTTCCGGAGGGTACGGATCCTGGGAACGCATTCGATCTACTACGACGATCGCGCGGGCCTGCTGCGGGCCGGAATCAACGTCGACCGCTATCCCGAGCCGGTGCCGATCGATCGTCGACGGTCGGAGCCCTTCCCGGACTACCAGGGCGTAGGTATTCCGTAGGGATCGGGGAAGGCTTCGCGTACAGAGAGCACAGAGACACGGAGAACACGGAGTCTCGAAATTGACTGAGGCTCTGTGATCTCCGTGTCTCTGTGCTCTCCGCGAAGCCCATTCCTGCCGTTATCGTGCGCCAAGCCAAACGGCAATCACGAACCCCAGCCCTATGAAGGACTCCTGCATCCCGACCATCGCCGGCCGGCGGCCGATCCTCCACCTCGACAGTCCGTGCCACGCCCGCGCGAGCAGCAGACCGGTCGCGACGACGGCCGCCGGAGAAGACACTCCAGCCCACCAAAGCCATAGGACCGCGAGGATGGCGATGGCTTGCACGCAGATGGTCGCCGCGACCCTCGCGCTCTTTCCCCGCTCGAGCAGCAGGCGCTCCCTCACGTAGACGATCGACGGTGCGGATCTCGCGACCAGGACTCCCCAGAGCCCGATCGCAGGACCGACCGTCCATCCGTCGAGCATTGCGATCGCAACGGCAATGCCGGCAAGCGCTGCGGCGCCGGCGATCTCGGGAACGAGTGCTCGGCTCTGTCCGCGCAGGTCGTAGGCGAGCTGGACAGCGGCGAGCGGGACGAAGATCCCGAGCGCGACGACGACGCGCGATGGCGCCGACCATACGACCCAGCCGAGACATGCAATGGCGATCACGGCATACGACGCAGCGAATCGTTCGGCCCAGATGGTTCGCGGAGCGCGTCGGCCCGCCATTCGATCGCGGACCGCCGTCTTGAGCGGCTGGTGAAGGAGAAACGCGGCAAGAGCGCCGATCGAAAGCACGAGACCGGTCCACGACCACGCGACGAGCAGCCCGAGGACGATGGGCTCGAGAAGGAACGCCCAGCCGCCGTGCTCGATTGGCAACGCCACGGATCGGATAACGGACGCGCGAACGGGAGAGACGGTGGTCTGGGCGTCGGATGTCATCGGTCCGGCGAAGTGTAGCGCAGGCGTGAAGAG
>CAZQBW010000326.1:0-5211 GCA_964591515.1 uncultured Clostridia bacterium
CCGAGATCCGCTCGCTCCACAGAGTCTCGTCGAACACGAGGATGGCCTCTGCCGGCACGAGGCTCGACACCCTTTCGGAGAGCGCCTCGGTGGCGATCAGCGACACGGTCCCGCCCATGCTGTGGCCGACGAGCGTCACATCATCGATTCCGGCCGAGTCGATCAGCGCCGCCAGCACGTTCGCCTGCTCGCGCATCGAGTAGCCGAAGCCGTCCGGCGCCGCTGTCGCTCCGAATCCCGGCAGATCGACGGCGATGATGCCCCGCCCTTCCAGCTCCGGCCGATCTGCCGCATCGGCGAAGTACGCCGACGACGCCGACAATCCGTGAACGAAGACGACCGGGCGCGGACCCTCGCGAACGAGCGCATGCACGCGTACGCCCCCGGCATCGAGCCAGCGGGACGAGAGTGCAGTCGTGACCGTGGATTGCATCGACGCATTATAGAATGCCGACATGACCTCTCAAGGCTTCGTGGCGCTGACCATCGGCCTTTTTCTCGTGCTCTTTGCTTTCGTGCTCGCCGCCTCGAAACGGCGGGACGGCTGACTCGGCCGCCCGACTCAATCGCGTGGCACGAGATGAATCGCCGGCGCCTTCAGGACTGCGGTGACCGTGGCGCCCTCGACGAGTCCGAGCGCTTCGCTCGAATGCGGCGTCACCACGGCCGTCAGCTCGAAGCCGCAGTCGAGAGTCACTCGCACGAGCGGCCCTTCCCGTTGGGCGTCGATCACGCGAGCCGGCAGTCGATTCCGCGCCGAGCTCTGGGCAGACTCTCCGCGCTCGAGCGTCACGTCCTCGCTGCGAATGCAGACGGCCACGCTTCGACCGACAGGTGCTCGAACGACCGCCAGCACGTGCGCCGCGCCGATCGAGACGGTCGCCAGGCCATCGTCGATACCTTCTACGAGTCCCTCGAGGACCGTCTCAACTCCCACGATTCGCGCGACGTCGAGATCCGCGGGCCGACTGAACACTTCCGCGACGTCGCCGACCTGAAGGACGCAGCCGCCGTCGACGACTACGATACGGTCGCCGAGCGCAAGCGCCTCGGTGCGATCGTGCGTCACGAGAAGCGTCTCGACCCCCGCGTCAGTCAGTATCGTCCTGAGGTCCCGCCGCAGCGCTTCACGCCGCGGCGCGTCGAGCGCCGCAAGCGGCTCGTCGAGCAGCAACAGTCGCGGCTCGCGTGCAAGCGCCCTAGCGAGCGCGACTCGCTGCTGCTCGCCTCCCGACAAGGTACGCGGCGCCCGGTCGGCGAGGTCAATCAGGTCCAGGCGAACGAGCAGTGCCTTGACCCGGGCTGCCCGCTCGGATCGCGAGAGCGCGCGAAGCCCGAATCCGACGTTTTCGGCAACGCTCACATGCGGAAACAGCGCGTAGTCCTGAAACTCGAACCCGACCGGCCGGCGCTGCGGAGGGACGAAGACTCCAGCGGCGTCGTCGAACCACGTCTCTCCGCGGCTCCGGATGAAACCGCGGCTCGGTCGTTCGAGCCCGGCGACGGCCCGCAGGATCGTGGTCTTGCCCGCTCCCGACGGCCCGAAAATCACGGTGATCGCCGAAGCATCGGCGTCAGTTTCGAACGACGCCGTCACCGAAGCGCTCCCGGAAAAGCGCTTCTCGAAGTCGACGCTCAGCGAGGCAGCCATACTGACACCATCCGCCTCTGGAGTGCATACGTCACCGAGAGGACGGCAAACGAGGCCAGCAGGAGGAGAACCGAGGTCGCGGCGGCCGAACCATAGTCGAGTGCCTGCACGTCGTCGTAGATCGAGATCGAGACGGTGCGCGTGACCCCCGGCAGGTTGCCGCCGACCATCAGCACGACGCCGAACTCTCCGAGCGTGTGGGCAAAGCTCAGAACGATTCCGGCAAGGACGCCCGGCCACGACAGCGGAAACACCACGCGAGCGAACGTCTCGGTCCGCGAGAGTCCAAGCGTCCATGCAGCCTCAGACAACCGATGGTCAATTGCGCCGAAGGCTGCAGCAAAGGGCTGAACGGCGAATGGAAAGCTGTAGAGCACCGATGCGATCAGCAGTCCGGTGAACGAGAAGGCGAGTGTTCCTCCGGTAAGCGCCGAGAACGCGGCGCCGACGGGACCGCGCGGACCTAGCGCCACGAGAACGTAGAAGCCGAGCACTGTGGGCGGGAGGACAAGCGGCAGCGCGACCACGGCCTCGACGAGGAACTTGAGGCGCCACCTCGTTACGCTCAGCCACCAGGCAACTGGTACACCGAGGATGAGGAGCACCAGCGCTGTCGCGCTCGCGAGCCGAATGCTCAACCAGATGGCCGTCCAGTCCATGCGTCCTCCGTTCAGGGAGCTTCCAGGCCGTGTCGCTCGAGGATTGCCCGGCCGTCGGCGCCCGTCACGAAGGCGATGAACTCGCGCGAGGCCGCAGGGTCTTTCGACGTGCCGGGAACTACCGCCGCCTGCTCGAGACGCGGGTGGCTCGCGGCGGGAAACTCCCACCACCGGCCAGCGCTCGAGAGTTTCGGAGAGACGGCGAGCGATCGCGCGATCACTGCCGCATCTGCGGCCCCGGACTGCGCGAATTGCGCGGCCTGGGCGACGTTCTCACCGAACACGAGCTTTGGCCGGACGGCATCGGCGATTCCAAATGACGCGAACGACGCAAAAGCTGCTCGACCGTATGGCGCGTGTTCGGGATTGGCGATCGCGACGGTCCTGACACGAGGATCCACGAGAGCACGCTCGCCGAGCGCGTCGAGATCGATCGGCGAGGACGACGGCACCCACAGCACGATGTGGCCGACCGCATAGAGCGTCAACGTCGCGCCATCCGCGTGGCCGTCGGAAACGAGCCGCTCGGGATAGGCGCGGTCCGCCGAGAAAAACACGTCGAACGGGGCACCGCTCGCGATCTGTGCCGTCAGCGTGCCCGATGCACCGAACGTGGGCTCGATCGCGATGTCGGGATGTCTCGCGCGGAATGACTCGGCAAGCTCTGGGAAGACGAACTGCAGGTCCGAAGCGGCGGCGACAGCAAGCGTACGGGACTTTGCGCGGCCGCCCGAGCACGCCATCGCCAGCAGGCACACGCCCACGACGGCAGTCATGCGAATCGACAATCTGTGACAGCGCGTGATCGTCATTGCACGACTCGCTACGGCCGGATGACCATGACTTCGGTGGCCTTGATGAGGGCGTAGGCGCGGACGCCCTTCTTCAGTCCGAGAGACCTGCACGAGTCTCGCGTGATGATGGATGTGATCTCGTGCCCGCCGATGTCGATCGTCACCTGGGCGAGCAGTCCCTCGATCTCGATGTGCGAAACGATGCCCTGCAGCTTGTTGCGGCCGCTGATCGCGTCAAGGCCCATCGGCTGCGGTCTTCTTGCCGTGGAGGAGCGCCGGCCGCCGGCCAGCCGTTGTACTTCGGTGCGCGAGATCCGGTGATGACCGCCAGGCGTCTTCACCGACCGCGCGCTTCCCTTGTAGATCCACTGCTTGAGCGTCGTGGCGCTCACGCCGATGTGCCGCGCCGCATCCGAGAGTTTCATGAGCTCCATCGGGCCGAGCATCAACCCGACAACGCCGGTTCGTCAAGAGAAGTGGACGATTCCTGTCGGTTTCGATCGATTTCTGCTTATCGATTTTCTGGTTTCGCCTGGCCCAGAGCTACTCGCCCGCTCTGCATTGACGCCGCGTCGTCGAACACCCAAGATGCGCCTATGAGTGCACAACCGATGAGCTTCAATCGCGGTGTCGTCAGCCCCGTCGAATGCATCAAGGCGGGCTTTGCATCGATCAAGGACGATTACTGGCTCGTGCTGGGTCTGACGATCGTCGCGCTCCTCATCGGCAGCGTCGGCCCATTTGGAATCCTCATGGGACCGATGATGTGCGGCCTGCACATGTGCCTGCTTCGACGTCAGCGCGGCGACAAAGCCGGATTCGATGTGCTCTTCAAGGGCTTCGACTTCTTCGTCCCGAGCCTCATCGCGACGCTCATCCAGATGGTTCCGATGATCATCCTGATCGTTCCGATCTATCTGGTAATGATCTTCCTCTTCATCGGCGTATTCGGGTTTGCTGGCGCCGTATCCGGCGAGGCGCCGCCGGAAGCCGGGCTGATTCTGCCTGTAGCCATGATCGGGGTCTTCCTGCTGTTCCTGGCGCTCATGCTGGTGTCGATGATCTTTCTCTTCACCTACCAGCTCATCGTCGACCGCAGGCTCGGAGCCTGGGACTCTATCGTACTGAGCGCGAAGGCGGTGCTGGGAAACCTCGGAGGCGTCTTCGGCCTGGTCATGCTCAACGCACTCATGACTCTCGGTGGAGTGCTCCTATGCTACGTCGGCGCGTTTCTGATCATGCCGATCGGATTCGCGGCATTCGACCAGGCGTACCGGAGGATCTTCCCCGAGCTGCCGATGGCCGAGGTGCAGGCGCCGCCGCAGTACTCGCCGCAGCAGCATCCCTGGATGGGGTAGCCAAGTGGCGGGCGCGCGGTCCTGAAGAGGGACGGCGCGCCTTTCGTCGAGCTAGTTCACCTTGAACGATCCGAAGTAGCTACCGATGTCCGGGGCCGCCACCTCGCTGGCGGCCGTTCCCACCATCACGAGGTACACGCGGCTTCGGACGAGGTAGTAACGCGCCTGTACGATCGACTGGCCGTCCGCAGATTCGCCGATGATCTCGATACCGGGATGGCCGTCGATCGTGATCTGCTGGCGCCCGGCCTTCTCGACGAAGCCTCCGCCCTTCATGAACGCGTCGGCAGTGTCGGCGAGCAGAGATTCGGCTGTCTTCGTCACCGTCGAGGGCACGTCGTAGTAGATGACGCTGGTGAATCGATTGCTCGTCACACACGACGCCATCTGCATGCTGATGGGTCCGAGGTCGGTATCCGTCGACTTCGTCTCGGTGGTCGGCGAGCAGGGCATCAGCACGCTGAACCTGCCCGGGGTGGATCTGTAGGTCTGCCATCCCTGGACGCTGGGTCCCGATCCCGAAGCCAGCGCGGAGGCTGACAACGAGCCAGCGACGAGGACGATTGCGGCAAACAGACGTGTGGCGATCGTGACCGGCCTGCGCGCGTGTGGCATGACGATGCTCCTTTACAAATGAGTGCGTTGGAATTGCGGACGCCCGCCAGGCGAGCAGCCTTATAGTACCAAACGATGTCGCGCCGATTCCTTTCGCTCGCGGAGAGCCTCTCTGTCGCCGCCTGTAGCGGAGT
>CAZQBW010000327.1:0-5200 GCA_964591515.1 uncultured Clostridia bacterium
TGGCCCCCGCCGAGCGCCACGCCAAGGCCCAGCAGGCCCTGGAGAACGTGGGCCTCGGCAGCCGCAGCGACCACATGCCCAACCAGCTCTCCGGCGGCCAGCGCCAGCGCGTGGCCATCGCCCGGGCCCTGGTGAACGACCCGCCGATCCTGCTCGCGGACGAGCCCACCGGCAATCTCGACTCCAAGAACGGCGACGCCGTAATGGACCTGCTGCGGGAGTTGCATCATTCCGGCGCGACAATCTGCATGGTGACGCACGACTCCAGGTTCGCCAGCCATGCGGACCGCACCGTTCACCTGTTCGACGGCCGAATCGTCGACGAAAGTGCGGCGGTCAACTGACGGATGTGCAAGGAGAGAAGAGCATCGCAGATGGAGCGGATGTTGCGGATCAGGCGGATCCAGCCACCCATCAGATCCGCCTGATCCGCGTGATCCGCAACATCCGCGATGCTCCTCCCGCCAACCGCGAATGGTGTATGTTCGCAGCTGGCGTTGCGCTGAAGTCCGGCGACGTCCGACACCCGGGATGGTGACGACATGGCAAGAGTGCTCATCGCCGATGATCAGCCGGATGTGGTCGAAGCGCTCAGGCTGCTGCTGAAAGGCGCCGGCTACCAGAGCGAAGCCGTGATGTCACCCGCGGCCGTCGAGCGCGCCGTCGCTTCGAGCGATTTCGACGTCGTCCTCGTCGACCTCAACTACACGCGCGACACGACCTCGGGACAGGAAGGCCTCGACCTCATCTCGCGCCTGCGATCGATGGACAGCACACTGCCCGTCGTCGCAATGACGGCGTGGGGCAGCGTCGAGGTCGCAGTCGAAGCCATGCGCCGCGGCGCGCGCGACTTCATACAGAAGCCGTGGGAGAACGAGCGTCTGCTGTCGGTGCTGCGAACCCAGACCGAGCTCGGCGACGCCCTCAGGACCGGCCGGCGGCTCGAGGCCGAGAACCGGCTGCTGCGCGAAGAGCCGGGGGCAACCTTCATTGCCGGCTCGCCCGCCATGAGACCGGTGCGGCAACTCATCGAGCGCGTGGGGCCTTCGGACGCAAACGTCTTGATCACGGGAGAGAACGGTACCGGGAAGGGCGTCGTGGCACGTGCGCTCAGGGCCGTGTCGGCGAGGTCCGGACGGCCGATGGTGACCGTGAACATCGGCGGGTTGTCGGACGGCGTCTTCGAGAGCGAGCTGTTCGGACACGTGAAGGGCGCGTTCACCGACGCAAAGGCGGATCGCGTCGGGCGCTTCGAGCTTGCCGACGGCGGGACGGTCTTCCTCGACGAGATCGCGAACATGCCTCTCAACCAGCAGGCGAAACTGCTGCGCGTTATCGAGACAGGCGAGTTCGAGCGCGTGGGCGCATCGCGGACGCGACGGGTCGACGTGAGAATCCTCTCGGCGACGAACGCAGACCTGCAGGTCGACGTGGCGGCCGGACGATTCCGTCAGGATTTGCTGTTTCGGCTCAACACGATCGAGATCCGATTGCCGCCGCTGCGCGACCGGCCTGAGGACATCCCGGTGCTCGCCGAGCACTTCCTCCAGCAGCATCTCGCGCGGTATCGAAAGCGCTCCGAGGGTTTCGACGAAGAGGCGTTGCGCGTGATGCTCGCGCACGCATGGCCGGGCAACGTGCGTGAGCTCGATCACACCGTCGAACGCGCCGTGCTGATGATGCAGGGAGACCGGATCACGGCCATCGATCTCGGACTGCAGACCGCTGCCGGCGCCGCCGGGCGTCTCGAGGACATGAGCCTCGATGACGTCGAGTATCACCTCATCCGGAAGGCGCTCGAACGGCATGAGGGCAACGTGACGCAGGCGGCCGAACGGCTCGGACTCAGTCGCAGTGCGCTCTATCGGCGGCTGCAGCGATTTGGATTGTGATGGACGACCTGCATGCAATCGCCCGGCATCCGGAGTCGCCGGCGCCGAGGTCGGCGGCGGTCGCGCTGCGCGAACGGGCGGCGGCGGCTCGAAGTGGGATTACGGGATTGTGGCGTCGCCTGCGACTCGACAGGATCCGGCGGAAGAGGCGGGTCGCGCTCGAGCGTGACGTGCTCCGATTCGCGCTGCTGTCGGGGCTTCCGGCCGTCGTCGCATGCGCGCTGCTCCTTGCCACCGGCAACGCGAGTGCGAAGCTGCAGTGGACGGTCATGCTCCTGGTTGTGGGGGCGTGGATCGGATTTGCATTCTCGCTGCGCGAGCGGGTGGTGCGTCCGATTCAGACGCTCTCGAACCTGCTCGCTGCGATTCGCGAGGGCGACTACACGATCCGGGCGCGCGGCGCCGGGCTCGAGGATGCTATGGGAGAGGCGCTGTTCGAGGTGAACGCGCTCAGCGAGGCGCTTCGCGAGCATCGTCTCGGTGCGATGGAGGCGGCCACGCTGCTTCAGACGGTGATATCGGAAATCGACGTGGCGATCTTCGCGTTCGATGCCGAAAGGCGATTGCGGCTCGTGAATCGGGCGGGGGAGCGCTTTCTCGGTCGCGACCACGACCGGGCGATCGGCGAGTTTGCGAGCGCGCTGGGACTCGAGGAGTGCCTCGACGGAGATGCGGTCCGAACCATCGAGTCGGCGACTCGGGAAGGCGGCCGATGGAGCGTCCGCCGCGGCGCATTCCGGGAAGGCGGGAGGCCGCACCAGTTGCTCGTGGTCTCGGACCTCAGCCGTGAGCTGCGCGAAGAAGAGCGGCTCGCCTGGCGGCGGATCATTCGCGTCATCGGGCACGAGCTGAACAACTCGCTGGCGCCCATCAAGTCGATCGCCGCCAGCCTCGAGTCGCTGCTCGAGGCCGAGCATCCGGCGGAGGACTGGCGCGACGACGCGCGGCGCGGACTGTCGACTATCGGATCGCGGGCTGCGGCGCTGAACCGTTTCATGCAGGCGTACGCAGCGCTCGCGAAGCTGCCAGAGCCGACGATGCGGGCGATCGACGTCGAGACGTTGGTTCGCCGCGCCGGGGCGGTCGAGGAGCGGCTGACGGTGGCGATCCGCCCCGGGCAGTCGGTAGTGGTGCGCGGAGACGGCGACCAGCTCGAGCAGGCGCTCATCAACCTGGTGCGGAACGCGGCGGACGCGGCGGCCGATACGGGCGGCGGCGTCGCGCTCGGTTGGACGACCGAGGATGGATGGGTGGAGGTGTTCGTCGAAGACGACGGGCTCGGAATCGCGAACACGGCGAACCTGTTCGTTCCGTTCTTCACCACGAAGCCGGGTGGATCGGGGATCGGACTCGTGTTGAGCCGGCAGATCGTCGAGGCCCACGGCGGCACGCTCGTGCTCGAGAATCGGACGGATGGGCGTGGATGCGTCGGCCGGCTGCGGCTGCCGGCCGGTGCGTGAGGCCGGCGCCGACCCTGCTCAGCCGCGTTGCAACCGGATCTCCGCATCGACGTGTTCGAGCGCGGCACGGAGCTGAATGCGGTAACGTTCGTCGCGGGCGGCTTCCAACCGATTGAGCACCTGAACGCGTGACAACTCGAGCGACCGAAGACGTGCCAGCGCTTCCCGCTCGTCGAGCGACAGGACCGGCTTCTCGCGAGCCGCTTTCGCCGCCTCGGCGTCGGCGATCTGATCCTCGATCGCTTTGCTGTCCCATCCTCGAGCCATGTCGTCAGTATAGATCTCGAACGCAACCTGCCGCATCGATTGTCGAAGACCGCAGGTTCGCTGGCCTTTCCGGAACCTCAGGGCGGTGTTAGCGTCTGCTCGTGCTCGGGAACAGGAAGTACAACGGGAGCAGTCCCGCCAACCTTAGGGCGGGTGTGATCGGACGGCGGATCCGTTGATGTAGCTGACCGTCAGGCTCCGGGCTTCTTTCCGGCCTCGAGGTCATGCAGCATCTTGAGCGTGTGCGCGAGCGGATCACCGGCAATCGAGCCGTGACCCGGGACGACGATCCGCCGTTTGGGGTAGGCGCGCATCACGCGCTCGATGCTCCCCGGATAGTCGGACATCACCGCATCGGCGAGGTTCCCGAGGTCTTCGGCGGTCGCGGACTTCACCAGACAGCCGCCGTAAACCAGCCTCTGGACGGGAAAATAGACGACGATATTGTCGGGCGTGTGACCCGCGCCGGGAAAGAACAGCTCGAATCCGTCGGGATCGACATATGGCTTCGTTTCGAGCTCGGCGACGGCGAGCGGAAGCTGCTTGTAGCCCGCCTTCGAGGCCAGCTCGCGCGTGCGTCCCAGCGCGAGCACGGTGACGCCCGCCTCGGCCAGCGGCTCGACCCCGCCCATGCGATCCCGGTGCGAGTGCGTGACGACGGCCTTCGTAATCGGCCTTCCGAGGATCTCGCGAGCCCATCGCATCAGCGCCTTCGACTGGTTGCTGTCCCAACCGGGGTCGACGACGACTGAGCCGGTCCTGGTTTCGAGCAGCACGCCGTTGGCCGGATAGACCTCACCGTTCGAAAGCGCGCCGGTGGAGGTGAACACCCACAGCCCCTCTCCGACCTTTGCCACCCAGACCGAGTCGCCGATCGACGTCATGGGTTCGATGGCGAGCTCGAGATCGGCCGGAGGATTCTCGGTCTTGCCCTGAGCCTCAGAGGCCTCCGTCGAACGACTTCCAAATCCAACGAGCATCAGGCTCGCGACAACGGCGACAGCGAATCGAAATTGTCCCATGCGCTCATTGTAGGCCAAGCCTCGTGCCCGAGTCTCGCCACTCGCAAGCAATGCGCGAAGCGCCTTGGAGTGCGGCGAGAATCGCCGCTTTGGATGGATCCCGTCGAACGATCGAATTGCCGGGAAATCCAAAGCGGCGCTTCACGCCGCACTCCAAGGCGCTTCGCGCAAGAGGTGAAGGCCGCTCGCTACGCCGCGGCGCGGCCGTTCCGGATGATGTGAATACCGGCGATCATCGACGTCACGATGCAGCGGATCGCCGTTCCGTCCGGCGCCAGCAGCACGAGCCGCGCGTGTTCGCCCGGGTGAATCGGTCGCGTGGGCGCATCAGTTGCAGTCGCTGGGTCCGCCGAGAGCCGGACGCGAGTCGGGCCGGGCAGACGGCCGCCGAACAGGATTCCTATCGCCTGCTCCGGGAACTCGACCCAGAAGCGATAATGACTGTGCGCAGTCCGGAACTCGACACAGTCGCCGATCGAGAGATCGCCAATCACCAGTGTCGTCACGCTTTCCATGTCGCACCCCCGGTCCGGCCACGCTTCCCGGACGGACCTGTGAT
>CAZQBW010000328.1:0-5145 GCA_964591515.1 uncultured Clostridia bacterium
GCGCGCTCTGGGTGGATGTACCGCGGGTCGCGCGAAGGCTCGCTGCGCTCGCCTCGGTGCGACCCACGGTTGCTATGAAATACGGCATATGGCGCCCTTGAATCGTTTCATTCCAGGGGGTACGCCGCAGGCGTGTGGGCAACTATTTCCTTCGACCGCTCCGCGGTCGTTTGAGTCTGTCCCGGTCCGGGTTCGTTCCGCCCGGACGGCAGACCAGCGGACGCCACGGCAGCGACTGCGGCTTTCCGGTCCGTGTTTGAACCAGTCCGCGAATTCGTGGACTCATCTGGCGAGGCTGCACGGAGCGCTGGTTTCTCGAGGGCCGAAAGGTCATCGCTTTTGCTCTCATCGGACATCTCCTTCCGCGCAAGACGAGACCTTCTGCCGAGCGCTCTCCCTGGCCAGGATGTCCCGGACCTCATCGTCCGTCGTCTGCGCGAAATCGCGGTACCAGCGTCCAACCGCGATGAAGGGATCCGGCGTCGATGCGCTCACGCATTCGTCGGCGGCGCGGCGAAGGGTCGCGAATGCCTCCGAAGCCGCGACCGGCACGGCGACGACGATTCGCGACGGCCGCATTCGGCGGACGGCTTCGACTGCCGCCAGCATCGACGATCCGGTAGCGAGCCCGTCGTCGACGAGGATCACGATGCAACCCTCGATCTCGACCGCGGATCGCCCCTCTCTGTAGAGGAGCTCGCGCCGTTCGAGCTCGAGTCGCTCTCTCTGCTTGACCACTTCGAGAATCGGCGCCGGAAGACCGACGTACCGCATGACTTCATCGTTGAGAATGCAGACGCCCCCGGAGGCGATTGCACCGATTGCCAGTTCTTCGTGTCCCGGAAGGCCCAGCTTCCGCACGACGAAGACGTCGAGAGGAGCATTGAGTGCCCGAGCCACCTCGGCGGCCACCGGGACGCCGCCCCTCGGCAAGGCGAGAACGACTACGTCCTCGCGGTTGGCGAAGCGGGCGAGCTGCTTCGCGAGTACTGCCCCTGCTTCGGCCCGATCGAGATACACCATGGCCCCTGTCTCCTTCCGGAGCCTGACTCCGGGCGCACGGCCGACAATCCCGCTATCCGGTACGCAATTCACGAGCCGTGCCGGGGACCGTAGTGGCCGCTGGTGCCAAGTCAGGACCGTGCGCAATGTTGCGCAATTCGGGAGTGGAATCCCACGGGAGAAAGGCGAGTGGACAGGACCTGTCCACTCTCCCGCTTGCGCGACGACGGCGTTGGTGCTAGAAGGCGATCAGCCTCCGCTCCCACCTTACCCACGGTTTCGGTAACCCACTCGCAGTAAGCCCTCTCGGCAACCTTGTCCCCCACTTTTAGGACAAAGGAAAATGAAACTGCTAAAGATGTGCGCCTTGGCGTGTCTTCTGGCCGCGCTGTGCCTTGGAGTCGTGCCAAACTCGATGTCCGCTCGCGCCAACGAGTCGGACAAGCTAAACGCCACCGAGGCCCCGACGGGCTTCGACAACCTCACGAACGGCCACATTGACCAGGCGGCATTCGACCTGGCGGCCGGCGTATTCGCGGAAGCAGAATCCATCGCCGACGGCATCGGCCCTGTCTACAACGCACTTTCGTGCGTCGACTGCCACCAGAATCCCGTGGTTGGCGGCAACAGCCAGGTGCTCGAAGTCCGCGCCGGCAAGTTCTCTCGAGGCGTGTTCACCGATCACCCCGGTGGCTCGCTCATTCACAGCCGCGCCATCCACGCGAACATCCAGGAACGCATCGCGGACGACATGCTCGTACGGACGTTCCGCGCGTCACCATCCATCCTCGGTCTCGGCTTCGTCGAAGCGATCCCCGACCAGACACTGATCAACATCGCGAACCTGCAGCCTCTGCAGTCGGGCGGTGCCATTCGTGGTCAGGTGGTTTCGGTCGACATCGTCGAGTCACCGGGTGTCCAGCGCGTCGGCCGCTTCGGCTGGAAGAACCAGCAGGCCAGCCTGCTGTCGTTCTCCGGCGACGCCTACGTGAACGAGATGGGCATCACGACACCGCTCTTCCCCGTCGAGAACACGTCGAACGGCAACTCCATCGTCGCCTACGACCCGCTGCCCATCGAACCGGACGACGGCGACAACGGCGATCTCGAGCTCTTCACGGACTTCATGCGGTCGACCAAGGCGCCGCCGCGCGATGACGAACTGGCGGCCACGCCGGATGCGCAGGCAGGAGCCGTGATCTTCAACCAGATCGGATGCGCGATCTGCCATACGCCGTCGATCACGACCGCACCGGCGGGCACCGTCCTCAACGGAGGAGCGTTCACTGTGTCGGTGGCGCTCGGCGACAAGATCATTCACCCGTACAGCGACTTCGCGATGCACGACGTCGGGACGGGTGACGGCATAGTGCAGGGCTTCCCGAGCGCGCGAAGCAAGGTCCGGACGGTTCCGTTGTGGGGCCTTCGCACGCGCGGACGCTTCATGCACGATGGCGCTACTCTCACGATGAACGAGGCGGTACTGCGCCACGGCGGCGAAGCGTCATTCGTCGCGTTTCTCTACCGGGTACTCTCGACCAACGACCGCGGTAAGGTCCTGACCTTCCTCAGGTCGCTGTAACCGGGAGAAGGAGAGTGGACAGGATTACCCTGATAATCCTGAAATCCTGTCCACTCTCCTCCGGAACTCTCGACGGAGCCTGCGCGTACCGTGCTGCGAACTCACAGCGGAGGCACGCGGCATGGAACTCGTCATCGACAGCGTCGGGAAGCTATACAAAGGCAAGGGCTGGGGACTGCGCAACTTCTCACTGACGCTACGCCCAGGCGTACTCGGACTGCTCGGCCCGAACGGCGCCGGCAAGTCGACTCTTATGCGCATCCTCGCCACCATCACGAAACCCACCGAAGGCACGGTGACCTGGAATGGCCACGACATCGTGTCGAAGCCAGACGCTATTCGAGACGTGCTCGGCTACCTTCCGCAGGACTTCGGGGTCTACCCGAATCTCAATGCCGTCGAGTTCCTCGAGTACATCGCCGCCCTCAAGGGCATCACTGGCTCCGCGGCGCGCCGGCGGATCGACGAGCTTCTCGAAGTGCTCAATCTCGCTGACGCCCGCAAGAGACCGCTCGGCGGCTTCTCGGGAGGAATGACGCAACGCGTCGGCATCGCGCAGGCGCTGCTCAACGACCCCGAGATCCTCATTGTCGACGAACCGACTGTGGGCCTCGATCCCGAGGAGCGCGTACGGTTCCGCAACCTGCTCTCGGACATGTCTGGCGAGCGAATCGTCATTCTCTCGACGCACATCGTCTCTGACGTCGAGGCCACCGCTACCGACATCGCGCTCGCCGACCGCGGACGCCTCGTGGCGCACTGCCAGCCCGAGGCACTGCTCGGCATGGTCGAAGGCTGCGTGTGGGAGCTGATCGTGCCGAGCGCTGAGCTCCCGGCCTTCAAGCAGACCCACCTCATCAGCGGCACGATCCGGCGGTCCGACGGCGTGCACGCACGCGTCGTGTCCGAAGTGCCTCCGAACGCACTGGCGAAGCCTATCGCACCGACTCTCGAGGATGCCTATCTCTACGCACTTACCGCGGACCGGCAGGCGGTGGCGGCATGATCACGACGGCTGGAACGCTCTACCACATGGCGCGAGCCGACTTCCTCGAGCGCGTGCGGCGCCGGAGCTTCCTGCTCGTGCTCGCGGCGGCCGTCTGGCTTGGTTACGCGGTCAGTGTAGGAATTGTCGAGGTCAGGCTGGACCGATGGCGTGGCGCCTACAACTCGGCGTGGGCCGGCGCGGCGATGGCGATCGTCTGCACGACGCTCGTGACCCTGGTGGCGTTCTACATCGTGCGGCGGGCTGTGGACCGCGACCGACAGACCGGCGTCGGCGAGATTCTCGCGACGACGCCAATGACGAAGGTCGCGTACACCGTCGGCAAGTCACTGAGCAATTTTCTCGTCGTGTCGTCAATCGTCGCCGTTCTGACGGTTGCGGCCTTCGTGCTGCAGATCGTCGCCGGAGAGTCGACCTCGATCGAGCCGATGGCGATCCTGGCGCCGATGGTGCTCGTGGCACTACCGGCAATGGCGATCGTGGCTGCGGTCGCAGTCCTCTTCGAGATGATCCCGGGTCTGCGGGGCGGGTTCGGCAACATCGTCTATTTCTTCGGGTGGATCTTTCTGGTGCTTGCGAGCCTGACGTCGGGCAGCCTGAGTCCATTCGACGTGACCGTTCTCACCGATGACATGCAGACCGAGTTGCGCGCCATCGCGCCAGAGTATGGGGACGGTCTCATAATCGGCGGATCGCCGGACCGCGAACCGGCAATCACGTTCGAATGGCAGGGTGTCGAATGGACTGCCGGATCCGTCGCCGCGCGACTCGCGTGGTTTCTCGTGGCCTTCGGCATCGCCGTCGTGGCTTCGGTTCCGTTCGAGCGTTTCGATCCCGCCCGTCGCCGCCTCTGGAAGCCCTGGAAGCTGCCGAAGCTTCGCTGGCAACGCGGTGGAGAGACCGATGGCGCGGTGGATGCCGTCGCGCGGCCGGTGCATCTCGAACCGCTTGGCGCAAATGCTCGCGGCTCGAACTTTACCGGCCTCGTGAACGCTGAGCTGCGGCTGCTGCTGAAGGGCCGTCGCTGGTGGTGGTATGCCGTTGCGATCGGCGTGGTCATCGCGGGTCTCGCGAACAGCGCGGAAGACGGCCGGGCTGCCGTGTTGCCAGTCGCGTGGATCTGGCCGGCGCTCGTGTGGTCGTCGCTGGGCGCAAGAGAAGCGCGCTTCAACGTCGCCGGAATCGTCTTCTCGACTCCTCGCCCCTTCTCGCGTCAGATATTTGCTGCGTGGAGCGCCGGTGCCTTGCTCGCGTTGGCGATTGCCTCGGGTGTCGTCGTCCGGTGCGCCTTGGCGGGCGACTCCGAAGGACTGATTGCCATCGTGGCCGGAGCCATGTTCGTGCCGGCGCTGGCGCTGGCGGCGGGCGTATGGAGTGGCGGCACCACGCTCTTCGAGGCGCTTTACGTCGCGCTCTGGTACGTCGGGCCTCTGAATCGGGCGACGCCGCTTGACTACATGGGCTCGACGGAAGCGGCGTTCACTTCGGGAATGCCGGTCGTGTACGCGGGACTTGCGGCCGTGTTGCTCGTCACGGCAATGATCGGCCGCCGGCG
>CAZQBW010000329.1:0-5034 GCA_964591515.1 uncultured Clostridia bacterium
TGTTCAATCCACGGCTCAGTGCTCTCTGTGACTCCGTGCTCTCTGTACGGCCACGCCTTCCCTTCGACTACGCCTGCCGCGCGACGCGCCAGCGGTCGATCACGTCCTGCCCCTCGGGCACGCGCTGCCAGAACTCGACGATCTGAGCCGGAAGGTCCTCGGGGAGCTCCTTCGCCTTGGCGGTCGCTTCGGCGGCCTTCTTCTGCAGCGACAGTGCAAAAGTCTCGAGCAGTCTCGAGTTCACGTCCATCGGCCCGAGGTTCTCGCCCTGCAGCTTCTTCACGCGCTCGAGCGCCGTCGAAAACTCCGCCGAATCGGTCGACCGCGCCGCACAGTAAAGGTAAATCGACTGCGAAACCCAGTCCTGCGGATTGGAATCGGCCGACACGACGGCCGAGTAGTACGCAAGTGCCGCCTTGTAGTCCTTCTTCCCGAGCGCGACGTTTGCCCTCGTCCGCTCGACGACCTTCTGCCCGGCCTCGGTCAGCGACTTTCTGTCCTTCTCGACCACGGCGAGCTCGCGAGCCGCGTCGTCGTACTTCGCAAGCGCCGTGTACGCCAGCGCCAGCTCGAGCCTCGCCTGAGTGTCAGCCGGCCTTTCCTTGATCACGCGCTGGAAACACGCTGCCGCCGCGGCGTGGCGCCTGTAGTTCACGAACTCCAGCCTGGCGAACTCGGTAAGCGTATCGATCGGGACGATCTCGAAGAGCTTCGAAAGAAGCTCCCCGCGCTGCGTCTCCTGCTCCGGTGTCGCCGTGTCGGGGATCGCCCAGATGCGACCGACGAGCAACTGCTCCGTGTTGAGCGCTCCCTCTTTCTCTGCGACGTCGAGGATCTCTTTCGCCTGATCGAGCTTCCCCTGCTCGAGCCGCGAGAACACGGCCTCGAGCACTCCGACCCACGACCTCTTCTCGAAGCCGATCGTTCCCCCCGGCACCTTCACGGTCTGCAACGCCGTGCCGCGGAGCACGGTGAGGTCGACGGTCGCGAGTTTCTGGGCATCGGCTTCGGCTTTGGCCTTGTCGTAGATCACGTTGTCGGGCGTCGACACGCCGTTGTAGCCGATGATGATGTCACCGGGCTTGAGCCCGGCCTTCTCCGCCTCCGATCCCGGAAAAACCTGGACTACAAGAACTCCGTCAGTCAGCTCCGGAGATTGCTGGCCGGCAGGAGCCGGCGTACCGCCAGTTCCGCCCGGGCCCGATCCGCAACCGGCGAGAGCGGAAATCAAGAGAAGGAGAAGGGACGCGACTATCGATCTGGCAGCGACGGCGTGTGTATTCATGGCGAGCGACTATAGCGAATTCGGATGGGTTGATTCCATCGCCGGTGCAGGAAGCGACGAGACTCGCGACCGGGAGCGTGCCGGAGCCAGGAACACTCGAACGCTGTCAGGCGCCCACGACGAGCGCTGAGACGAGGCCGCCGGCTTCGGCCGGGACGCGAATCCAGTTGTTCGGATCCTCGATCCAGCGATCGCCGTCGACGACGATCTTGTAGCGCAGCAATCCGATTCCATGGACCGGAACCTTGACGTGCCAGAGGCCGTTCGGATCGCGCTCGAGCGGCGTTGTCGTCGGGTTCCAGCCGTTGAAATCGCCCGCGATCGCGACTGAACGCGCGGTCGGGTCGAGAAAGTAGAAGGTGACGACGCCATCCTTGACGGCCGGAAGGCCGAAATACGCCGCCGGCAGGCCTCCGGGCGCGCGTCGGGCCTGTTCAACCGCGGCCTTCGGGTTGAGAATTCCGAAGCCCTGCCGATAGACGTCGGTGTCGTCGATGCGGTCGGCCGTCGCGCAGAGGATGTGCTTGATCGCGTTGGGCTTCAGGTCAGGGTTCGATTCGATCATCTGCGCGACGACCGACGACACGATCGGCGTCGCGAACGAGGTGCCGTCGACGTGCTGGTACTTCGGCGAGACGAACTTCGCGCCGCGAACGGCCGCGTCGATCGCAGCCCGGATCTCGGCCGGCTTCCGGCGCTCGAGGCCGGCGTCGAGGCCGGCGGCCCTGCCGAGCGTTGCAACTCGGGCCGGCAATGCCGTATCGACGGTTTCGACGAGCTCGAAGAGCGCGGCCGCCTTCGCCTCCTGGTCCGTGCCGACGAGGATCGGCGCGACGACCCACGCGGCGGGCGCGATGACTTCGGGTTTGAGCAGTCCGTCGACGGTCGGTCCGAAGCTCGAGCGGTAGAGCTCGAGCTGGCCGCCGAGTTTTCCCTTGTCGTCGTAACCGCCGACGGTGATGACGGACGGCGCATTGGCCGGCGGCATAGGCAGATGGTGCTGCTCGAAGCCCGAGTTGCCGGCGGCGACGACGACGACGATGCGGCGCCGTACGGCTTCCTCGGCGGCCTGGTCGGCGACGCTCGAGGTGTACGGAATCGGCTCGTCACCGCCGGCCGAGATGCTGACGATGTCGATCCGGTATTTCTTCTGGTTCTCGAGCACCCACTCGAGTCCGCGGGCGATGTGTTCGTCCGAGATCCGTCCTTCCCTGCCGAGCTTGACGAGCACGACCCTGGCGTCTGGCGCGAAGCTGCGGTACTGGCCGCCCGACAGGTGGCCGTTTCCGGCGGCGACGACAGACGTCTGGGTGCCGTGCCATTGCCAGCCCTGAACCGTGTCGGGTTCGACCGTGTTGGACGGATCGAGCGAGTCGACGACGGCGAGGATCCGGTTCTTCGGGGTGGTCAGGTCGGGGTGGCGCTGGAAGCCCGAGTCGAGCATGGCGATGGTGACGCCACGCCCGGTGAACTGGCTCTCGCTGGCGAGTCGCTCGTGGGTCGATGCGACGCGATAGGCGCCGCTCCTGGTCAGTCGTTTGGTGGGTTCGGTCATCGGCTGGATTCCTCGGCGTGTGCGGTGACGACAGGCTCGGGCGCGGGCGCGTCGCCGGCACGAAGGTACGCGATCCTCATCGACCGGCCAACTCGAATCTATGAGTACGCAGCTTCGCTCTTGGACCCCGCACCAGTAGAGTTCGGGCTTTACCGGTATTCAGCACGACGACGCGACCGACCGCAAGACCGTCGCGAGTCAGGCCGGCGACCGGCGTCGCGGTCTCGTCGTCAACGGTCACGAGCGCGCCGGCGCCGCCCAAACCGACAATCTCAATCTCGAGCATCGTGGCCGCCGGCCGAAATCCCCCTGTGCGCGCAGACAACGCGATGGTTCGTTGCCCGTCGGCCGCGACCGTCTGCCGGATCGAAGTCTCTGCCCGCGCGTCGCCGCGGTAGCCGAATCCGTCTCCCGAGTCCTCGAAGAGGTCGCCGGTTCCGGACGCACCCGGGAAGACGCGCAGGACGATCGGGTTCGAGAGCTGTGCCGACGTGTGTGCTGCCGGTGCGCGCGTCGGAATCACCGAGCCGGCGCGTGCGAACAGCGGCAGGCGACCGATCGGGGCCTGTACGGTCGCGTCGGTGCCGCCGCGATGGATCTCGCCCGAATACCAGTCGATCCAGTCGGAGCCTGTCGGAAATACCACACGGCGCGACGCGACGCCGGGCCGCAGAACGGGAGCGACGAGCAGGTCACGGCCGACGAGGTACTGGTCTTCGGTCGTGAGAATCCGGTTGTCGGTCGGCGCGTCGAGCCAGAGCGGGCGCATCACGGGCTCGCCGGTTTTCTCGGCAAGCGCGAACTGGGTGTAGAGGTACGGAATGAGCTCGTAGCGAAGCTCGATCGTCGCGCGGTTGATGGCGGTGAAGTCGGGTCCGTAGGCGAAGGGCTCCTGGTCGGCGGAGCCGGCGACGGTGTGCGAACGCATGACCGGCGTCAGCGCGGCGGCCTGCAGCCACCGGGCGTAGAGCTCGGGCGTTGGCGAGTCGACGAAGCCGCCGATGTCGGCGCCGACGAGCGCCTGGCCGCTCACGCCCATGCTGAGCAGCATCGGGATCGAGAGCTCGAGGTGTTCCCAGGTCGCGACGTTGTCGCCGGTCCACGACGCGGCGTAGCGCTGCCCGCCGGCGTAGGTCGCGCGGGTGAGGATGAACGGACGCCGGTCGGGCGCGAGCGCGAGGACGCCGTCGCGGGTGGCTCGGGTCATCTGCTGTCCGTAGACGTTGTGGTAGCGGGCGTGCGAGTCGGGATCGCCGTCGCCGGCGTGGCGGGCTTCGGACGGGAAGGTCTTCGCTGGATGCTGGATGGTCCAGGGCTCGTCGAAGTCCGGCGGCAGGAAGACGGACGGCTCGTTCATGTCGGTCCAGAAGCCTGCGATTCCGGTGTCGACGAGCGAGGCGAACTGCTTGCCCCACCAGTCGCGCGCCGATGGCGAGGTGAAGTCGGGAAAGGCGCACGTGCCTGGCCAGACGGCACCCTGGAACTCGGATCCGTCGGGCATGCGGACGAAGTGGCCTCCGGCCTTTCCGGACTGATAGGCGGTGTAGGCGGGATCGGCCTTGATGCCGGGGTCGATGATGACGACGGTGTGGAAGCCGTCTTCGAGGAGGTCGCCGACCATGCGCTTGGGATCCGGGAAGCGGGACTTGTCCCACGTGAAGACGCGGTAGCCGTCCATGTAGTCGATGTCGAGGTAGATGGCGTCGCAGGGGATCTTCTCGGAACGGAAGCGGGCGGCGATCTCTCGAACGCGGGCTTCGGGGTAGTAGCCCCAGCGGCATTGCTGATAGCCGAGTGCCCAGAGTGGCGGAAGTTGCGAGCGTCCGGTCAGCTCGGTGTAGCGGCGGATGACCTGGCGCGGGTCGCGTGTCTTGCCGCCGCAGAACACGTACGAGTCGAGGTAGCCGCCCGGCGCGCCGAACATGATCTTTTCGGGGTGGCGTTTGGCGACGTTGAAGTACGAGCGGTATGTGTTGTCGAAGAAGAGTCCGTAGGCCTTGCCGCGACGCAGTCCGATGTAGAACGGCGTAGTCTGGTAGATCGGATCGGTGCCCTTGCCGTAGGCCGGGGTGTCGGAGTTCCAGTGGACCATCTCGACGGAGGTGCGGTCGAGGGGGAGCGCCTTTTCGCCGAAGCCGTAGACGAACTGGTCTCGGGGCCGGAGCTTGGTGACGTCGACGGCGCCGGTAGCCGG
>CAZQBW010000330.1:0-5021 GCA_964591515.1 uncultured Clostridia bacterium
GACTCTGTGCTCTCCGTGACTTTGTGCTCTCTGTACGGCCACGCCTGTCTCCTGGTGAAACAACCCGTCCGGCTCTTGCCACATCCGCGTACTTTGGATTACAAAGTACTTGACACTCGCCACAAGGAGCCCACGCCAATGGAAACTTTATGCCTCTCGCACGGAACACTCTTGAGCCTTCGAACGGACGATCGACTCCAGATCGTCGATCTCACCCCACGGATCACGGCCAGAGTGCGATCGAGTCCGGTCCAGGACGGCATCGCGCTCGTGATGTCGATGCACACCACGCTTGCGCTCTTCGTGAACGAGACGCAGGGCGCGCTGCTCGACGACATCCAGACCTTCCTGACGGAGCTCGTCCCGCGCGATCGGAGATGGAAGCACGACGACCCGCTTCTCTCCGACTGCGATCGCCAGAATGCCGACGCGCACATCAAGGCTTCAATGCTCGGCCACAGTCTCGCCATTCCGATCCAGGACGGCGAGCTCGTGCTTGGCACCTTTCAGGCCGTGCTGGCAGCCGAGCTGGACGGACCGCGACAGCGCTCGCTACACCTTCAGTTGATCGGCTCCTGACGGGTTGCGCCTGCCGGCAGTCACGAGACACCATCCGCTGCATGGAGAAGACCAATGCCATGCGGCAGCTGGAGCGTGCCGGCATTCAGTTTCGAACGATCGAGTACGAGGTCGACGAGGCCGATCTCAGCGTCGAGAACACCGCGCGGAAGCTCGGTATGGCTCCCGAAACGGTCTTCAAGACCATAATCGTGCGCGGCGACAGGACCGGTCCGCTTTTCGCACTCATTCCAGGCGGTGCCGTACTCGATGAGAAGCTTCTCGCGTCGGCATCGGGCAACAAGCGCGTGGACGTCGTCCCGCTCAAGGACGTGCACGACCTGACCGGCTACATCCGCGGAGCGGTGACGGTCCTTGCCGCGAAGAAGGCCTATGCCGTCTACATCGACGAGACTGCGGAGCTCTGGGAGACAGTTGGGATCAGCGGCGGCCGGCGCGGACTCGAGATCGTGTTGAGCCCGGCCGATCTCATCCGGATCTCGGAGGGCAGGCTCGCCGATATCGCGCGCCCGGCTCCCTAGCCTGCGCTCCGACGCGTCTCTGCGCCTTTGCGAGTCCCTGGCGTCTTTGCGAGAAACGCCGTCGCGGGTCTGTTTTCCCGCAAAGGCGCAAAGGACTCGCGGAGACGCAAAGGGAATGGCGGTCTCCCCCGAAGCCCTTCATCCCGCCCCTGATGTACACTCCGCGAACTACTTCCCAAGCGAGGATCGTAAATGCCTGCAGTTTCCCATCGTTCGCGTCTACAACGTCTTGCACTCATTGGTGTTGCGTCGATCTTGCCCTTTCTTGCCGGATCGAACGTCCGCGCACAGTCGCCCGAGTCTGAATCTTCCGAGCTCGCCGCGGCCCTCGTCGAAGCCGTCGCCTCGTCGGATTTCGCCCGGGCGGGAACGATGCTCTGCCCCGACGCTGTCGTCACGTTCCAGAACGGCGACATGCGCCGCGGACGCGACGAGATCGTCGGCCACGTGAAGAGTCTGTTCGTCGGTACTGGCGCCCTCGTCCAAGCCTATTCCGGCTCGCCGGTCGTCACCGGTGTGGCGGCGGTCGATGACACGACGCGAGTCGTCACCGGGACATCGACGGATCGCCTGACGCTCTCGAGTGGCGCGCCGATGGTGCTCGAGACACGCTGGACTGCAACGGTCGCACGTCGCGATGGCGACTGGAAAATCGCCTCGCTGCACCTCTCCACTAACATGCTCGACAACCCGGTCATCGAGAAAATGAAGACGACTTCATATCTTCTCGGAGCGTTCGGCCTCGTGATGGGAATCACGATCGGCATCGGAGTGTCGATGCTGCTTCGCCGGCGTAACGCGCCGTCGCGTTCCGTTCACTGAAAGCAGGAAGGGCTCCGGGAATCGCTTCCCGGAGCCCTTTCGCATTCAGCTCACAACCGGCTACTTTCGCTTCGTCACGCTGCGATGGCCGCTGACCAGAGTAGGTGACTCGACGGACCGGCCGTCGACCGACTTCGCAACCACGCGGGTCGTGAGGTTGCCGTTGTAGTCCGCCGGTACCGTCCAGTTGAAGGTGGATTCCGTAGTCGTTCCCACCGTCACGAACTCCGCGCCGCGGTTGTAGGAAACCTGGACGTCGAATTCGGTACCGGGAGCGATCTCTTCGGTCTCCCACGAAAGCTCGAGGGTCTCGCCGGCGATGATCTCCTTCGGCATGGCCTTCATGTGGACCTGGGGCGGCTTGATGTCACCCGGGACGATCTTGAACATGAACGACTTCTGGACGTTCGGGGTCTCGTGCGGGAGTCCGTCAGCTTCGCATCCGTAGTGGATATCGAGAACGGCCGTGTCGGTCGGCGTGTTCGGCACAACCCACTCGGAGCTGCGATCACGAGGATCGAGGTGAAGCGTAATGCGACGGTCGAGCGTGCGGCCACCGTCAAGGGAGAGAAAGATCTCCTGCTCGCACCATCGCAGCGTGTCCTCGTCGACCGGCTGCCCGTTTCCACCGATGAATTCCCATTCGATCATCACGGTATCGCCGACCCGAACCGTAGCGCCCCGCTGCGGCGAAACCTGGCGAATCTTGAGTCTGGAATTACCCCGCTGCGCAGCAGCCTCAGGGGCGGAAACGACGACGGCACCTGCCACAAGCACTGCAGCCGCAAGAATCGAAAGAGTTCTCGAGAACATTGGCAACCTCCGGATTGATAGCGAGAGAGACGAAATTCGAAAATGGAGCGGGGAGAACCGACGGCCGCAATGCTACTGCGATGTCGGATCGAGGTCAAATACGAATCAACGAGCCCCGCGCAAAGATTAGAATCGATACCGATAGCTGACCATCAGGCCGCGTCCCGGACCGTCCATTCCCCAGCTGATACCTCGGTAACTCTTGTCGGCGATGTTCTCGAAATCGACGACGATGTCGCTTCGCTCGCCGAAGCGATAGCCGCCTCTGAGGCCGACCAGGCCGTACCCCGGAAGCGAGCTGAAGAGCAGGCCCGAGTCCCTGGTGCCGAGCAATCGCGACTGAACGCCGGCAAGCGTCTCGCCCGTCGTCAGCAGTACATCGTCCGACGTGCCGAAGGCACCGTCCGCCCCCGGACCGGTCAATCCGCGAACACGGGCACCATTTGCAAAGAACGAGGCGATGCTCGATCGCGTGCGGCGACCGCCAGTTCGACGGTCGGACTGGTCGAGCGTTGACAGCCTGTTCTGGCGATCGGCCAGCATTGAATAGGCCTCGACCCAGAAGTTCTGCCCGGACGGCTCATAGCGGAGCTTGACGTACGCCGTTGCCGGCGGAGTCCCGCCTTCGATGTTGGGCGCCGCACCGGTGAGGTCGTCCTCGGCGCGGATGTAGGTGAAATTCGATGCCAGACGCCAGTCGGACGAGAGCTTCACGTCGAACGCAGTCTCGAATCCTCGAATCGTCGCCGGACCGAAGTTCGTTCTCGCAAGCACCGGCGCCGGCGAGAGGCCGACGAACACCACACCCGAAGGCAACTGCGAAACGATCTCCTCGCTGCCGAGGAACGTACCCACCGCGCCGGCTGGCAGGATCAGGGCCTGCTTGGTGATCGTGTCGTGGAACTTGATCTGGAATCCGGTCACTTCGAAGCTGAAGCGCGACGCACTGTAGCGCACGCTCAGATCGAGGTTGTCAGTCGTCTCGGATTGAAGCTGCTGGAGCGGAAGCCCCGTCGAGATCGCCTTGTCGTCGGCGGTCGACCCAATCGTCGCCCCACGGCCGGCGAGATCCGCAGATGCGACCTCGAAACCGTCGCCAGTCAACCCCAGCGTGCCGAGATCGGTGCTGCTCGGTGCGCGGAAGCCGCGGCTGTAATTGAAAGCCACGTTCAGGTTGTCGACCGGCGTCACCACGATTCCGGCCCGACCCGAAAAGTCGCCGACCCTGAAGCTGTCGTTCGGGAACAGCGGATCGCCGTTGACGAGAGGACTGTCAGCGGATCGAGACCGATACGACGCCACGTGGTATCGAATCGCGCCGGATAGCCGGACGCGTCCAGGAACGAGGTCGTGGCTGTCCTGGGCGAAGAATCCGTAGCCCAGATACTCGAGTCCGTTCGGAACGCGCGGGCGCGACGAAGTAACCTTGCCCGTCGACGGGCTGAACGAGTAAGCCGGAGCATCGACGGTTTCGCGGTAGACGTCGCTGCCGATGAGCAGGCTGTTGTCCCGCGTCACCTGCTTGGCCAGCTGGAAGTTGAACCCGAAGACCTTGGCCTTCTCGTACTGCGACGTGATCGACGAGAGCGGATTGCCGTTGCCGCCCTGGTTCACGCGCTCCTCGCGCTGGGCGTTGTACGAGAACGTGAAGGTCGCGGAATCGAATACCGGTCCCAGTCCGAACCGGAAATAGCGGGCATAGAAGAAGTCGTTCATCAGGTTCCGCAGGTCCGCGCGCAGGTTCCCGTCACCGCCAAGCAGCTGGTCGTAGCGCTTCCCGCCATCCTGCTGGCCTCGCTCGTAGCGCACCGAGACCTGATCCTTGTCGGTCAGCGAAAAGGCCATGTGCGCCGCACCGCCGTACTGAGTGAACGCCGTATCCGGCAGGCGATCGAGACCGAGAACGTCCGACGGCAGTCCGAGGAATCTGGTCACGGCGGCGTGCCCGTCGAGTCCGTCTGCCGGACGCAGTGTGCTCGCTCGCCTTGCCGCAAAATTCGTGGTCACCGCAAAGCGCGGCGTACCGTAGCTCAGCGTGAGATTGCTTCCCCACCCAGCCGACGGACTGTCGAACATCGACGTCCAGGACCCCGAGAAATCGCTGCCGTGGGTGGTGAATGCCGGCACCCGGTTGACCAGGCTCACGGTTCCGCCGAGCGAGTCCGATCCGTACTGTGCACTGTTCGGTCCGCGAAGTACCTCGATGGCCGTGAGACTTGTCGCCTCGTTGAGGTTGAGGAACGTACTGATCCCTCCGCGCTGGGCAGAGGTGGTGTAGCGGATGCC
>CAZQBW010000331.1:0-5000 GCA_964591515.1 uncultured Clostridia bacterium
CCGCGTTGCCTCTTTGTCCTATTTCACTCTCCGCATCTTTCGAATTCGACAGCGCAGCGCCAGGGATGTTACTCTGCGTCGAATCTCGCCTGAGGCGGCCCCGCCTGGATGTTGCGACATCGTCACGATGTCCTCCCGGTACCACACCCGACGAGATGAGAGCTAAGCGCCGGCCATCTGCGCCGACACGTCCAAAGAACCCGTCGGATCTTCTCAACTTCCACGTTGGAGGACACGCTCGTGAGACGTTGCCCCTGCTCGTCGCGCTTGCGCCGCCGTGCGCTTCTCGGTCTCGCCGGTTCACTGGCCGTGGCCGCATCGCTCATCGACATCGATCCGACGCCCATAGCGCAGACGACGAGGACAGGTAGTGCCCGAGCACCTATCTCAGAGCTCGGGCCGCCCTTCGGCGGATCCGGCATTCCGGCCTCGTTGGCCGAGCAGGCGCAGTACTCCATCGCCAGGCAGGAGTATGCGGCCAGTCGCAACGATCGCGGCCTGCAGGCCCCGAACCGCGCGCACAACCTGCGGACGTATTTCGAGCCGTGGGGAGTGCGTGTCGAGGACCGGACTGCTGACGGCAGTCCCGAACTGGTCCGCATGGTGACGACCTCGATCGGTCGCAGCGGCCGGCTCGAGTCGCTCGCGGCTGGCGAGATTCGCGTGCAAGGCGCGCGTGTCGAGAACAGGCGCACCGGCGGAATCACCGAGTGGTACGAGAACGGCGAGGCCGGGCTCGAGCACGGTTACGTTCTGGACCGGCGATTGGAGGGCGAGGGCGCACTGCGGATCGACGTGGCGTTCGAGGGCGCGACGGTCTCGGTGACGGACGGCCGCGCGCTGGTCGAGTCGGCGAGCCTTCGACGGCTCGAGTACGTGAAGCTCGTCGTCGAGGATGCGAGGGGCAGAACCGTTCCGGCGCACATGGATAAGGCCGGTCCGGCTACCGTCAGCCTCGTCATCGACGACGACGGCGCGGTCTACCCGATCGTCGTCGATCCCCTGCTCACGTCCACGGCGGACGCGACGCTGCAGTCGGACCAGGCTACAGCTCAGTTGGGCTACAGCGTCGCCGGTGCCGGCGACGTGAACGGCGACGGTTACGCCGACGTCATCGTCGGCGCGAAGAATTACGACGGGGGCCAGACGAGCGAAGGCGCCGCCTTCGTGTTCCACGGCGGTCCATCGGGGATCGCGAACGGAACCCCGTCGTCGGCAAACGCGACACTCCAGTCCGATCTGCAGAACGGAAACCTCGGAGAGAGTGTGGCCGGTGCCGGAGACGTGAACGGCGACGGGTACGCGGACGTCATCGTCGGTGCGCCCGGCTACAACGCTGGACAGGCCGGCGAAGGCGTGGCCTTGGTGTTTCACGGAGGACCGGCGGGCATCACGAGCGGTAATCCCTCGACGGCGAATGCCACGCTTCAGTCGGACCAGGGGAGTGCAAGTCTGGGTGGAAGCGTCGCAGGCGCCGGGGACGTGAACGGCGACGGGTACGCGGACGTGATCGTCGGCTCGCTGCTGTACGACTCGGGAGAGATGAACGAGGGGGCTGCCTTCGTTTTTCACGGCGGACCTGCGGGCGTCGCGAGCGGAAATCCCGGATCGGCGAATGCGACCCTGCAGTCGAATCAGGCGAGCGCGCTCCTGGGAATTGGTGTCGCGGGAGGCGGCGACGTCAACGGCGATGGATTCTCGGACGTCATCGTTGGCGCCTACGCCTACGATTCGGGACAGATGGACGAGGGATCGGCCTTCGTGTTTCACGGCAGCGTGTCGGGAATCGCGAGCGGGAATCCGTCGACGGCCAATGCGACCCTGCAGTCGGACCAGGCGAGCGCGTTCCTGGGCTTCAGCGTCGAAGGTGCCGGCGACGTCAACGGCGACGGGTACGCGGACGTGATCGTCGGAGCCTTCCTCTACGATTCGGGCGAGCTGGACGAAGGCGCGGCCTTCGTGTTTCACGGCGGTGCGTCGGGGATCGCCAGCGGGAATCCGGGCACGGCGAATGCGACGCTGCAATCGAATCAGGCGGGAGCGAGCCTCGGCTCGAGCGTTGCCGGAGCCGGTGACGTGAACGGTGATGGGTTCGCGGACGTCATCGTCGGGGCACGGTCCTACACGGCCGGACAGTCAGGTGAGGGCGCCGCATTCCTGTTTCACGGCGGTTCAACTGGGGTCACGAGCGGCAGTCCATCGACGGCGAACGCGACCCTGCAGCCGGATCAGGCAAGCGCCAACATGGGCCAGAGCGCGGCGGGTGCCGGCGACGTGAACGGCGACGGCCTGGCCGACGTCATCGTCGGAGCGGATCTCTACGATGCCGGCCAGGATGGCGAAGGCGCCGCATTCGTCTACCTCGGCGGCGCCGAAGGCGTGCGCAGCGGCAACCCCGCCAGCGCGCACTCGACGCTCCAGGCGGACCAGGCGTCCGCGCAGCTCGGGTTCACCGTGGCGGGCGCCGGCGACGTCAACGGTGACGGCTATTCGGACGTCATCGTGGGGGCACTGGGCTACGACGCGGGTGAAATGAACGAAGGCGCCGCATTCGTGTATCACGGCGGTCCGGCGGGCATCGCGAACGGCAATCCGGCGTCGGCGCAGGCCACGCTGCAGTCGAACCAGGCGGACGCCGATTTCGGCTACATCGTCGCCGGTGCGGGCGACGTCAACGGGGACGGCTTCGCGGACGTGATCGTCGGGTCCCGCTTCTACGATCTGGGCCAGACGGACGAAGGGGCGGCGTTCGTGTTTCACGGCAGCTCGTCGGGGATCACGAGCGGGAACCCATCGACTGCAAACGCCACGATTCAGATGGAACAGCAGTTTGCGACGGACATCAGCGTTGCGGGCGCCGGTGACGTCAACGGCGACGGATTCGCGGACGTCATCGTCGGAGCGTATGAGCACGACATCGGAGAGTCGAACGAGGGGGCTGCGTACATCTTCCATGGCAGTGCGTCCGGGATCACGAGCGGCAATCCGTCGTCGGCCAACACGACGCTGCAGTCGAACCAGGACAGCGCGTTCCTCGGCATCAGCGTGGCAGGAGCCGGCGACGTCAACGGGGACGGCTATGCCGACGTGATCGTCGGTGCATTCGGCTACGACGCCGGTCAGACGAACGAAGGCGCCGCGTTCGTGTTTCACGGAGGTCCAGCCGGTATCGCGAACGGAAACCCGATGACGGCCAATGCGACGCTCCAGTCGGACCAGGACTTTGCGGGGCTCGGCAACAGTGTCGCGGCCGCCGGTGACGTCAACGGGGACGGCTTCGCGGACGTGATCGTGGCGGCGCAGGCCTTTACGAACGGGCAGGCGGAAGAGGGCGCGGCGTTCGTCTTCCACGGAAGCGCCTCGGGGATTGCGAGCGGCAGTGTCGCGTCGGCGAATGCCACGCTCGAATCGAACCAGGTAAGCGCCCAGCTCGGCCGGACCGTTGCCGGAGCCGGCGACGTCAACGGCGACGGATACGCGGACGTCGTCTGCGGCGCGTGGCTCTACAACGCGGCCTTCACCGACGACGGCGCGGCGTTCGTCTTTCACGGAGGTCCGTCCGGTGTTGCTAGCGGGAATCCGTCGACGGCGAACACGACGCTGCTGTCGGCCCAGGGCAGTGCGTTGCTTGGCGTCTCGGTTGCGGGAGCGGGCGACGTGAACGGCGACGGATACGCCGACGTCATCGTCGGGGCTCCCAACTACGACTCCGGACAGATGAACGAAGGCGCGGCATTCGTGTTTCTCGGCAACGGCGACGGCGTGGGCCGTTCCGTCCGGTCGCGGCAACTGCGCGGCAACGCCGACACGACGAACGTAGAGCCGTGGGGGTCGAGCAGGGCCGGCGACTTCCAGGTTCGGATGGTCGCGACGCATCCGGAAGGCCGCGGCCGCGTGAAGCTCCAGATCCAGGCGTGTCCCGCGGGACAGAACTGGGGAGGCGGCGGCACTGTGACCGTCACGTCCTCGACGTGGACGGATGTGACCGCGACCTCGGCGGGTGTGACGCTGACGCAGACCATTTCCGGCCTGAGCGGGCTCACCCTCTACCGTTGGCGCGCGAGGGTGCTCCACGCGCCGTTCACGTTCGTCTCGCTGGCCGCGACTCCCTCGCACGGTCCGTGGCGACGGCTGCGCGGCCAGGCGGTCGAGTCCGACATACGGACGGAAGGCTGTACGATCACATGTCCGTCGAACATCACGACGGGCAACAGCGCCGGCATGTGCGGGGCCACGGTGAATTACGCAGCTCCCGTGACGACGGGAATGTGCGGGACGGTGACATGCGTCCCCGCATCCGGGTCGTTCTTCGCGCTCGGAACGACGATGGTCAACTGTTCGACGACGAGCGGTCCGTCGTGTTCGTTCACGGTCACCGTCAACGACACCCAGGCTCCCGTGGCGAACTGTCCGGCGCCGATCACGGTCGGAAATACGCCGGGTCAGTGCTCGGCGGTCGTGAGCTTCTCGGCGTCGGCATCGGACAACTGCCCGGGAGCTTCGATCGCGTGCATTCCGACATCCGGGTCGACGTTCCCGATCGGCACGACGCTCGTGACGTGCACGGCGACCGACGCGGCGTCGAACACGGGCACGTGCAGTTTCAACGTCACGGTCAACGACACGCAGGCGCCAGCGCTCTCCTGTCCGGCGAACGTCCAGACGATCGCGCTGACGCCGGCGGGTCGCGTCGTGAGTTACACGGTGCCGACGGCGACCGACAACTGCGGCGCGACGGTGATGTGCGCACCGGTTTCGGGATCGACGTTCGCGATCGGCTCGACGATGGTTACGTGCTCGGCGACCGACGCGGCGAACAACATGACGAACTGCCAGTTCAGCGTCGATGTTGCGCCGCTCGGTACGGACACGGCGGGAATCTACGTTCCGGCGACGAGCTCGTGGTTCCTGCGTGATTCAAACACTCCGGGTGGGGCCGACATCGTGTTCGGTTACGGTCCGCCCGCCTTCAACTGGCTGCCGCTCGAGGGCGACTGGGA
>CAZQBW010000332.1:0-1060 GCA_964591515.1 uncultured Clostridia bacterium
TAGCGCCGGTGAGGACAACCACGTCTTCGTCGTAGACGACGATCGCTCCGTGCGACGCGCGCTCGGTCGACTTCTGACGTCGGCAGGCTACTGCGTCGAGACCTTCGAGTCGGCGGAGCAGTTCCTGGAGAGCGGATTCATCGGTCACGCCGGATGCATCATCGTCGACATCGAGATGCCCGGAATCAACGGTCTCGAGCTCCAGCATCGGCTACTGGAAGAGATGGTCGACATGCCCGTCGTCTTCCTCACCGGGCACGGTGACATCCCGATGAGCGTTCAGGCCATGAAGGATGGAGCCATCGATTTCCTGACGAAGCCCGTCGAGGCGGACCGCCTCTTCGAGGTCGTTCCGGAGGCACTTCGAGCCGGTGCCGAGCGCCGTGTACGGACGGCCGAGATCGAGAGTCTCCGGGAGCGCGCGGCGCTTCTGACACCGCGCGAGACCGAGGTGATGCACCTCGTTGCTTCGGGAAGGCTCAACAAGCAGATTGCCTTCGAGCTCGGCACGAGCGAGAAGACGATCAAGGTCCATCGTGCGCGCGTGATGGAAAAGATGCGCGTCTCATCGGTTGCAGAGCTCGTGCGGATAGTCGATCGGCTCGCGTCGTCACCATAGCCCTCCAGGTTCAGTCCATGGCCGGCCTCACCCAACTGCTCGGTCGAATTGCCGTCCTCCTGCTGATGGTCGCTGCCATGGCGGGAAGCTCGGGTGCAGAGCCCGTGCCCCGAAGGACGGCGCACGTCCTCGTCATCTATTCGTCCTCGCGGGACATCAACATATTCGATGAGTTCCACGCTTCGATCCTGGCCTCGGTTCGGGATCAATCCGATGTCCGTGTCGAGATTCACCCTGAGTTTCTCGATGAACTGGTTGGCAGCGGAGCGGCTTACGAGACGGCCCTTGCCGATTACCTGCGCCGGAAGTACGCCGATGTAAGGATAGAAATCGTGGTCGGAGTCTCGGCGCCGGGGGCTCGCATGGCGACGAAAATAAGGGAGCAGGTCTTTCCGGACGCCCGTCTCGTCTATGGAGCTGTTGACTCTCGCGTGGTGGCAT
>CAZQBW010000332.1:1160-4984 GCA_964591515.1 uncultured Clostridia bacterium
TGTGGGGAGCCTATTTTCGCGACGGCGCCGGGGTCGCCTATCCGTCGGCCGAGATACTCGGTCGAGCGAGCTCCGCATCCAGCGGTCCAATCTATGGCATGTTCGACTACGCGCTCGGGAGCGGAATCGTCGGGGGCTGTCTCACAAGTTACGCCACGAGTGGCGATCTCACCGGGCAGCTCCTGCTGCGCATGCTTCGTGGCGAGAGTCCGACCGTCGCGGGAGTACTGCCGTCGACGCCGAACGTTCTGGCGTTCGACGCGCGCGAGCTCGAGCGCTGGCGAGTACCGGAGAGCCGGCTGCCCGCAGGCGCCGTTGTCCGGTTTCGAGTCCCTACCACGTGGGATCTCTACGGCCGGTACATCGTCGGTGCGCTCGCAGTTTTCCTCGCGCAAGCGCTCCTTATCGCCGGATTGCTCGTGCAGCGTTCGCGGCGCATCAGCGCGCAGCGAACGGTCGAGGAGCAGATCAGATTCGAGCGGCTCATTTCCGCCCTCTCGACGAGCCTGTCCGAAGTTCCGTCGGCAGAGGCAGATGGTGTCATCGCCGACGCCATCCAATCGGCACGCGAACAGTTCGGGGCGGACCGACTCAGCCTGATTCAGTTCGACCTGGCTGAAGGCCACGCGACTGTCCGCCACTCATCGGTCGCCGACGGTATCGCTCCGCTCGGCACTGAGGTCGATTATGGCAAGCAGAACGAACTGGTTGACCGGCTGCGCCGGGGCCAGGTGGTTCGCATCGTGAATCCCTCGGAGATCGAATCGAGCATGCCGGTGTCGCACGGTTTGCTCCGGGATGCCGGTGTCGTCTCGGTCGCCGCCGTTCCCCTGCACATTGCCGGCGAGGCGCTCGGGGTGCTCAGCATGGTCTCAATGCAGGCGGAAGCGGCGTGGAGTGATGAGGTTGTCGCGCGCCTTCAGATTCTGGCCGACATCTTCGCAAATGCCATAGGCCGGCGGGCGGCGGCCGAACAGGTGCGCAGGAGCGAAGAGCTCAGTCACGCAGTCCTCGGATCGCTGTCGGCCCAGGTATGCGTCATCGACCGGGCGGGCAAAGTGGTTGCCGGCAACGACGCCTGGCAGCGCTCGGCACCCGTTTCCGGCGTCGACGTCGCGTGCACGCTGATGCGGCGCAACTGCGGAATGAGCTGCGACACAGCGTCGTCCTGTGAGAGCGCCGATTCGATTCACGCTCGCGATGGAATTCGATCCGTCATCGACGGTGAACTGTCCACCTTCTCGATGGAGTACCGCCTGGCCCAGACCATGGGCGATACCTGGCACGTAATGACTGTCGAACGGTTGCGCGTCCCCGAGGGCGGTGCCGTCGTTTCGAATCTGAACGTCACGGCGCGCAAGCGCGCGGAGCTCGAGGCCGAACAACGGCGGCAGGAGCTGACGCATTTCTCGCGCGTTTCGGCGATGGGCGAGCTTGCCGCGTCGCTCGCGCACGAACTGAACCAGCCGCTCACGGGCGTCCTTACGAACGCGCAGGCGGCAGCGCGCTTCCTCGACGAGGATCCGCCGAATCTGGCCGAGGTCCGAGAGATTCTCGACGACATCATCGAGGACGACCGCCGGGCGGGCGAGGTGATCCGCCGGCTGCGCGCGATGCTGCAGTCCGGGGCGGTCGAATCGGGAGAAGTCGACCTGAACGACGTCGTGACGAATGTCGTGAAGCTGGTCGCGAGCGACGCGATCCTGAGGGACGTTACCATCGTAACCGACCTGGCCCCGGATGTGGCCCGGATCGCAGGAGACCGGATCCAGATGCAGCAGGTCGTTCTGAACCTGATCGTGAACGCAATGGATGCCATGCGCTCTGAACCGGTGCGGCGCGTAATGGTCCGGACGGAGACGGATGGGCCGCAGGGTGTGCGACTCTCCGTATCCGACACGGGACCCGGAATCGAGCACGACCGGCTCGGCAAGGTGTTCCAGCCGTTCTTCACGACGAAGAGCGACGGGTTGGGGATGGGGCTCTCGATCGCGAGAACGATCGTCGAGGCGCATGGGGGCGTGCTCTGGGCCGCGAACAATCCCGAAGGCGGGGCGTCGTTCCTGTTCAAGCTTCCCGCATCGAAGGCAGCAGCCGCCTCGGCGTAACCGGAGCGAATCCGATCTTCGTGCTCTTTGTGCCTCTGTGCTCTCTGAATGCCCACGGAATACCGCTGGAATACAGAGAGCACAGAGGCACAAAGAGCACGGAGAAGACCTGTCCAACGTTCAATCGCAGTGGCTCGATTTGACCGGTTTGGTTAGTATCTCCCCCGCCATCTCGGGTCGACGCACCCACGACAGTCGCATTTCGCAGGAGGACTCTGGTTTGAACGCTATCTCTGCACGCTTCGGTACGCTCGTTCTCGCAAGCTCGCTCATTCTCTCGATCACGACAGGCTGTGAACGCAAGGCCGGCACCGGCCCGGACGCCGGTCCCTCGACGGGCGAGATCGCCGTAGGGTTCTATGGCTCGCTGACCGGCGACGGCGCCTCCTTCGGCCAGTCTTCGAAGGAAGGCTCCGAGCTCGCCGTCGACGAGATCAACGCCGCGGGCGGCGTGCTCGGCCGAAAGCTCAAGCTGATCGTCGAGGACGACCAGAGCAAGCCCGACGAAGCGTCGAGCGCGGTCACGAAGCTCATCACGCAGGACAAGGTCGTCTGCGTGCTCGGTGAAGTCGCCAGCCGGCGCTCGCTCGCCGCGGCGCCCGTCTGCCAGAAGTACCAGATCCCGATGATCACGCCGTCCTCGACGAACGAGGGCGTGACGAAGATCGGCGACTACATCTTCCGCATCTGCTTCATCGACCCGTTCCAGGGTGAAGTGCTCGCGAAGTTCGCCTACAACGACCTCAAGGCCCGCAAGGTTGCGATCCTCAAGGACATCTCGCAGGACTACTCGGTCGGCCTGACCGACTCGATCACGAAGAACTTCACGGCCATGGGCGGCACGGTCCTCGACCCCGTCAGCTACAGCGGCGGCGACCCGGACTTCAAGGCGATCCTCACGCAGGTTCGCGGCCAGAACCCGGACGCTATCTTCGTGACGGGGTACTACACGGAAGCGGCGATCATCGCGCGTCAGGCGCGCGAGCTCGGCATGAAGATGCCGCTGCTCGGCGGCGACGGCTGGGTCGGCGACGCGCTCAAGAACGGCCGCGAGGCGCTCGCGAACTCGTTCATCTCGAATCACTACTCCGCCGACAATCCCGATCCGGTCGTGCAGAACTTCGTGAAGGCCTACAAGGCGAAGTTCAACCGCGAGCCGGATTCGATCGCGGCGCTCGCCTACGACAGCGTGAAGGTGCTTGCCGATTCGATCACGCGCGCGGGCTCGACCGAGGGGCCGAAGCTGCGCGACGCGATTGCAAAGCTCGACGTCGCCGGCGTGACCGGCCGGCTCAAGATGAATGCCGAGCGGAACGTCGACAAGCCCGCCGTCATTCAGGAAGTCACCTTCGTCAACGGCGAGGTGAAGTTCGTGTACAAGACGACGATCAACCCGGGAAGCTAGAACACTCCTTCAAGTGGTCTGCCGTCCGCGGCCGCACTCTCGCGGATGACGCCCGCCGACGGCAGACCACGAACCCGGGATCCCCGACTCGGACCCTCGACGACACTCCATGGACATCTTTCTCCAGCAGGTGATCAACGGCCTCTCGCTGGGCGCGATCTACGCACTGATCGCCCTCGGGTACACGATGGTGTACGGCGTGCTGCGGCTGATCAACTTCGCGCACGGCGACGTCTACATGCTCGGCGCGTTCGCGGGGTACTTCCTCGCCAACGCGATGAACCTCGATGCGGACCCGTCCATCCTCGGCG
>CAZQBW010000333.1:0-4948 GCA_964591515.1 uncultured Clostridia bacterium
TCAGTCACGACTTCGTCGGCGTCGAGCGAGAAGATCCAGTCGTTCGAGGCGGCAGCCGCGGCGTGGTTCTTCTGTGCAGCGTACCCCGGCCACGGATTGTGAAGGACCCGGTCGGTGAATCCCGACGCAATCTCGATCGTCCGGTCGGTCGACCCCGAGTCTACGACCACGATTTCGTCGGCCCAGGCGAGCGACTCCAGCGCGGCGCCGATGCGGCGCTCTTCATTCAGCGAGATGACCGTGGCCGTGATCTTCATGGTGCGCGACCTTGCCGGCGAGGTTTATCGCACGTGCCGGCGAATCGTGCAAAGCCGGTCCTTTTGGCAGCGCCGGTTGATCCGCCGACGAGTGTCCGCGAGAATGACGACGACTCGACGTGGTCCGCGAGTTCGATCGACGGCTGAAGGGGGCGAACGGATGCTTTGGAAGAATCGGCGTCAGAGTCAGAACATCGAGGATCGTCGTGGAATGTCGCGCGGGGGAGGACTTGCGATCGGCGGCGGGCTCGGGACGATCGTGATCCTCATCATTGCGGTGCTGCTTGGAGCAGATCCGCGCCAGCTTCTCGAGCAATTGCCGCAGCAGGGACAGGCGCCGGCTCGCGGACAGGATGCGCCGGTCGCGACGAACCCGCAGGAAGACGAATGGAAACAGTTCGTCGGGGTCGTGCTTGCCGACACCGAGGATGTCTGGAAGGAACAGTTCCAGAAGCTCGGAAGGACGTATCGTGAACCGAAGCTCGTCGTGTTTTCTGGAAGCGTGCAGTCCGCCTGCGGAAACGCGTCATCGGCGGTCGGACCGTTCTACTGTCCGGCGGATCAGACCGTGTACATCGACCTCAGCTTTTTCGAGGATTTGCGGCAGCGGCACGGTGCGCCGGGTGACTTCGCGCAGGCTTACGTGATTGCGCACGAGATCGGCCACCACGTTCAGAACCAGCTCGGAGTCTCGGGCAAGGTCGACGCGATGCGCTCGCGGGTGAGCAAGGAAGAGTACAACCAGCTCTCGGTGCGGCTTGAGCTGCAGGCGGATTTCTATGCGGGCGTGTGGGCGCACCACGCTCAGCAGAAGTTCCAGAGCCTCGAGCCAGGCGACATCGAGGAGGCGCTGCGGGCGGCAAGCGCGATTGGTGACGACAAGCTGCAGATGGAAGGGCAGGGGTATGTCGTACCCGACTCGTTCACGCACGGAACGTCGGCGCAGCGATCACAGTGGTTCAACCGGGGATTCCAGACGGGCGACATGCGGCAGGGCGACACGTTTGCGGCCAGGGATCTGAACGTGCGGTAGTCCAGAACCCCGCGCGGTAGCGAGGGGCCGGACACGGTCATCGCACCTCTGCGATACCGACCGCCGGCCCCTGGCTACCGCTCGGGGTTCTGGTGCTCCGACTCGACAGCGCTCCCGGCTCTTATCTCCGTTACTCCGCTTTCGACTCGATTGCGACGCCGTTGACTGAATCGGTCGTTCCGGTCACTCGCTGCAACTCGACGATCGCCTTGTTGTAGTCCGTCAGCGCCTGCGCCTCTCGGCCACGCGCTTCCGACAGCTGATTCTGACGATCGAGCACGAAGAAGTTCGTCGACAGACCGGCCCGGAACCGCTCTTCCTCACCCCTCAGCTGGGCCTCCGCGGCGACTCGCGACGCTTTGGCTGCCTCGAATCGCTGACGGGCCGCATCGACGGACTGGAGAGCGTTGCGCACCTCAACCTGAATGCTCTGGACCAGCCGGCGGTTCTCCGCATCCAGTTGCCGCAACTCAGCCTCGGTCCGGCCGAAGTTTGCTTCCGCGACGTTGTTCCCGATCGGGAAACTGAATCGCACGCCGACGGAGTAGGTCGGGAAGTCCGCACTGAACAAGGTCCCAATCGCGCGGCCGTAGCCGCCAATGAACTGGTTGGGAACGAACACTGGATTGTCAGTGCCGATCGCCGGAGTACCGGCAGTGCCGCGGAGCGAATACTGGAAGAACGCATCGACCTGCGGCTTGAGTTGATTCTTGAAGAACTCGCGATCGATCTGCTTGAGTTCCGTTCGAAGCTGGAGCTGCGTGAGCTCGGGACGGTTGAGCACCGCAGCCTTCATCGACGACTCGAGATCGGCGCCAACAGGGACGAGGCCTGCCGGATCGACCGGAACAATGCGCGCAGACCACATTGAATCGGCCGCGTCGTTCAGCATCAGGTTCTTCAGGGTGTTCTCGGCCGTCGTGATTGCCTGAAGTGCGGTGATGACGAACTCCTTGCGCAGTTCGAGGTTCGACTCGGTCGACCTGAGCTCGATCGGAGCCAGCGTTCCGGCTTCGACCTGGCGCAGGTTGTTCTCGAGCTGAACGCGTGCAAGCTCGACGGACTCGCGCTGGATCTGCTCGTTGCGCAGTGCGTAGACGAGATCCCAGTAGGCGCGCTGCACGCTGGTGATCGTGTCTATCACCTGCTGCCGGAACTGAACGTCCGTGAGGTCGAGCTGCTTCTTCGCGAGCTTGATCTGGCGTCGAGTCGCGTCGATCTTGAAGTCGCGCATCAACGGCTGCGAAATGTCGAACGTCAGCGTAGGCCGGTAGATCGGGTTGAGCGTCGACGCCGTGCTGTCCGTCGTCTCGCGGGTGTTGTTGTACGTGGCCTTGAAATTACCGCCCGACTCGAGCAGGCGCTGGAAAGAAGCGTTGAAGGCCAGTTCCTTCTGCGTGACCGACGCGTCCGTGCCGCCGCCCTGGAAGAGCGAAGTCACCGGGAACGTGGCCGACGTGAAGCCGACATCGGCACTGAGCAACGGATCGTAGCCGCCCTTCGCCGAGATGAGGTCGTATTCGGACGTTCGCACGTTGAACCTGCTGACCTCGATGCTGAGGTTCTTGGCGACTGCCATCTTGATGGCGTCGTGCATCGTCAGCGAAAGCACGTTGGACTGGTCAACACCGACGCGCGTTGCGGGCACGTCGACGAAGGTGATGAGCGGCGATGTGGCCGTCAACTGATTGTTCGGCGTCGTCGACGGATCCTGAGGAGGATTCGGCGCCTGACCCTGAATGGGGGGCACGTCGTCAAAGGTCTCGACGGCCACCGCGACAGTCGTCGGTGCGACCGTGGCGCCCGTTGACGGTTTCGCAACGGCGCCGGACGCCGGACGGCGCCCCTTGGCAAGCACGGATCCCGGGGCGATGACGAAGGTGACCGCCAGAACCGCTCCAACAATCTGGAGGCGTGTCGTGGGTGACGTCGAGCGTGTGCGCATACCTGTATCTCGTTCCATTCGTAGGCTGTTGTTTCGGACGCCGCTTGATACGACGAGATTCCCGCGCCTGTTTCATCAGAGTTGGGACGGTCGGACCCTTGTTCGGCGGCCCGATAGTGGCACGTCCTCGCAGGCGTGCGGTACACTTTTGGGTCGGTCAAAGTCAGGAGGTACGTTCGTGTCCAGTTTCGTTCAAGCCATGCCGATCTTCCTGCTCGTTCTCGGGGCCATGATCTTCATTCATGAGGCGGGTCATTTTCTCGTGGCGAAGTGGCTCGGCATTCGGGTCGAGGTATTCAGCCTCGGATTCGGAAAACGACTCATTGGATTCAAGCGAGGCGACACTGACTATCGAATCTCGCTGCTGCCGCTCGGCGGTTACGTGAAGATGGCCGGCGACAACATCGCCGAAGATCGAGCGGGAGCCCCGGACGAGTTCCTGTCGCACTCCAAGTGGCATCGATTCCTGGTGGCGATCGCAGGTCCGGTCGCGAACATCCTCACGGCCATTGCGATTCCGTTCGTGGCCAGCATGATTGCCTACTCGGTACCAGCGTATCTGAACAGACCGGCCGTGATCGGCCTTGTCGATCCGAAGGCGGCCGGCGCGAAGGCGGGAATACAGCCGGGCGACCGTATCCTCAAGTTCGACGGCGTCGAAGTTCCAATGTGGCGCGACTTCGCGTCTCGCGAGATGCTCTCGCCGGGTCAGACGGTCGTGGTTACGCTTGAACGCGCGGGCCAGCAGCTCGACGTCACCGCAACGCTCGATACCGTGAATCAGGGCGAGGCCATCGGCAGCCTTGGTGTTCAGCCCGACATGGCGGGTGCAGTTGTCGTCGCGAAGGCCGTCAGTTCGGGAATGCCCGCAGACCTGGCTGGAATGAAGCCCGGGGACACGATCGTTTCGGTCGATGACTTTCAGGTCGGACCCGACGTGTACGGACTCATCAAGCGGATCAACGAAAAGCCCGGCCAGGATGTGGCTCTCGTGGTCAAGCGTGGCGGCGAGACGTTGAACTTGACGGCGAAGACTGTCGATGAGGCAGGTCTCGGACGCCTCGGGTTCGCACCGACGATCACCGGTGTCGAGATGATCACGACGCCGCTTGGACCGAAGGACGCAATCGTCTACGCAGTCGACCAGAACCTGCACTTCATGAAGATCACGGGCGCCGCTATCGGCCAGATTTTCACGGGGCAGCGATCGGCGAGCTCTGCGCTCGCGGGTCCGATCGGGATTGCCGAGATCGTCGGACAGGCGGCGCAGCAGGGAGTCGGACCCGTGTTCGACCTGATGGGGCTGCTCAGTCTGAATCTGGGAGTATTCAACCTGCTGCCGATTCCAGTGCTCGACGGCGGGCTCATCTTCATGCTCTTCCTCGAGTGGCTGCTCGGGCTGTTCGGCCTTCAGCTTTCACTCAATGCGAAGGAGAAGATGATCAACGTCGGACTCGTCCTCATCGTGCTGCTGATGGGGTTCGTGTTCTACAACGACATTCGCAAGAAGATTGTCGGGCCGGCACCGGCCGAGACGCCTCCAGCGGCGAGTCAGCCCGCGAATCAGAATTCAGGCCGCTAAAGACAGCTCATTGTCTCTGTGCCTCCGTGGTTGCTATGAAACCTCCTTCGGGGCCTGGCGGCGAGTGAGGGCACGGCCCGCGACTGCGGCGTGGTCGTTGTTGTGGCGCCGTCCGCGACCGCGGAGCGGTC
>CAZQBW010000334.1:0-4940 GCA_964591515.1 uncultured Clostridia bacterium
AGAACCGGAAGAGGAACACTTTCAACCACTTCCGTATGGTCGCGAGGTCGTAGGCGTTGCGCTGACCGTCCGGGATCCCGGCTGGCCAGCCCCCCAGGGTCGCATCGGACCACGCGTGGTGCGCGAGAAACGCGACCTTCGACGGCCGGAATCCGAATCGCGTCACATAGTAAATGTTGAAGTCCTGCAGTTCGTACGGGCCGATCGTCGCCTGGGTGCTCTGCGCCGGGTGTTCCGACGAATCGCCGGGGATCAGTTCCGGCGAGATCTCGGTCCCGAGTATCGACTCGAGGATCGCCGAAGTGGCATCGTCGAACTGACCTGTCGTCGCTACCCAGTGGATCAGGTGCTGAACGAGCGTCTTGGGAACCGACGCGTTCACGTTGTAGTGCGACATGTGGTCGCCGACGCCGTACGTGCACCATCCGAGCGCGAGCTCGCTCAGATCGCCCGTACCCAGCACGATGGCGGAGTGACGGTTGGCCAGCCGGAACAGGTGCGAGGTTCGCTCGCCGGCCTGCACGTTCTCGAAGGTCGTGTCGTAGACGGGCTCGCCCGCTGCGAACGGGTGACCGATGTCCGAGAACATCTGCATACAGCTCGGCTTGATGTCGATCTCGGCAGCGGTGACGCCGAGCGCACGCATCAGCTTCCAGGCATTTGACTTCGTCGTGTCGCTCGTGGCGAAGCCCGGCATCGTGTAACCGAGGATGTTCTCGCGCGGCAGACCGATCCGGTCGAACGTCTTCGCGGCGACGATGAGCGCCTGCGTCGAATCGAGCCCGCCCGAGACGCCGATGATGATCCGCTCGAGTTTCGCGCTCGTGAGCCTTTTCATCAGGCCGTGGACCTGGATGTTGTAGGCCTCGAAGCAGCGTTCATCGCGAACGGCCTCGACCGACGGCACATAGGGAAACCGCTCGACGCGGCGTGACAGCGCGACGGCTCCGGTCGGAACGGCGAGCTGAAACTCGATCCGGCGGACTTCGCGAACCTGCTCGAGGTGCGAGTGGACCGAATCGGTGAAGCTCGTGGTCCTCATGCGGTCCTGCGCGAGACGCTCGAGGTCGATGTCGGCCAGGACGACCTGCTCGTTCGCCGCAAATCGATCGGACTCGACGATCAGTTCGTTGTTTTCGTAGACGAGCGCGTGACCGTCCCAGGCCAGGTCGCTCGTCGACTCGCCGGGACCGGCAGCGGCGTAGAGATAGGCGGCGATGCACTTGCCGGACTGCGACGCACACAGGTCGCGACGGTAGTCGGCCTTCCCGATTGTGATGTTGCTCGCCGAGAGGTTCGTCAGGACGGTAGCGCCGGCGAGCGCGGCCCACGTGCTCGGCGGTATCGGCGTCCAGAGATCCTCGCAGATCTCGACGTGCAGCGAGAAGTCCCTGACGTTCGTCGCGTCGAAGACCAGGTCGCTGCCGAACGGAACGTACGCACCGAGGAACCGCACTTCCCGCTGCACCGCGGACCGGGCGTGCGCGAACTGGCGCTTCTCGTAGAACTCGCGATAGTTCGGCAGATAGCTCTTTGGCGCGATTCCGAGGATCCGTCCGCGGGCTATGACGACCGCGCAGTTGAAGAGCTTGCCTTCGAAGCGGAGCGGCGCGCCCACGAGCAGCACCGGCGTCAGATCGCGGCTCGCCTCGACGACACGCGCGACAGCGTTGACGGCTGCGTCGAGCAGGGCGTCCTGGTGGAAGAGGTCCTCGCACGAATAAGCCGTGAGACCGAGCTCGGGAAACAGCGCGACGACGGCGCCTGCTTCGGACGCGCGGTGCGCGAGGGCGATCGTTCGCTCGACGTTGTACGCCGGATCGGCGACCCGCACGAACGGAAGGCAGACCGCGGTCCGGACGAAGCCGTGAGCGTAGATGGAGTTGAACGGAGGCATCGTGCGTTTGCCGGTCACAGCCGGCCGGTGAGCGGTTCGATCCCGGCAATGCTACTCCGAAACCCGGTATACTCGGCAACCATGTCGCGCCAATACCGATCCCATCGCCTCGAAATGGCAGTCGCGCTGCTTCTGTGCCTGCTCGTGGCGGTGTCGAGCGCCCCGGCGGGACTGCCAGCGGACGTCAATCTCGCGACGTCGACAAACACAGTTCGAATCGACGGTCCTGCTGCGGGAGGCGAATTCGGCGACGGCGGAGTGGCACTGGGTGATCTGGACGGCGACGGCACGACGGACCTCGTCGTGTGTGCCCCGGAGGCGTCTCAAACCCGCGGCGAGGCTTATATCGTATTCGGCATTCCCGGAATTGGACTCGTCTCGAAGGACCTCGCGTCGACGCCGCCGGACGTCACGATTGTCGGCGCTGGCCCGAACGTGCGGCTCGGCGTGTCGGCCTCGGCTGCGGACATGGACGGCGATGGAGCTGACGAGCTGCTGCTCGCGACCGGCGGATATCTGCCGGCTCTCGGACGCCGGGCGTCGGGAGGCGTTCTGATCTTTCGGGGCGGGGCGCGGCTTCGTGGCGTCTCCCGGATCGATCTGTCGACTGAGGTCGCAGATGCGGCGGCGTTCGATGCAACAGTCCCGGCGCCGATTGGTGCCGCTCTCGTGACGGGCGACTTCGACGGCGATGGCTACGCGGATCTTGCCGCGGGGGCTCCGTTGGCCACGGGGCTGGGCGGTGCTGACAGGGCCGGTCGCGTGGCCGTCGTCTTCGGCGACCCGTTCTTTCCGGGCGGACAGTCGATCGACGTGGAGAATGACGGACGATCGGCGATCGTGGGCGGCTTCGGAACCGGCGACCAGCTCGGGACCGACCTTCTCGCCGCTGACGTCACCGGAGACCGCGTCGACGACCTGATAATGGGAACGCCGAATCGAACGGTCGTCCGCGTCGTCACGCACGAAAAGGCCGGCGAGATATTCATCCTCGACGGCACCTCACTAGTCCGGCGTGCGCGAGTCGATCTGGCGACGGGAGCCGCGTTCGTTCGCGTGTTCGGAAGCGACTTCGGTGACTACCTCGGACGCGGCATCGGTGCCGGCGACGTGACCGGAGACGGGCGCATGGATCTCGCCGCCGGTGCAATCGACGGCGACGGCTTGATGAACCGGCGGTTCCCGGATTGCGGAGAGGTCTACGTCGTGGAGTTGCCCGCTCCGTCGGCGTCGACGGTCATTCTCGACCTCGGCGACGACGTCCAGAACCAGACCGTCATCGGTCCCGAGCCGCTCCGTTTCGTCGGCAACAACGTCGTCGTTGCGGACGTGGATGGCGACCGGATGGGTGAGGTCATTGCGACGTCTGAAGGCGCGCCGGGGCCGAACGGCACGCAGGCCGGTGTGCTCTACGTTGTCGACGGCAAGCCCGGAACGCTCGACCTCGCGTCGGCGCCCGCGAACGGGACCGTTTTCGGCCCTTCGTCGGGAGCGAAACTCGGCAGCCGGCTCACGAGTGGAGACGTGAATGGCGACGGTGCGAAGGACATCGTCGCGACGGCCCCGGGTGCGACGGGCGGCCGAGGTGCCGTGTTCATCATCTTTGGTGCGGCAACGCGGCCGAACGCGGCGCCCGTGCTCGGAGCGCTCCCGGATATCACGGTCACGTCGGGCTTCCTTTTCCAGCTCACGTTTTCGGCATCGGATCCGGACGGCGATCCGTTGTTCTTCTCGGTGACGGGACGGCCGATCGGCTCGCTGTTCCACGACTCGGGAAACGGGACGGCCACCCTCACGCACGTGCCGCCCGTCGACAGCGCGGGAATCTTCGAGGTGACGGTAACGGCGTCGGACGGCCTCCGGTCGACATCGGACGTGTTCACGTTGACGGTCGTCGGGGGTGTGCCGCCCACCATTCGGAAGGTGAAGTTCAGGAACAACGTGCTGAAGGTCACAGGCGACAAGTTTTCGCAGACGGCTGTGCTGTTCATCAACGACGTGCAGAACGTGCTGCCGGTGGAGTTCAACAGCGGCAAGGGGCGGCTGACGGTTCGAGGCACGCGCGAACAGCTGTCGCTCAAGCCGGGTACCGGAACAAACCGTCTCGTGGTTCGCGTGGACGGCGTCAGCACGGCGCCGTTCGCGTTCTGAGGGCGCGACTCGACGTGCGGGCGCTCGTCGTGGCACTGGCGTGCGCGGTCGCGGCCGGCTGCGGAGGCGGGCCGGAAACGGCCGGTCCGGTGACGTCGAACACTTCGACCGGGGGAGTGCCGGGGCAGACGGTGGATCTCGAGCCGCAGGCAGCGCGGGCCGAATCGGAGTACGTCGGAACGGGTGAAGCCTTCGACGGGCCGTTCACACTCGGTGACGCATCGGTGGTGATGACGGCGGCCGGCGAATTCACGCGCAGCCGGCCGAATGGCGTCGTTGACGCGGGCTCGTACCTGGTGACAGCGGACGGAAAACTCGTGCTGTTCGTCGAGCGGATTGGAGACGCGAGGTTGACCAGCGCAAGGCTGGAAGTGCATCAGCGGCAGGAGCTGGCCCCGGCACCCTGACAACTGTCCGTTCGAGAGTCCAAGCGTGAGAGCATCGCGGATTGGGCGGATCTGGCGGATTCACGCGGGTCTGAACCGGAACGCCAATTCAGATTAGCTCGCCAGATCCGCCTTAACCGCCAGATCCGTCTGATCCGCGTTGCCTCTTCGAGAACTCGCCGGTTACCATTGGTCGTTCTCGCGCTGGGTCGCTTCGCCGGCCACGAGGCCGACCCCGCCGCACGGAACCCGCTCATCCCACACCAAGTCGCCAGGAGCTGGCCCAATGCGTGCGCAATCCATCAAGACCGAACGCGGTCCCGTGATTCGGCTCGAGACGCCGGACCTGCTCAAGAAGGCCCGTTACGAGCTCAGCCGTCAGCATCCGATCCTGCTCCGGATCAGCGGGACGGCCATGCTTCCGGCGCTGGCCGATGGAGATCTCGTCACCATCCAGCCGATTCCCATGCAGCAGGTGCGCGACGGCGACATCGTGCTCTACCAGA
>CAZQBW010000335.1:0-4926 GCA_964591515.1 uncultured Clostridia bacterium
TTGCACTCGCCCGCGCGCGACCCACGGCTATTTCATCGACCGCTCCGCGGTCGCATCGACCGCTCCGCGGTCGCGGAATCGAACGCTCCGCGGTCGCGGAATCGAACGCTCCGCGGTCGCGGAATCGAACGCTCCGTGGTCGCGGAATCGAACGCTCCGTGGTCGCGGAGTCGAACGCTCCGCGGTCGCGGGCTCTGTACCGGGCTCGCGAGGGAATCCCGGGCACCAGGAATTTCCTGTCACCGTGTATCCTCCGAGTGTGAAAACGATTCTCCTCGCTACGATCATTGCCGCCGCCGGCCTGTGGCCACTCCAGGACAAGCCCGTTCCCGTGGAAGAGGCGCCGGACCACAAGACCATTTTCAAGAACGAATACGTGCAGGCGTTCCGCGTCACCCTGCAGCCGGGCGAGACAACTGTCATGCACACCCACTCGCGCAACGACGTTGCCGTCCGGCTGAGCAGCGCCACCGTGGCGCAACAGCCCTTCGGTGAGTCCTTGCGGCCCGCCGAGACCGTCGAACCCGGTGTCGTCTCGGCGCGCGACAACGAAACGACGAACCTCACACACCGCGTCCTCAACGTCGGCCATACCGTCTTCGACGTCATCGACGTGCAGATCCTCAGCCGGCCGCCGGGCGATCCCGCCGAAGCGCTCATGCCTCCCGCGGCCGAGAACCCGAAAATGCGCGGATACCGTTACGAGCTCGCGCCAGGCGCATCGACCGCGCCTCACACGCACGCGAGGCCGTACGTGATCGTGGCGGCAACCGACATGGACCTGCGAATGACGGGGCCGGACGGCGCTTCGATGGACCATTCCGTCAAGGCCGGCGACCTGCACTGGGTGGATTCGCGCGTCACGCACGTCCTCACCAACCGCGGGACACGGAAGGGCGTGCTCGTCGAAATCGAACTCAAGTAGTCCACAGATGAACACAGATTCTGATCCGTGTTCATCTGTGTCTATCTGTGGACTGATTTCACCTCGGCGAGGTACCCGGCCGCCTTCTTCGTCCGATCGTGGTCGTCGCCGAATTCGGCGCGAAGGCCGGTCACTCCCGCTTCAAGCAGAGGAAGCGCCTCGGCCGGACGGCCCTGCTTCGCGAGGCAGTGCCCGTAGGCGCTGCGCACGAGTGCCGTGCGCCAGTGCTTCTCTCCAAGACTCGCAATCGTAGCCGCGAGCGCTTCACGATAGACAGGTTCCGCCGCGGCATAGTCGCCCTTCGCCGCAAGCACGTCCGCCAGGCTGTAGTAGCCGTTGGCGGTGCTCTGGTGAGTCGGCCCGAGCAGCTTCAGTTTCATCGCAAGCGCCTCGCGAAACAGCGGCTCGGCCTCTTCGAGATCCCCCTGCTCCCTGAGTGCGATGGCGAGGTTGTTGAGGCTGACGGCCAGGTCCGGATGCTCGGCTCCCAAAACCTTTCGACGGATGGCCACAGCCTCTCGATCGAACGGCAAGGCGCCCTTGTCGTCACCCATGTTGCGATACAGGACCGCGATGTTGTTCAGCGTATTCGCCACGCTCGGATGGTCGGGGCCGAGCACCTCGCGCTTGATCTCGAGTGCCTCGAGGAAGAGCCGCATCGCCTCTTCGTCCTGGTCCTTGTCGTCGAGCACCGCAGCCAGATTGTTGAGGCTGTAAGCGACCTCCGCCGACCGCTCGCCGAGTGCGTCACGCCGGATGTCGAGCGCCTGCCGCGCCAGCGCCTCGGACTCGTCCAGCCGATCGACGTTGCGCATCAGCTCACCCAGATCACTGCAGGTCTCGGCAACGGCGGGGTCCCGCTCGCCGAGCGCGTTCCTGCGGATCTCGAGCGCTTCACGGTACAGCCGCTCGGCCGTCTCGCGATCTCCCTCGGCCTGACGCAGAACCGCCAGCTCGTGCAGGCTCGCGCCCACATCCGGATGAGTGGGACCAAGCGTCGTCCGCCGCAGCTCGACCGCCCGCTCGAGCAGTGGCCGCGCACTCGCATAAAGACCCAGACTCCGGTAGACGCGCCCCATCGTGTCCATCATCGTCGCCTGCAGCTCGGGCTGATCGCCGAGGTCGCTGTCGATCCTCGCCGCACCGCGGTCCAGTATCTCACGCGCCGTGACCGTACTTCCCCGGGTCTCGCTCGGGCTCGACTGCTCGAAGAGCTCGACGAGGAACTTCGTCACCTCGTTAGCCCGGTCGCGCTCGCGCGCGATGCGCGCCGCCTGCATCGCCATCATCACCGAAAACGCGACGAGGAGCAGGCCAACGAGCGACGCCGACGCGACCGCCAGGCGGTGCCGTCTGACGAACTTGCCTGCGCGGTACCCGAACGTGTCCTGCCGTGCCGTGACGGGGCGCCCCTCGAGGTAGCGGCGAATGTCCTCCGCGAACTGACCGACCGACTCGTACCGCCGCTCGGGCTCCTTCCGCAGTGCGGTCAGCACGATGTTGTCGATGTCGCCCTCGAGTATCCGGCCTCTTCGGGCAGACTGGCCTCCCGCGCGCGCGAGTACCGCGCTCGGGCGCTCGATCTCGGCTTCGCAGACCACGCGCTCGATTTCGGCCATCGACGTGTCGCGGAACCGGTGCGCCACTTCGCCGGTCAAAAGTTCATAGAGCACGGCTCCAAGCGCGTAGACATCGGTCGAAGTCGTCACCGGCTCGCCGCGCACCTGCTCGGGGCTCGCATACATCGGCGTCATCAGCCGCACTTCCGTCATCGTCTGAGCGAGCGTGACCGCCACCGGCGAGATCGGCGGCGAGAGCAGCTTGGCGATTCCGAAATCGAGCAGTTTCGGCGTTCCGTCCGCGGTAACGAGGATATTGCTCGGCTTCAGGTCACGGTGAACGATCAGGTTCCGGTGCGCGTGCTGCACGGCGGACGTCACCTGCCGAAAGAGCCTGATCCGCTCGTTGACGCTGAGTCCGTTGACCTCGGCGTACTCCGTGATCGGCAGCCCGTCGATGTACTCCATCACGAAGAATGGCATGCCGTCGTCCGTCGTTCCGCCGTCGAGCAGCTTCGCGATGTTCGGATGGTTCAGGCTTGCCAGAATCTGCCGCTCGTACCGGAAGCGGACGAGCATTGCATCGTTGACCATGCCGCGGCGCACGACCTTGATCGCAACCACCTGCTCGAACTGCTCGTCATCGCGGACGGCCTTGTAGACTTCCGCCATGCCGCCGTGACCGACGGAGCCGGTCACCCGATAAGGCCCGATGCGCTTTCCGACGAGTCCCGTTCGCTCGCCGGCCACGAGCGCCTCCGCTGCGTCCATGACTATCGTCGAGAACGCGGCTTCGTCGTCGCCGACGTCGTTCAAGAGCGACTCGACCTCCTGACGCAGGTTCATGTCATCCCCGCACGCCTCGTCGAGGTACGAGATGCGGTCGTCACCCTCGAGCTCGATGGCCGAGGTGAAAATGGTCTCGATCTGCTTCCAGCGTTCCGGTGTCATTGCGCCATTCCCAGCTCGCGCTTCAGCCACGCCTGCGCCAGGCGGGTTTCGCGCTTGATCGTCGGCTCAGAGACGCCGAGCGCAACCGCGACGTCCTCCACGCTCATTCCCCCGAACGAGCGCATCTCGACGATGCGCGACTTTCGCTCGTCGAACTCGGCGAGCCGCGAAAGCGCTTCGTCGAGAGCGAGCAGGCCCGCGGCATTGTCTTCGGACGCCGGCTCGGGCGCGTCGTCGAGCGAGATCTTCACACCTCCCGCGCCACGCTTGGCGGCGACGCGCGAGCGCGCGTGGTCCACCAGGATCTGACGCATGAGTCTCGACGCGACGCCGAAAAAGTGCGCGCGGCTCTCGAACTCCGGCAATCGCTGATCGACGAGCCGCAGGTAAGCCTCGTGGATCAGGGCCGTCGGCTGCAGCGTGTGGCCGGGCTTTTCCGAGCGCAGCGACTTTGCGGCCAGTCGTCGCAGTTCGTCATACACGACCGGCATGAGTCGCTCGAGCGCTCCGGCCTCACCCCGGTTCCAGCCGGCCAGCAGCTGCGTCACCTGATTCGACGATGGCCGCATTTCGCGAATTCCCTCCACTCGAATGGCGATGTCCCTCCGGCGCTCCGGACCTACGTGAGCTGCGGGCGGCCGGGATTCCGGTCCGCCCTCGCCCTTCACGCATGTAACCGAAGCGACTCGCCATACGAAGCAGAGTTTTCCCGGGTTCAGCAGAAGACCGGCGAAACCGCCTCGATTCGATCTCGCGCGCCGGCGCCGAGCCGCTCGAGCGTTCCGAGAAACGCCTCGTGGGTCATCCCCGATCCGAGGTACGTCCATCGGTTTGCCGCCCGCTGCACGTTCCTGAATTCCGCCTTCTCCTTGCTCGAGAATGTCCGTCGCGTCGCGCGCATCAGTGCCTGCATGTCGAGCTCGACCTGCTGCAGGAGCCCGCCGTCGATGAGCATGCCGATCTCGAGGTACTCTTCGACGGCCGAGGCGATCTTCGATTCGGGACGTCCTTCCGCGAGCGCCTCGACCATGAGCGTGTCGAGCTTCGCGTGCTGAGCCTCTTCCATCCAGTGATAACGCAGGAGGTTCGCGAACTGCGGGTCGATGCCGGTGTCATCCTTCACGCTGTCGGTGAAGTGGCGCTGCGTCATCCACTCGATCTGCAGGATGGCGAGCGCGACTGCGAGCGGATCGTGGGCCAGAACGGCGCGGGCGATCTCGGCCGGCGGGCCGATCACGCCGCACTCCATACCGAAGCCGCGCTTGAACTCTTCGCCGAACCGCTTGAAGAGGTGGATGTGTTTCGCCTCTTCGCCGGCAAACTGAAGCAGGGCGCGAATCCGGTAGTCGTCGTCTCGGACGTGCTCGCGCGCGTGGTCGAGCACGAACGGGAGGATGAACTCCTCGACCAGGCCGAAGATCGACAGGTACGCGTGGCCGCGGATCTGATTGAGCGTGCGCTTCTCGTACGGCGTCAGGAACGTGAGCTCGG
>CAZQBW010000336.1:0-4868 GCA_964591515.1 uncultured Clostridia bacterium
GTGGTCGACGATCCGGAGGACCGGAAGCGCCCGACGCTCTTCGACATCGAGCAGCTCGAGGTACTCGCCGACCAGGCCGCCGCAGCCATCTCGAGCGCGCGCCTCCAGGCCCGTCTGCGCGCCACGGCACGCGAGGCAGAGGCGCTCTTCAAGGCAGCGACGCTGCTCGTCGATTCGACGGACCTCGATCGCCTGCTCGAGAAGATCCTCGACGCCATCGACGAACATTTCGGTCACACCATCTCTACCGTGCATCTGCGCGTACCGGAATCCGACATCCTCGAGTTGAGAGCCTGGCGCGGTTTCGACCAGACGCAGGCGGGCACGGTCGATCGCGTGAGCGGTCCCGGAATCGTGGCGAGGGTATGCCGGACCGGCCGACTCGCCAACGTCGCCGACGTCGAGAACGATCCGGATTACTACGTCTCGATTCCGTCGACGCGCGCCGAGCTCGTGGTGCCGCTCATGATCGACGGAGAAGTCATCGGCGTAATCAACGTCGAGAGCCCCGAAACAGGGACGTTCTCATCGTCGGACGAGCGTATCCTGACGAGTTTCGCCGAGCAGGCGGCGGTTGCCGTCAAGAGCGCGCAGCTTCACGAGCGGATGCGGAATCAGGCGGGACGCGAGGCCCTGATCAACTCGATCATCAGCGCCATTCACCGGTCGTCGGACCTCGACGAGATTCTGCAGATTCCGTGCGAGGGACTGGCTAAGGCGCTCAACGTCGAGCGGGCTTACGTGGCAGTCGTCGACTGGAACGAGAAGGTCGCGCGCTTCGTCCACACCTACTCGGCTGACGACTCGGATGTGTTCACGGGATCGTTCCCGCTCTCGGCGATGCCAGAACTCTCGGAGCGACTGTGGCGGGGAGAGGCCGTCGCGGCAGCCGATGCGTTCAGCGAACCGATCCTCGAGGCTGCGCGCTGTTCCTACGAGCGTTACAACACGCGCGCTGTCGTCTACCAGCCTGTCGTGCAGCTCGGCGACTGGCACGCCGTGCTCCTCGTGTGCAGCTCGAGGGAGCGGCGATGGACGCCCGACGAGCTCGGCTTCATCAAGACCGTTGCCGAGCAGATGGGGACGGCGTTCGTTCAGGTCGAGCTCTTCGAGCGCGTGTCGCAGGCGAAGCGCGAGTGGGAGCTCACCTTCGACGCGATGTCGGACGGCGTGCTGCTCGTCGACACCGGGCTGCGCGTCTACGGTGCGAACGCTGCGGCGGGTGAGATGCTGCGGATGCGCCGCGAGGACATCATCGGCCGTGACTGCTGTGAGCTCATCGCGCCGGCGGGCGGTGGCGACTGTCCGATCGAAGCTTCGATCAAGGGAGCGACGCGGCTCCACACGCAGATGGTTCCCGAGCGCATCGGACGCCTGACGCAGCTCACCGTCGATCCGATCGCGGACGGCAAGGGCGCCGTCGCCGTCCTTCGAGATGTTTCCGAGATCCGGCGCGCGGAGGCCGACGCGAGACGTCAATCCGTCATCCTGTCGCAGCTCGTTTCGAGCGCGACCGACCAGATCGCGATGATCGATGGGGATGGCACGATCGTCTGGCTGAATCAGGCGCTCGTGGACGCTGCCGGTTTGGCCGACATCGACGCCGGAGCTCCGCGATTCGTCGACATCCTGTCGTCCGAAGTCCGCGCCACCGCAGAGATGGAGCTCGAGCGAGCACTCGCAGGCGAGCCGCGGTTCTTCGAGACGGCCGTCACGTCGGCGGACGGCAGCGATACGTGGATGCTCGTGACTCTTACTCCCGTCTTCGACGACACGTCGCTTGCGGGCGTGCTCGTGATCGGGCGCGACATCACCGGCCATCGGCGCGCGGCCGAGCGCGCCGCCGAGGCCGACAAGCTGCGGGCGCTCGGCCAGCTCTCGTCGGGCGTAGCGCACAATTTCAACAACGCGCTCTCGGTCATCCTCGGCCGCACGCAGCTGCTCAAGCGTCGTCTCTCCGAGCCTATGCTCGTGCGCGACCTCGAGATCATCGAGCAGGTCTCGCACGAAGCCGCGAGCACCGTGCGCCGTATCCAGAACTTCGCACGACGGCGGCTCCACGAGTCGTTCGATCCGATAGATCTGCGAATGCTCGTGGCCGACACGATAGAGATGACGTCGACGCGGTGGCGGAGCGATTCGAACGCTCACGGCGTCCGCTACAACGTGCGATTCGACGCTCGCGCGGGCGACTACGCCATCCGTGGAAACGACAGCGAGCTTCGCGAAGTCTTCGTCAACCTGATCTTCAATGCACTCGACGCGATGCCGAAGGGCGGAAGTCTGTCGGTGACGATGCGGCGTGAAGGCGTCTTCGTGGTCGTCGAGGTGTCTGACACAGGCACGGGAATGACAGACGATGTGCAGCGTCGCGTCTTCGAGCCCTTCTTCACGACGAAGGGCGCCAAGGGGACCGGGCTTGGGCTGCCGGTCAGTTACGGGATCGTGTCTCGGCACGACGGCCGAATCGAGGTCGAAACAGAGCCCGGGCACGGAACGACGTTTTCCGTGTCACTGCCGGCGATCTCGACGCGTGCGGTCGCCGACGAGATGGCGCGCACCGTCCACGCAATCGGACCGCCGGCTCATCTTGCCGAGATTGTCGTCGTGGACGACGATTCGAGTGTCGCCGAGATGGTTGCCGAGGCGTTGAGGGATCGCGGGCACGGAGTTCGCAGTGCAACCGACGGAAGGGAAGCGCTCGAGTTGCTCGAGAATCGCGAAGCTGGCGTTCTCGTGACGGATCTCTCGATGCCCGAGATCAATGGCATGGAGCTGGCCTCGGAGGTCCGGGAACGCTGGCCGTCGATGCGGATAGTGCTGATGACGGGTGCCGACCTGTCATCGCTCGGCGACGTTCCGATCGAGCAGATCGGGGACTTCACGCTGACGAAGCCATTCGAGATTGACGAGCTCGTTTACCTCGTTGAGTCGGCAGCGGGTCTTTCGGGCAAAAAGGAAGGCGGGTGAGACGATCTTTCGATCGGGCTCACCCGCCGGATACCGTCGTGCGACGTGCTACTTCTTCTTGACGGGAAGGATCGAGTCCTTCGCGGCCTTCGCCACACGGAACTTGATCACGGTCTTGGCCGGGATCTTGATCGCCTCGCCGGTGGCCGGATTGCGGCCGGTCCGGGCCTTGCGAGCCTGCTTGACGAGCTTTCCGATCCCGGGGACCGTGAACTCGCCCTTCTTCTTGGTCTCGGCATACGCGAGGTTCGCAATCTCGTCAAAGATCTCCACCGCCTGACGGCGGGAGATGGAGAACTTCTCAGCGAAGTGCGCCGCGATCTGGGACTTGGTCATCGCCTTGTCGGTTTTCACCTGTGCCACGTTCTTCACTCCTCCTTGGTGCCCACGGACACCGAATATCATTGTTCAAACGCGCGCGACTCTACCACACGTCCCCACGGGTGCCAACGGAAAATGCAGGGTTTTTCAGGGATTTTCGAAGGTTTCGCGATGGCGTCTCAGTCGACTCGCTGGAAGAGGACTTCCTGTGCCGTCAGCGTCGCGACCGACGACGCGTATGCGAGTCCGACTGAGCCGTCGGGTGCGACCGTGACCGCGGGCGGATCGATGAACAGACCGGCGACGACGAGTTGCGCCGCGTCGAACGTGCGACCGCCGTCGCGCGAGACCGTGACGTAGAGCCCTTCGGTTGGACCGGGCAGCGACGAGTTTTCCGACCACGCGATGGCCACGACGCCCGAAGCGTTCGAGGCAACGCTGGCCTGGTGTGCGTGCACGTATGCGGGAGACGAGCCGACCTTGGCGCGAGCCGGGAAGCTCCTGCCGTCGTCGGTCGATCGGAAGAGCTTGATGACTCCCTTCGTGCGCGGTCCGCGCTGAGTCTGGGCGAGCATCGCCAGACTGCCGCCGAGCGGAAAGACGGCGGCGACTACGCCCTGTGCCTTCGCGACGCGAAGCGGCGCGCCGAACGTGCGTCCACCATCGGTCGACGAGACTCTGTAGATGGTCTTAACCTCGTCGACGAAATCGCCAAGCGCCTCGGACCAGAATCCGACGATCTCGCCGGATGGAAGAACCGAGATTCCGCACGAGCCGGCGCGCGGAATCGTCCCCGTGTAGTCCGAAACCTTGTCGGGAGCGGAGAACGACACGCCGTCGGTCGAGCGCGCGAAGTAGACGTTGAAGCCGTGGTAGTAGTCCTGGACGGTGGCGAAGAGGTAGATCTCGCCGCGTTCGCCGAGCGCGAGGGCAAGGCTCGTCGTGTTCGAGTAGCCTTCCTTCGGAGCGGTGATCCTGTCCTTGAATCGCAGCGACGTCGGGATCGCGGGCAGAAACGTCTCGCCGCCATCGATCGACCTCGCGACGAACGCCGTGAGGAATTCGCGATCCGCGCCCTCGTCGACAACGGCCCACCAGGTCACCACGACGGTTGCGTCGACGGCTGCGATACGAATCTCGCGAGGACGGACGTCGTCGTCTACACCGGACGAGATGCGGGAAGCAGGGCTGAAGGTCGTCCCGCCGTCGAGGGACCTGGCGTGGAAAACCTGCTGACGAGTGGTGTCGCCCGAGCCCGGATTGTCGGCCCAGACCACGTGAATCGATCCGGCGGCGTCGGTGATCGCCGAGGGCTCCGACGACATTCCGGATGCGTTCGACACGTTGGTCAAGGGTTCGGGCGGCCCGGCGGACACCGAGGGGGCAACGGGAGTAAGGACGAGCGCCACAAGCAAACTGATGGCGAATGCGGCCGGTCTGGCTAGCGAGTATGGAGTTGTCATGCGCCGAGAATGATCGCCCGGCCGTCCGATTCTGTCCAGAACTCCCTGAGGGTACGGCACTGCCTCTTGCGCGAAGCGCCCTGGAGTGCGGCGCGCAGCGCCGCTTTGGATTGA
>CAZQBW010000337.1:0-4818 GCA_964591515.1 uncultured Clostridia bacterium
GAATCCATAAGAAGAGAGCTTCGCACACAGAGGCACGGAGGGACAGTGGCACTGAGGGGAACCGCCTGGTAAATCGGTGTAAATCAGCGTAACTCTTGGGCGGGTTCGTCCGTAGATCCCTTCTCTCGGTCACATCCATAGGGAGCACACCACCATGCGTCTTTCCGGAATACTCGCCAGCTTTGCCATTGTCGTACTCGTGTCGTCGTCGGTCTTCGCCCAGGGCCCGAAGGGTGTCCAGGTCGGCGACATCGACACGAGCGTCGCACCGTGCACCGACTTCTTCGAATACGCGAACGGCGCGTGGCGCAAGGCGAATCCGATTCCGCCGTCGATGACGCGATGGAGCCGCCGCTGGGCCGCCGGCGAGCTCTCGAAGGACCGGCTCCGCGAAATCCTCGAACAGGCCGCCGCGAAAAAGGACCTCCCCGCCGGAAGCCCCGAACGGCTCATCGGCGATTTCTACGCCGCCGGAATGGACGAAGCCCGCATCAACGCCCTCGGCGCCGAACCGATTGCGCCCTGGTTCGCCGACATCGACAAGCTGAAGAGCCCCGCGGACGTGCAGGCGATGATCCGTCGCTTCCACGACACCGGAATCGGCGTGCCGTTCGCGCTCTTCGGCACATCCGACAACCACGAACCCAACAACGTCATCGCGCACATCTTCGCCGCCGGGCTCGGCCTGCCCGACCGCGACTACTACATCAAACCCGAGCCCCGCTTCGCCGAAGCACGCGAGAAATACCTCGCGCACGTCGCGGCGATGTTCCGCCTCGCGGGCGCAAGCGAGAACGACGCGAAGACGGCCGCCGCGTCTGTCATGCGCTTCGAGACGGCGCTTGCCACCCACTCGCTCGACAACGTCGCGCTCCGCGACCCGAAGGCCACCGATCACAAGACGACGTTCGCCGACCTCCAGAAGATGACGCCGGCAATCGACTGGGCCACGTACTTCAAGGACGCAAACATCAGTCGCGCCGACGTGAACGTCGCCGAGCCCGCGTTCCTCGCCGAAGTGAACCGCCAGCTCGAGAAGACGCCCGTCGCCGAGTGGAAGACGTACCTGAAATGGCACCTCCTGCGCGTCTCGGCCGACGCGCTCTCCGATCCGTTCGTGAACCAGGACTTCGAGTTCAACCAGAAGTACCTCGGCGGCGCGAAGGAAATGAAGCCCCGCTGGAAACGCTCCGTCGAGATGACCGACAACCTGCTCGGCGAGGCGCTCGGCAAGATCTACACCGACAAGTACTTCCCCGCGGCCGCCAAGGCGCGAATGCAGGAGATGGTGAAGAACCTCCTGTGGGCGATGGGCGACCGGATCCAGTCGCTCGACTGGATGGGTCCCGAAACGAAGAAGAAGGCGATGGAGAAGCTGTCGACCTTCAATCCTAAGATCGGCTACCCGGACAAGTGGAAGGACTATTCATCCATCAAGATCGATCGCACGTCCTACTGGAACAACATCGTCGGCGGCTCGCGCTTCGCAGTCGCCGACAACCGGTCGCAGATCGGCAAGCCCGTCGACCGCGGCCGCTGGGGAATGACCCCGCCGACGTCGAACGCCTACTACAACCCGTCGCTCAACGAGATCGTGTTCCCGGCGGGCATCCTGCAGGCGCCGGCGTTCGACATGGGGGTCACCGACGCCGTGAACTACGGCGCCATCGGCGTCGTCATCGGGCACGAGATCAGCCACGGATTCGACGACCAGGGCGCGCAGTACGACGCGCAGGGCCGGCTGCAGAACTGGTGGACGGACGAAGACCTTGCGCGGTTCCAGGAGCGCACGGCGTGCGTGGCCGCGCAGTTCGAGGACTACTTCATCGAGCCCGGCATCCACCACAACGGCAGGCTCGTGCTCGGCGAGAGCATCGGCGACCTCGCCGGCGCGAAGATCGCCTTCCTCGCCTATCAGCACTCGCGCGAGGGCAAGGGGCCCGAGCCGACCATCGACGGCTTCACGCCGGAGCAGCAGTTCTTCATCGCCTGGGGGCAGTTCCGGGGGGATGCGATCCGGCCCGAGACGCAGCGGCTCATGGTGCAGGGCGATCCGCATCCGACCGGGAAGTACCGGGTCATCGGGCCGCTGTCGAACATGCCGGAGTTCTGGAAGACGTTCGGGTGCGAGGAGACGTCGGCGATGGTAAGGGAGAAGGCGAAGCGGTGCTCTGTGTGGTGAGGGGGCGTTCCCCGTTTCGAGCCGCGAGCGGTAGCGAGCGTCCGTGGGACGTGGTGAGTGGGCGAACCTGAAAATGAAGAAGGGTGCGATCGGGGAACAGGTCTGTACGGACGCTCGCTACCGCTCGCGGCTCAAAAAACGCCGAAATTCCCCGCCAGCGGCCGGCAGCCGTCGATCCGGTACTCGATGATGCGGTCGGCCGGGCCGTTCGTGTTCGTGTCGCGCAGGATCCACAGTCCCCAATCCGGAATGTACACCCCGATCGAGTCGCGGCCGTCGCCGTTCCAGTCGCCGACAACCGGCAGCCCTCCCGGCGGACCGAAGTAGAAGCTCACGTCCTCGCTGCCATCAGCACTCCCGCCGCGCAGGTGCCACGACGACGTCGACGGATCGAACAGCCCGGCGTCGTCGCGCCCGTCGCCGTCCCAGTCGCCGACGATGGCGAGCATCCCGGCGCCTCCCACCCCGAACTGGAACTCGTCGTCGGCAGGTCCCGGACCATTCCCGAACCGCACGTACCACAGCGCCAGCGACGGCCGGTATACACCGATAGTCGACGTGCCGCCGCCGGTCCAGTCGCCGACGACCGGCTGCCCGCCCGGCGCCCCGAAACCCACCGTGACGTCGGCGTCGCCCTCTCCAATCGTGTTACGCAGGAAAAAGTATCCGCTTGCCCCGTCGTACGCGCCGATCCCCGTCTCACCGTCTCCGTCGAAATCCCCGACGAACGGCTGCCAGTCGCGGCCCGCCGCTCCGTAGGTCAGCGTCCGCTCCGATCCGTCGCGCGCGCGCAGCCGCCAGCGCGACGTCTCGGGATCGTAACCGCCAAGCTCGATCTCGAGCGGAGTCGCCGGCGGATCCGCCGCCGAAACAAGACGGATCGGCCAGAGCGGCGAGTCGTCGTCGAGATCCGAGAAGACGATCGCCCGCCAGGCCTCGTCGGTCATGGACGGATCGCGCCGGATGAAGACGTCGAACTGCGTGAAGACCGGACGGTCGAACCTCGCGAACGCCTTCGGCCCGTGCGCGCTTTCGTCGTACACCTGCGTGTCGCGAGGCGCCGAGAGCGGCACGATCTGGTCCGACGTCGAGTCCGGCAACAGCAGCCGGGGGACGATCGCGTACTCCGTCCAGCCGAGCCGCGCGAAGAGCCGCTCGTAGTCCTCGATCAGCATCATCGTCGGATGCTCGGTCCAGTCGGTCCAGCAGAGCTTGAGGCCGAGCCCCGCGAGGTAGTCGATGTCTTCGAAGCTCGGGTGGCGGATGAAGACGAAGTCGCGCGCCGCATCGGCGAACCGCTCGAGGACCTCGCACGACGTCTCGGCGTCGGGCAGGTGCTCGAGGAAGTCCATCGCCGAGACGAATCGGACGCATCGGTCCGGAACGGTAGTGAGCGCGACGTCGGCCTGGGCGACGACGTAGCCGGCGCTGCGGGCCGCGTTGGCCTCGACGGCGTCGATCTCGATGCCGAGCGACCTGGCGGCCGAGAAGCGGCGGGCGCAGTGGCCGGTAGATCCGCCAGCGCCGCATCCGAGGTCGATGAAGTCGAAGTCACCGGCGGAGAGATGCTCGATTGCGCGCTGGATGTCCACGGCGCGGGGAGTATGGGAGAGCGTCGGCGGGGTGTCAAACCTGGAGGCATGGAGCCTCTGGGACGCTGAGCGGTGGCGGCTTTCCGTCTTTCTGGACCTTGCGTCTTTGCGAGTCCTTTGCGTCTTTGCGGGAAACGCTGTCGCGAGTCAGTTTCTCGCAAAGGCGCTAAAGCGCAAAGGCGCAAAGGCGCAAAGGACTCGCAAAGACCCAAAGGCGCAGAGGTGGCGAAGGCACGGTATACTCCCGGCCCTGACGCGGCGATCGCGCTGCCGAATCAGAGCGTGAGGTGGCAATCCGACATGAAGTCAGCTGGCAACTCCGTCCGACTCAGTGTTCTGGCAATCGCCGTGGCGATGGCCGGATGCGGCACGCCCCCCGACACGGGCAACAGACCGCCGGCGACGAACGCGGGCAGTCCGACGGCGGCTTCTGCCAGGGACGTTCCCGGCGTCTACGATCCCGCGGACGGCACATTCTGGATCCCGGCGGCCGGCGCCCCGGACTCGAGGCCCGTCGGTTTCGGCGCCCCTAACATGCAGCCGATCATCGGCGACTGGAACGGCGACGGGAAGTCCTCGCTCGGTCTCTACCTGGCCAGTGGAGGATCGTTCTTCCTGACGGACAGGATCGAGGCAGGCGATGCGTCGATGAAGTTCACGTTCGGCGGTCCGAACCTGCGTCCGATCGCGGGCGACTGGGACGGCGACGGGAAGGAAACCGTCGGTGTCTATGTGCCGAACTCCGGTACGTTCTTTCTGACGAACACCAACGGACCGGGACTTCCGGCGTTCACGACCTCGTTCGGCGCGACGAACATGCTGCCGGTTGCAGGCGACTGGGACGGCGACGGGAAGGACTCGATCGGCGTCTACGACCCGAAGACGGGGACTTTCTTCCTCTCGAACGTCATCGACCGGCCGGTGGCCGTCGCGACGTTCGTCTTCGGCGCGGCCAACCTCGTGCCGCTCGCGGGCGACTGGGACGGCGACGGCAAGGACACGGTCGCGGTCTATGACCCGGCGACCGCGAGCTTCCATACGGCG
>CAZQBW010000338.1:0-4807 GCA_964591515.1 uncultured Clostridia bacterium
GGATGAAGCCACAGACGGACCCACGGGCACGTCCGAAACCTTGACGGGGGGAGCATCCGCGACCTTCACGGGCTCGGTCCTCGAAGACCTCTCCGGAGACGTCGGCGCTGTCCGAACTTCAGCCGCCGTCTCGGAGTGCCCGGCGACCACCGGCTCGCTGACGGCCGTAACCATGGCCGTTGGCTTCGAAGTCGAAACGGGAACCGCAACAGGCACCGGTACCGCCTCGATCTTGACGACGTTCCTTTCAGCCGACGGACTCGGCACCGGGGCCGCGACGTCGACAACAGCCGGCGTACCGGCGTCCGTCACCGGATGAGCCTCTGCAACGTGGACCACCGTCGCGCCGCACGACCAGCAGAACTTCATCTTCGTCTGGAGCTCGGAGCCGCACTGATCGCAGTACTGGATTGCTTCTTCCACGGGCACCTTTTCCACGTCGGGAACAGACGCCGGTGCAGCAGCCGGCTCCGGCGCCGGAATCAGCGCTTCAAGAGAGTCGATCAGAGTCGCACACGACAGATACCGGTCCTTCGGATGCTTCTCGAGCGCATACCCGAGAGCCTCGTCGATCCCGTCCGGCAAATTGGCTCGAATCTCGCTCGCTGCCCGGTGTGGCTCGTTCACCACGCGGTAAAGCGACGTGATCAGCGAGTCGCTGTCGAACGGCGCCTGACCGGTCAGCAGTTCGTACACAATCGTCCCGAACGAGAAGATGTCCGCGCGGTGCGTCAGCGCCTCTCCGCGAACTCGCTCGGGCGAGAAGTACTTCGGATCGCCGACGAACGTGTGTGCGCCGTGCGAGGTCTTCACCTCGGGAAAGTTGGTCCCGAAGCCCATCACCTTTACGTCGCCGTTCTCGAGCAGCAGTATCCGTTCCGGCTCGAGACCGCCGTGAACGATGCCCTGCGCGTGCGCGTAATCGAGCGCCGCGCCGATCTGCCTGATCACCGGTGCGATTTCGGCTAGATCGAATGGGCCGTACTCGAGAATCGACCGATCGAGCGTCGTTCCCGTCAGGTCTTCGCTAACGACGTACGCGAGGTCGTTGTCGACCCCGACGTCGAACACCGACGCGATTCTGGGATGGAGCAGCTGCGCGGATCTCTTCAGTCCCTGGACGAATGCGTCCCGTGCCGCATCGCCTGGAAGAGTCCCGAGACGGAAAGTCTCGACCGCCACGTTGCGGTTGGTTGCGGGGTCGAAAGCCCGGTAATGGTTTCCGGCGACACTGTCGCCGAGCGACTCGAGGATCTCAAACCGACCGATGCGTGAAGTCATCACCTCAGACATTAAACGCCCTCCCCGTCCCAGATCAACGCGCGGCGTGCGCTATACTTGCGACCGTGAGTCTGATCGAACAGAGTGCACTACTCGTTGCCCTGATCCTGACGTGTCTTGCGGCAATTCGCCTCGTTCGACGGGACATGGCACGAAAATCGTGCGATGACGGTCAAGCGGCCTGCGGATGCGGCGAAAAGGCCGACGCGACAGCGTGTAATCAGGATCGGCCGCGGACAATCGCGAGCGACTGAGGAGAGCATCGCGGATCAAGCCGATCGGGCGGATCTACGCAGGTCAGATTCGCGATCAGATCCGCTCCAACCCGCAAGATCCGCCCGACCGCGTCAGTTTTTTCGCCTCTTACCGTGCGCAGATGGTCGCCAACGACTGGCCGAGCCGTTCAGGCGCGTTCACTGGTCCAGTAAGCATTCCCCGAACCGGCGGCCGCTCAGGGTCCGTTGCTATCGTGCCCACCATCGAGAGCTGGCCCTCGCCGTCGGGCCAGGCGTGCGCCGCGACAGGTGCGGCACATCCACCACCGATGGCCTCTAGGAAGGCCCGTTCGGCCCGGCACGCCGCCGCGGTCTCGCCATCGGCAAGCGCCTGCAGGAGCTCGAGGATGTCGTCGTCGCCATCCCGGGCTTCGATGCCGAGCGCTCCTTGCCCGACGGCCGGAACCATCACGTTGATGCCGAGCGGCTCAGTGATCCGGTCCGCAAGTCCGAGTCTTCGAAGGCCCGCGCAAGCAAGGACGATACCGTCGAGTCCCTCCGATTCGATCTTGCGGAGACGGGTGTCGACGTTGCCACGCAGCTCGACGAGCTCCAGATCCGGTCGCCACGCCAGCAGCTGGGACCGACGTCTGGGACTGCTCGTGCCGATTCTCGCCCCGACCGGCAAGTCGACGACCGAGGCGATTCCCGGGCGCGCGCAGAACGCGTCGCGCGGGTCCTCGCGCTTCGTGATCGCAGCAAGAGTCAATCCAGGTGGAAGGACGGTCGGCAGATCCTTGAGGCTGTGCACCGCGACGTCGACGCGCCGGTCGAGCATCGCGTCCTCGATCTCCTTCGTGAAAACACCCTTGCCGGCGATCGCGACGAGCGAAGCCTCGTGCATCACGTCACCCGTCGTCTTGATGATGTCGATTCGACACGTGAGACCGGTGTGCGCGGCTTCGAGCGCCTGCGCCATCGCCTTTGACTGCCACAACGCAAGCGCGCTGCCGCGCGAACCAATCACTATTTCGGATCTCATCAGTCCTCGTCACCGCCAAGGCGGAAGATCCGGCGCCAGATCGAGACGCCGCCGTCCGCCTGACCGTCCGACTTCGCCGAATCGCGCATGTGGGCAATCATCGGGTGAGAGATCTTGTTGATGATCGCAGGCAGCAGCACCGAGAGGATTGCCTCTTCCTGCTCTGGCGTCAGGTCGCCAAGCCGCCGTCGCAGGCGCTTGAACTCGCCGTGCGCGACGTCGTTGAGCCGATCCTTGAGCTCCGTCACGGTGGGCCCGATGTCCGACGTCCGGACCCGGCCGACGTACTTGCTGACTTCGTCGTCGACGATGATCTCGGCCAGCGACGCCTCGCGCTCCCGCTCCTTCATGTTCGAGTCGACGACGCGCTGCAGATCGTCCATGTCGAACAGGAAGACGTTTCCGAGTTCTGCCGCCGCCGGATCGATCTGCCTGGGAACACTGATGTCGATCAGACAGAGCGGGCGATTGCGCCGCCGATCCTGCGCCGTCCGGACGTCTGCCGCCGACAACACGTAGTCGGGCGCAGCGGTCGAGCAGATGACGATGTCGGGCTCGACGAGGTGCGAGACCAGATCCTCGAATTCCACGGCCCTGGCGCCGTGCTTTCCTGCGAAGGCCTCGGCCCGCTCGTGCGTGCGATTGGCGACAAGGACGCCCGACACGCCCGACTCGACGAGGTGCAGGACGGCCAGTTCGGCCATCTCTCCCGCGCCGATAAGCAGGACGACGCGATCCTTGAGGCTCCCGAAGATCTTCCGGCCGAGTTCGACAGCGACGAAACTCACAGAGACGGCGTTCAGGCCGATCGCCGTTTCGGTGCGCACGCGTTTCGCCGCCGCGAATGCCGACTGCATCAGCGTCGTCAGGTTCCGTCCCACCGTTCCGGCGTCGAGACCGATCCGGTAGGCTTCGCGGACCTGTCCGAGGATCTGCGGCTCACCAACGACCATCGAGTCGAGGCTCGAGGCTACACGGAAGAGGTGGCGAATGGCCGCCTGATCGCGATGAACATAGATGTGCTCCTCGAGATCGACTCCGGCGAATCCGCCCGACCATCCGAGGATCTCCATCATCCGATCGAGACATTCGTCGTTGGCACTACCGGACGCGAGCACTTCGACCCTGTTGCACGTCGAGACGATGAGCGCTTCGTCGATGGTCTCGCGATCGACGAGATCCGCGAGCGCGGACCGCAGCTCCGAATCGTCGAACGCCAACCGCTCGCGGACGTGAACCGGAGCGGTGCGATGGTTGACGCCAAGCAGGAGAATTCCCATATCCGACAGCATCACCATGGCGACAGAGTGTGGAAGCCGGCCGAGAACCGAAGCACCGTCAGGCTTACCACGACGAGGCCGAATCCGATGATGGCGCCTATGGCAGCGCGCCGTCCGCGCATACCCGACGTCAGCCGGTAGTGCACGAGGAAGAAGTAGACGAGCCACGTGCAGGCGCCCACGATCTCGATTGGCGTGTTCGTCCAGAGGGTCCCGATGCGCCGGTACTGCCAGAGCATTCCGAATGCGATTCCGGCCGTCAGCATCACGAAGCCAATGGCCAGCGAGCGAAAGCCGATGGAGTCGCAAGTATCGAGCGAGGGAAGTCTGTGGAATATGGCTCCGAAGTGCTTGCCTTTGATCTCACGCTCCTGCGTGATGTAGAGCAGCGCCGCCATGAACATCGTGAAGAACGCGCCGTAGGCCAGCAGCATCAGCCCGGCGTGGAACGAGAACAGGACCGGATCGTCGGCAAGCACCGCGGGTCGCGACTCGATCGGCGGAGCGATCGCCGAGATAAGCGTCAGAATCGTGGCAGAGGGAAAGACGAGCGCGGCGAGTGCGTGCGTCGGAAAGCGCAGCTGGACGAGCAGGAAGTAGAGAACGAGGGACCACCCGAGGAACGAGCAGACTTCCTGGGCTCCGTAGAGGGGAAGGTGTCCGTCCTCGACGATGTGGATGGCGAGATCGGCCGAATGCAGGCCGAACCCGACCAGCATCGCGATGACCGAGGCCGTGAACAGTCCTTTCCGCTTCGTGACGATCGTGGCGATCGAGCCGACTGTCGCCGCCGCGTAGCAGGCGAGGATGTGAGTCATCAGGAAAGTCATGGCGCACGCGCTTCGACACCGGAGGCTAGCACAGAGCGAGTCGGATCCGCTCGTGGAACCGTCAGGCTCGCGGGTCTGGCTCATAACCTCGGTGCCCCCGTCCGCGACCGCGGAGCGGTCGAAGGAAATAGCCGTGGGTCGCGCGCGGGCGAGCGCAGC
>CAZQBW010000339.1:0-4805 GCA_964591515.1 uncultured Clostridia bacterium
CCGTCCGACGGCGCGTCGGCATCGAAATTTGCCATCGTGCGCAACGGCCGGAATGCTGATCTCGGCACAATCCGGATGCCGCCGCCGTTCGCGTCGGTTCCGCTCGACATCGAGGTCGTAAGCACGAAGGAATATGGAATGAGCTGCTCGATCATGTGCACATCTCTCGACGGCGCGCAGATGGGGCACTACTTCCTGCTCGATGACGACGGTCGCGTGCGGATTCACTTGCGCGCCGGACTTCACTTCCGTATCGAGGTCAATCTCGAAGATGACGAGCAGTCGTCGGGTCCTGTCGAGATCGAAGCCAAACCCGGCCTCGAGCCCATCCGCTTCGAGGTGCGCGCGGCACCACCTGTTGAAGACGACGGGGACGGAGACTAGGACGCCTGTCGACCCGCGATCGGCACAAGGGTGAGGCCGGCCCGTCGCTGACGCTCCGGGTTCGGTCCGGCTGGAAGCGTCCACTACGGGCAATTGACCTGCAGCGGAGGACCGAACCCGGAGCGAAGCGACGGGCCGGCCTTGCGCTCAGCGGTCAACCAGCGCATCTCCACCTGCCCCATCGCCCACGATCAAGCACGAGTTCCCGTCAATCCGAAAACCCTGCTAATCCTGTCCGCTCTCCCCCGCAAGCACGTCGAGCGCGCGCTCGGAGGCGCGGGCATACAGCGGCTCGACCGACTCGACGAACGGCTCCTTGCCCCGCCAGAACGGAAAGCCCCCCAGCCGCCGGATCAGCGCCGCGCCGACCGGCGGCGCCTCCACGACTCCGTACACGTCATCAGGCAGGCCACCCCCGTCCCAGAAAGCCGCCGGATCCGCCGAGATCGCCTCCGACGTCCGGCGCTCGATCTTCGTCGCGTCGCCCTGCTCTCCCGCAACGCCGCCGAGCAGCTCGACGAGCTCGCCTCTCGTCATCCCCCTCAGCGTGAAGATCAGGAACGGATCGCGGTCGAACTCCTCGCCGAGCAGGTAGTACACCGCTGCCACGTGCTTGCACGGGTTCGAGAAGTCAGGACACGAGCAGCTCGTCACCAGGTCGTTGGCCGTCGCCGGAAACAGCGCCGAGCCGGCCTCAGTGAAGACCTTCTCGATGTCGTGCGGCATGTCGCCGCCGAGCAGTTTCGCCGCGAATATCACTTCGGACGCAAGCGCCTCGGTGACCCGCGCCCACTCCGCCCCGGCGAGCGCCTTCACCGAGATCTCGACCGCGTACGGCCTCGCGCGGGACCCGTGAACGGCCGCGACTACCCTGCCCTTCGTCACGTCGATCGACGAGACCTGCCCCCGACGCGCGTACGTCTTCCCGCGCGAAAGCCGCACGCCGAGGTCGAAGCTCTCGAGCACGGCGATCCATCGCTTGGCCCACCAGCTCTTGCCGAAGCTGCCGCTCTTCGACTGCGCCTTGATGCCCCCACGGACCTCGACCGGCGCGTTCGTCACGTACCGGTTGCCGACAAGGCGCCTGGATCTTCCGCGTCCCCACATCCCGCTAGTCTCCCACCGCATCCTCGCGCAGCGCGAACAGATTCTTGAGCTGGGCCGTCGAAAGCTCGGTCAGCCAGCTCTCGCCGGTGCCGACGACGCGGTCGGCGACTTTCTTCTTGGACTCGATCAGCTCGTCGATCTTCTCCTCGAGCGTTCCGGCGCAGACGAACTTGTGAACCTGCACGTTGCGCGACTGTCCGATCCGGTAAGTGCGGTCGGTCGCCTGATCCTCGACCGCCGGATTCCACCACCGGTCGAAGTGGAACACGCGGTTGGCGGCAGTCAGGTTCAGGCCCGTCCCGCCGGCCTTGAGCGAAAGCACGAACACCGGCGGCCCTCCCTTTCCCTGGAAGCTCTCGACCATCCGGTCGCGCTGAGTCTTGGGGACGCCGCCGTGCAGGAACAGAGTCTCGCGCCCGAACGTCTCCTGCAGGTGGCGCTTGAGGATCTCGCCCATCACGGCGAACTGCGTGAACACGAGTGCGCGATCGCCCTCGGCCAGCGCCTCCTCGAGCATCTCGGTCAGCCGCGCCAGCTTTCCCGACCGGCCGCGAACCGTCGAATTGTCGCCGAGAAACTGTGCCGGGTGGTTGCAGACCTGCTTAAGCTTCATCAGCGTCGCGAGCACGAGCCCTCGCCGGGCCATGCCGTCCACCCTTCCGATCGCCTCCGTCGCCTCGTTCGCGACTGCCTGGTAGAGCGTCGCCTGCTCCTTCGTGAGCGAGCAGTAGACCTTCATCTCGAGCTTCTCTGGCAGGTCGGCGATGACGGTCCGGTCGCTCTTGAGCCGCCGCAGGACGAACGGTGCGGTCAGGCGCTTGAGCTGCGACGTGGCGTCGGGATCGTGCGTCGTCTGGATCGGCAGGAAGAAGGACCGGCGGAACTCGGCCTGCGTCCCGAGCCACCCCGGATTGAGGAATTCCATGATCGACCACAGGTCGCCGACGTTGTTCTCGACCGGGGTGCCCGTCAGTGCGACGCGATAATCCGCCTTGAGCGTTCGCGCGGCGCGCGCCTGCTTCGTCTCGGGATTCTTGATGTTCTGCGCTTCGTCGAGCACGACTCCGCGCCAGGCGACGCCCTCGAGGAACGCGAGGTCGCGCTGCAGCAGCGCGTAGGTCGAAACGACGATCGCGTGCGTGGCCGCGGCCTTGCGGAACTCGGCGCCGCGCGCGCGCTCGAGTCCGTGGTGCACCATCACGGGCAGGCCGGGCGTGAAGCGGGCGACTTCGTTCTGCCAGTTCGCCACGACCGAGGTCGGGCAGACGATGAGGCTCGGACGGCGGTCGCCCGCTTCCCAGTCCCGCGCGATCGTCGCCAGCGTCTGGATGCTCTTGCCGAGCCCCATGTCGTCGGCGAGGCACGCGCCGAATCCCCACGTCCTCATGAACTCGAGCCACGCGAAGCCACGCGACTGATAGGGCCGGAGCGTTCCGAGCAGACCTGCCGGCGCCGGCAGCTCCTCGAGCCGGTCGCCGCCGTCGAGCCGTTCGAGCAGATCGCCCATCCAGCCGGTCGCGGCGATGCCGGCGAATTCGAGGCCGCCCTCCGGCGGAATGCCTCCCATCGCCATGCGCACGATGTCGCGGGCGCTCGTCTGGTCGCCCTTCGACTTCCAGAAGTCGAGCGCCGCGCGGATCTCGTCGGGGTTGAGCTCGACCCACTGGCCGCGGACGCGCACGAGCGGCGCCTTGAGCCTGGCGAGCGCCTTGAGCTCGGCGAGGCCGAGCTTCTCGTCGCCGAGGGCGACCTCCCAGTCGACGCGAAGGATACGATCGAGCGAGAGTCCGGCGTTGGTCTGGAGGGTCGGGCTCTTGACCGAGGCGCGGACCGAGAGGCGCTGCTTCGTGCCCTTTCGCGTCCACCAGGCGGGCAGCAGCACGCCGAAGCCGGCCTGCTCGAGCAGGAACGCGGTGTTGGTCAGGAAGTCGTGGGCGCCGACTGAGTCGGTGTCGTAACCGGATGGCGCCGGCGACCTGAGGCTCGCCTCGATGCGCGGATTGAGCGCGGCGCACTGGCCGAGCGCAGAGAGCAGGTAGGCGCGGGCGTTGAAGTGCGTCGCCAGGCCCCGTCGCTCGAGCGCGTTCGAGGCGGCGCCCTTCGAGCGGAAGGCGCTTTCGGCCGGGATGAGCAGGCTCGGATCGGCGGCGTCCTGCAGCAGGTACCGGATGTGCCACGTCGCATCGACCGACTCCGCTGCAGCATCGGACGCCGAGTCGGCAGCGACGGCGTCGCCGGTCGTGCCGACCGGAGCGGCGACGTTCTCGGGCTCCTCGAGTCTGAAGCAGAGCCGGAAGGGCGCGGCCGCGGTGACGGCGACGGGCCGGCGCCACTCGTCGATCTGCGCGGCGAGGCGTGCCAGCTCTTCGGGAGCGCCGTGCATCCGTCCGTCGGCGGATCGAAGGGTCTGAAGCCACTCGTGGTGGACGCTGTCGTAGGTGCGCGGGCGCAGACCGGCGTGACGCGCCACGGCGGGCCTGGCCGGCAGGCGGACGAGATGGTCGACGAAGTGTTCTAGGACCGAGGCCAGGACGTCTGCCGCGGGTGAGTCTGGAGGCACATCGGCGCCCGTCGAGAGGGCGCGGCAGGCGTGGGGCATTCGCGTCGCGAGCATCGCGAGCCGGGCGGCGTCCGCGCCCGAGGCGGCCGGCTGCCAACGGGAGTGGTAGACGCCGTCGACGAGAGCGAGGCCGGGCAGGTACTGCTGGCGCACGACGAGGGCGCCGGCGAGACGCATCGCCGCGGCCCAGTAGCCGAGGTCGTGGCCGACCAGGACGCCGGGCGCGATCATTGCGGAGTCGGCGCACTGGCCTAGCAGTTCCAGGGCGACGGGAGGTGTGAGGCGAACGGCGGTGACGGTCCAGGGTGCCAGGGTTGGCGCGTGGGACGCGCCCGGCGGCTCGGCGACGAGCGGGCTCGAAGCAACGGGCTTGCCGTCCACGGTTGGAATCCACGCGACGAGGCGCTGCGCCTCGAGGCCGAAGTCGGGATCGAGAGCGCCGACGATCCGGTCGAAGCCGAGGTCGAAGGGCGATTGGGGAGGCGGCGCCTTGGCCGGTTTGCGGCCGCGGCGCTTCGGCTCGGGGGGAGACTCGCCAGCCGGCGTCTCGCCCCAGAGGTAGAGGTGGCCGTCGAGCGCCGCGCCGTGGAGAACGATCATCAACCGTCTAGGGTACAGGAGAGAGTGGGCAGGGTTGCAGGAGTTTCCGAGGGTTGACACGAAGCTGAATGGAAGACTCGTCCCTGATTGGAGTCTGGACTGCTGAACGACCGCGGAGCGGTCGAAGGAAATAGCCGTGGGTCGCGCGCGGGCG
>CAZQBW010000340.1:0-4755 GCA_964591515.1 uncultured Clostridia bacterium
AGAAGTAGTTCCCGTCACCGTGCGCGATCGGGATCGACAGCACCTGGCCCTTCGCATAGTCGCGCGTGAACACCGTGTCCTGTCGTTCGACGCGCAGGTTCACGTGCCGGCAAGCGAACGCAAGACTTGCGTTGCGAAGCAGGGCTCCCGGCAGCAGTCCCGACTCGCAGAGGATCTGGAACCCGTTGCATATCCCGACCACGATGCCGCCGTGGTTCGCGAATCCGACGACCGAACGCATGATCGGCGACAGACTGGCGATTGCACCCGTCCGCAGGTAGTCGCCGTACGAGAACCCGCCAGGCAACACGATGCAGTCGTAGCCATCGAGGTTCGAGTCGCGATGCCAGATGAAGTCCACGGGCTGGCCAATCACCTTGCTGATGACGTGGTAGGCATCGTGATCGCAGTTGGATCCGGGAAATACGACGACTCCGAACTTCATTCGTGGATCTCCAATCGATAATCTTCGATGACGGGATTCGAGAGGATCTCGCGGGCGATCCGGTCAAGCTCGACACGAGCCGCCTCCGGCGCGAGCGACCCGGCGACCTCGATCTCGAAGTACTTGCCCTGTCGCACTGCAGAGACCGCGTCCGACCCGTTCGCTTCGATTGCGTGATGAATGGCCTTCCCCTGCGGGTCGAGCACTCCGCGCTTCAACGTCACATAGACTTCGGCTTTCATAGACCTCTCGTTGGCTCAGGACGCCGTCGGCCCGAGCACCCGTTCAAAGATTCGATCCACGTTTCTCAGCTGCGTCCCCAGGTCGAAGACGCGTTCGAGCTCATCTCCCGACATGTGTTCGCCGATCGCCGGATCCTCGAGCACGAGCTCACGGAACTCCCGATCCTCGTCCCACACGCGCATCGCCAGCGGCTGCACCATCGCGTAAGCGTCCTCGCGGCTGACGCCCTTCCGCGTGAGCTCGAGCAGCACCTGGCCGCTGAAGATCACGCCGCGCAGCGCGTCGAGGTTCTCGCGCATCCGCTCCGGGAAGACCACGAGGCCGTCGACCAGCCAAGTCGTCTTGGCGAGCAGATAGTCGGTCAGAATGCAGGAATCCGGCAGGATCACTCTCTCGACCGACGAGTGCGAGATGTCGCGTTCGTGCCAGAGGGCGTTGTTCTCGATCGCGGGCACGACGTTGCCCCGCACCACACGCGCCAGGCCGCAGATCTGCTCGCAGACTACCGGATTGCGCTTGTGCGGCATTGCCGACGAACCTTTCTGCCCCTTGCCGAACGGCTCCTGTGCCTCGCGGACTTCGGTGCGCTGAAGGTGCCGTACTTCGAGCGCGATCTTCTCGAGGGTCGAGCAGAGCACGGCGAGTGCAGAAACGAACTCGGCATATCGATCGCGCTGTACGACCTGCGTCGAGATCGGCGCCGCCGTCAGGCCGAGGCGCGCGCACACTCGCTCCTCGACCTCGGGGTCCAGGTGCGCGAACGTGCCGACCGCGCCGCTGATCTTTCCTACGCTGACTGCCTCGACCGCGCGTCCGAGCCGCACGATCGCGCGCTCCACCTCGGCGAAATAGAGCAGGAGCACGAGGCCGAAGGTCGTCGGCTCGGCGTGCACGCCGTGCGTGCGGCCGATCATTGCGGTGTCCTTGTGCTCGATCGCCCGGCGGCGAAGCGCGTCGGCGAGCTCGCGGCATCGCGCAAGCAGGCGCTCGCCCGATGCCTTGAGCAGCAATCCGTTCGCGGTGTCGACGACGTCCGACGAGGTCAAGCCGTAGTGGACGAAGCGGGACGATTCGCCGACGCGCTCGGCCACCGCCGTCGTGAACGCGATGACGTCGTGGCGAGTGACGCGCTCGATTTCGAGTGCCCGCGCGACGAAGGCGTCGTCCACCGGCGCAAGACTCGCCCGCTCCCGAATCGCCGCCGCGTCGGCAGCCGGGATGGTACCCATCTCGGCGTGAACGTCGCAGACGGCTACTTCGACGTCGAGCCACGCCTGAAAGCGGGCGACGTCGGACCAGATGGCGCCCATCTCGGGCAGTGTGTAGCGTTCGATCATCTCGGTTCGATCCGGCGCTCCCTCACGCCGACTACAGGTTCATCCACGGGCTCAACCCGTCGGGATCCGCAATGCTGAGCCGCCGTTCCATGTCGCGCGAGAAAAGCGGGCCGCGGCGGTCGAGAGCCTGCAACGCCGCGAGCTTCGCCACCTCGGGGTGATTCGTGTTCTTCGACAAGTGGGCGAGCACGAGGTGCTGGGCGCGACCATCGAACTCTTCGGCAAGAAACGTGGAAACGTGATCGTTCGAGAGGTGACCGTGCTTCGAGAGCACACGCTGCTTGAGCGACCACGGATAGTGCGGGCAGATCTTGAGCATCTCGACGTCGTGGTTCGACTCGAGTATCAGGACGTCGGCGCCACGCACGCGGTCGCAGACGAGTTGGGTGATGTAGCCGAGGTCCGTGACGAGCGCGACCTTCGTTCCGTTCGCCTCTATCGTAATCGCGAACGAGTCGACGGCGTCGTGGGGAACCGTGAACGGATGGAAATCGATGGATCCGATCTGGAACGATTCGCTCGAGCGAACCTCGGCGAAACGCATCTTCGACTCGAAGCGGCCGAACTGGCAGGCCTCGCGTGTGGCGTCGGTCGTGTAGACAGTGATGTCGTGGCTGCGTGCGAAAACCGAGACGCCCCGTGCGTGATCGCCGTGCTCGTGCGTCACGATAATTCCGTCGATCGAGGAAGGATCGATGCCGGCCTCCGTCAGTCGTCGGCCCGTTTCCCGTGCAGAAAGTCCCACGTCGACGAGGACGCGCGTGTCGCCAGCCTCCACGTAGAGCACGTTGCCCGAACTGCCCGACCCGATGATCCGGACGCGCATGCAGGCTCCTCAGCAGGCAAGCATCTGGCGATCGAGGTCGATGCCCTCGATGTCGCCCAGAGCGGCCATCGCGAGGGCGTCGGCCTGGAAGATGTCATTCGCCACCCGCGTGACGTCGTCGCACGTGACCGCGTCGATTGCCGTCAGCACCTCGTCGACAGGAATCTGGCGCCCGAACACCATCTCGTGTCGGGCCAGCCGAGACATGCGGTTGAACGTCGACTCGAGCGAAAGCACCGTCGCAACCTTGTACTGCTCCTTTGCAAACCGCAGCTCGTCCTCGGTCGGGCCCTCACGCTTCATCGAGCCGATCTCCTGCATCACCAGCTCGATGACCTCCGGCAGGTTCTCGGGCGATGCACCGGCTCCGATCGCGTGGACACCGGTGTCGAGAAACGCCTCGACCGACGAGTAGATGCCGTAAACGAGTCCACGTTCTTCCCGGATTCTCTGGAACAGGCGCGAGCTCATTCCGTCGCCGAGAATCGCGCTCATGAGGTTCGCCGCGTAACGGTCAGGCGACGTCACGACCGGGCACGGCGAGCCGAGCACGAGGTGAGCCTGCTCGAGCTCGGGTTTGTTGCGAAGTATGAATGCCGAGGAGGTCTTCGGGGCAGTTCGGTCTGCCGGTCCCTGTTCTGCAGCGAGTCGACCAAGCGCGGGCTCGAACGCGCGGACGACCTCGGCGTGATCGAGATTTCCCGCCGCGGCCACGATCATCCCGTTCGCCCGGTATCGCGCCTGGTGGTATCCGACGATGTCGTCGCGCTTGAGCGCCGCGACCGTATCGAGAGTGCCCGCGACCGGACGCCCGAATGCGTGCTCAGGCCAGAAGTGCTCGGCGAAGATGTCGTGGATCAGCTCGTCGGGCGTGTCCTCGACCATCTTGATCTCTTCGAGGATCACCTGGCGCTCGCGCTCGATCTCGTCGGCGACGAATGCCGGATCCGTCAGCATGTCGGCGATGAGGTCGATCGCCTGTCCCAGCTGTTCGTCGAGCACCCGCGTATAGACGCAGGTCGTCTCCTGTCCGGTCGACGCGTTGAGATTCCCGCCCTGACGGTCGCCCTCGATGGCGATGTCGCGAGCCGATCGGCGTGAGGTGCCCTTGAATATCGCGTGCTCGATGAAGTGCGAAATGCCGTTGAGAGCGGCCGGCTCGTGGCGCGAGCCCGTTTCGATCCACACGCCGACGCTGGCTGACCGGACATGCGACATGCTCTCGGTGACGATTCGGAGTCCGTTGTCGAGTCGAGTTGATTGAATCATGGGCGAAAAGGCGCAGCCCGCCGGTCGGCGCCGAACTGGGAACCGTAGCACGCGCCGTCGGCGACCGACAAGTCGTCGGCGAATGGCCCCAGAAGCAGTGCGCGAAGCGCTTTGGAGTGCGGCGTGAATCGCCGCTTTCGATTGATTCTCAGTTCGATAGCGACCCGGCGAATCCAAAGCGGCGATTCACGCCGCATTCCAAAGCGCTTCGCGCATTGACTGGGGGACGATTGTCGAGTTGGACCGCTGCGGGCCGGGCCGGTATTCTGCGCCAATGGAAAGCGAAGAACAGGATCGGATTGCGAATGCGTGGCGCGAGTCGGCGCCGTATTGGGAGAAGCACCGCGAGCGATTGCGCGCGATGTTCGAACCGCTCACTGTCGGTCTGGTCGAGGCGGCGTCGATTTCCGCTGGCCAACACGTGCTCGATGTCGCCGGCGGACCTGGCGAGCCGGCCTTCTCGATTGCCGAGCGCGTTGGACCTCACGGTCGCGTCGTCACAACCGACCTTGCCGAGGGCATGGTCGCGGCAACTCATCGCGAAGCGGAGCGCGCCCGGGTCGGGAATCTGCTCTGCGCCGTGTGCTCGGCCATGGCCCTTCCGTTTCGCGACGCGTCGTTCGACCACACGGTCT
>CAZQBW010000341.1:0-4742 GCA_964591515.1 uncultured Clostridia bacterium
AGCGACACGACGTCGTCGGTGATGTCGACGGTCGAGGTCGCGATTCCGGTGCCCGTGGCCGGAGCCACGTCGAGGAACGGATACATCGTCTCGATGTCGTCCTTCGCCGGAGAGCCGCCGTACGGGAACGACTCGCAGCCCGCCGGACCCGCCGGGTCGCTGAAGAAGATGTTCGCGCCGTTCACCTGCGAGTGGCCGAGGTTGATCGAGTGGCCGAACTCGTGCGTCATCACGCCGGCGAAGGCCGAGCCGTCAGTGTCGGCCGGGTCGATGGCCGCGCCGTTGAGGATCACCCAGCTCTCGGTGATCTCGGGCGTGCCGTCGACGCCGATCTCGGGCGAAGCGATTCCGAGAACGCTTGGCGGCGCGCCGAAGAAGTCGCTCAGCACCGTGCCGTCGGTGTCGTAGATCACGTGGATGCCGCCGCCGTTGTTCGTCCCGATGATTTCGCCCGCGTTCGCGGCCGTGATGTCGGGCAGTCCGATCGACGCGAAGTCGCCGGCTATCCGGGCCTCGAACGAGGACGACGGAACGTCGGTCCACTGCTTCCACGAGAAGGCGACCTTTGTGTCGGCCTGCTGGTTCGTGAGCATTCCGAGGTTGCCGAGGTCGGTGAAGACGCGGACCGTGCCGTTGTAGTGGATCGGAAGACCGGTCGCCGGGTCGACGAAGAGCGGGCCGCCGGCGTGCGCCGCGATCGGCGCGGCAACGACCGCCAGTCCGAAGATCATTGCTCGAAAGTAAAGATGGAGACGCTTCGCACACTGAGGCCCAGAGGCACTGAGGCGCTGAGAAGGACAAAGAGACTTATGCACGGCGCAACCTCCCGGTTTCGATCCAGCGGTCGTTGACTGCGCGTCGGACGAAGGACAGGAATGCCTCGGCGCTGACTGCTCCTTGTGTGGTCTGCAGCATCGCGGAGTCGTTCTTGTCGAGCGAGCCGTCGATCGTCATCCCGGCAAACAGACCGACGTTGCCCTGCTGGCTCACGGCCCTTCCTCCGTTGATGCTGAACTTGCCCTGGCCGAGACCGACCGTGGTCCGCAGGCCCGTCTTCTTCGCCGACGTATAGAGGAAGAGAACGACGTCCTCGTTCCGGCGGTACGTCGACCAGCCGGCGGGAGTCACCATGTAGTTCACGAGTCCGTTCCCCATTTTCCGCGGCGCGCGCAGCCCGAACTGGCGGAACGTGTAGGTGCCCGAGACGCCTCCACGCAGCGACTCCCTCACCTTGACCCGGATCTCTGTGTACGGGATGTTGTTCTCGATGCCGTCCGTCACTTCGACAACGTCACCGCGGATGATGATCTCCGCGTGTTCGATCAGGTCGACGACGTTCTGGCGTCGCGCGAGCGTGTCGGCCTTGCCTGCGGCGGTGCACGTGAGAAGCACGGGAATCAGCATGGCCCCGAGCCGTAAGGTCTTTCTGGTAGTGAGCAATCCGTTCGTCCTCCACTGCGGTCTTCGTCACGTTCGCGGCGAGCGCTACGTGCACGGTCACAACCTTACGGGGTGCCCGTCAAGCTACCGTCAATCGTTGAGGTGGAAGGACTTGCCGGCTGTACTCCGTGCCTCCAGGTCGGCTTTGCGCCTTTGCGCCTTTGCGCGAATCTCATCTCCATACAAGGCGCAAGAGGAATACGCAAAGGCGCAAAGGCGCAAAGGACGGAGGCACGGAGCCACAGAGGAAGACACGTGACGGACGTCTGGCTGATCGAAACGCTCGGGTGGCTGCGGATCTCGCGCGGATCGGTCGAGCACCGCACGCTCTCCCAGAAGGCCGCGAGCCTGCTGGCGTACCTCGCCCTGCACAAGCAGCCTTCGCACTCGCGCGAGGAGCTCGCGGCGCTCTTTTGGCCGGACGCCACCGGAGCCGCGAGCCGGCACAGCCTGAGAACCCGGCTGTACGAGCTCCGCCGCGTGCTCGAGCCGCCGGGGACCGTGCCGGGCTCCGTGCTCGAGGCGGATCGCGACCGCGTCTCGCTGAACCCCGGCGCGTTCACAACGGACGTGGCCGAGTTCTCGGCCGCGGCGGCTGTGGCGCCCGGCGCCGAACCGGGCGACCTCGTCATCGCGCTGCAGAGGGCCGTCGGGTGGTATCGCGGCGAGCTGCTGCCGGGGTTCTTCGATCCGTGGATCCTGGCCGAACGCCGGCGGCTTTCGGCGCTCTATGCGGACGTGCTCGAACAGCTGCTCGAGGAGCTCTGCGAAACCGGAGCCACCGCCGAGGCCATCGACGTCGCGCACCGTCTGATCGCGTGCGATCCGCTCAACGAGGAAGCGCACGTCAGCCTGATGCGGCTCTACGCCGCGCAGGGCCGCAGCGCGGCCGCGCTCGACCAGTACCGGGCTTTCTGCACGGTTCTGCAGGACGAGCTCGGTGTCGAGCCGTCGAAGTCCGCGACGTCGTTCGCGGACGGCCTCCGACGTGAGGCGGCCGCCGCTGCTCCCGCGATCGCCGCGCCGGGCGGCACGGAAGTCCGCAGGCCGGCTGCGGTGTCATCGACGCGCGTGCCGGCGCACCTCACGCAGTTCGTCGGTCGCGAAGAAGAGCTCTCCCGGCTGCGCGCACTGCTGGCCGACGGCGGCGCGCGCCTCGTCACGATCGCCGGTCCCGGCGGCATCGGCAAGACGCGACTCGCTGCGGCCGTCGCCCACGAGGTCGAGCGCGAGTCTGGCACCGGAGCGCTCTATCTCGAGCTCGCGGACGTAGTCGACGAGCGATTCGTCGCCGACTCGCTGGCGGTCGCGGTGGGTCTCGGCCGCACGTCCGGCCCGGACCTGACGGAGGCGGTCGCGGCCGCGCTCTCGGCGCGTGAGCGGCCCTTGCTCGTAATCGACAACGCCGAGCGCGTCGCAGGCGCCGTGGCCGACTCGGTCCGGCGCCTGCTCGATCGGGTGCCCGATCTGCGCGTCATCGTGACGTCGCGCCAGCCGCTGGCGATTCAGGGAGAGGTCGAGATCCGGCTCGGCCCGTTGCCCGTTCCCGGGGAATGGGAGCGGCCCGAAGACCTCCTCGCCAATCCCTGCGTGGCGATGTACGTGGACCGGGCGCGCGCCAGGCGCACCGACTTCGCACTGACGAACGCCAACGCGGCGGCTGTCGCGCGTCTCTGTTCGCAGCTCGAGGGAATTCCCCTCGCGCTCGAGCTGGCGGCGGTTCGTGAGCGGGTGCTGCCGGCCGCACAGATGATCGCGCGCCTCGAGAAACGCTTCGACGTGCTCGTCGGCGCGCAGCGCGACGTCCCCGAGCGGCACCGCACGCTGAGCGCGGCGATCGACTGGAGCTACCGCGCGCTCGGTCCAGACGAGCGGCGGGCGTTCGGCCGGCTGTCGGTCTTCCGGGGCGGCTGGTCGCTCGAGGAGGCTGAGGTGATCTGCGCGTCGCCCGAGACCGCCGATGTGCTCGAACGACTCGTCGAAGTGTCGCTCGTCGACGCATTCGACCGCGGCGGAGTGCGTCGGTTCCGCATGCTCGAGACGATCCGCGAGTTTGCCCTCGAGCGGGTCGGGGTGGATGAGCGCGACGAGTTGCGCCGCCACCACGCGCGGATGTTCCTCGCGCTCGCCGAGCGCGCGCACGTGTACCTGAACGGTCCCGAGCAGGCGGTGTGGTACGAGCGCATCGACGCCGAGTTCGACAATGTCCGCGCGGCGCTCGACTGGTCGCTGCGCGAGGGCGACGTCGTTACGGTCGTCCGGATCTTCGTGGCGCTCAACCGTTACTGGCCGGCACGGTCGCGGCGGCGGGAAGCCCGCCGGTGGCTGCGGGAAGCGCTCGAGCGCGGCACGGATCGGCTGCCGCGGCGGCTGCTGGCGCGAGGATTGCGCTACGCGGCCGAGCTGGGGCTCGCCGAAGGAGATCTCGTGGAGGCGAGGCGCTATCTGGAGGACGCGCTGGCGATCGTCGATGCGACGGCGGATCCGCTCACGGCGGGCTACGTCCTGAGCGGTCTCGGTCACATCGCTGCGCGTCACGACGAGTTCGACGAAGCCCGCGGATTGCTGTTGCGGGGCCTCGAGCTGGCGACGCCGACCGGCAATCCGGATCTGCTCGCGTGTCTCGGGAACGATCTGGGTGTCCTCGAGGCGCGGTCGCGAAACTACGAGCGCGCACTCGGACACTTCTCGGAAAGCCTGGCGAACTACCGGACGATCGGCGACGACACGAGCGTGATCACGCTGCTCTACAACCTCGGGTATCTGGCGACGATCGTCGGCCAGTTCGAGCGTGCGGAGTCGTACCTGGCGGAGAGCATCGAGACGAGCCGGCGGCTGGGCCACGCGTTCGGGCTGGCGAGCTCGACGACGTTTCTCGGATTGCTGGAGCTGCGCCGGGGACGGATGGCGGAGGCGGTCGAGCGGTGCCGGGAGGCGGTGGACCTCTGCCTCGAGGTCGGCGAGACGCACAGGCTGGTGCTCGCGGTCGAGGGACTGGGCCTTGCGCTCGTCGACACGAGTCCTGCCACCGCGCTGATGACGCTTGCGCACGCGGCCTTTCTTCGCGAGGACGCGGACCTCGAGCCAGTCTTCGAGGACGACGAGCTCACTGCCCGCGCCATTTCCGCCCTTTCGTCATCGCTCGGCGAGAGCGAATCGCAGCGCCTGCTCGCCCACGGCCGCGCCGCCTCAACCGAGCAGCTTCTCGCGATTGTCAGAGAGAGTGGACAGGATTGACGGGATTCTCGGGGGATTGACAGGAACAATTGTTGTTGACTCGTCGGCAATCCAAATCGCCGTGA
>CAZQBW010000342.1:0-4709 GCA_964591515.1 uncultured Clostridia bacterium
CCGAGCAGTTCCGCTTCCTGCTGACCTTCAACCCGCTCACGACGATGCTCGAGGTGTTCCGCGCGCCGATCTACGAAGGCGTCACGCCGTCGCTCGCCATCCTCGGCGCCGCGCTTGGCTACGGCGTGGGCGCCCTGGCCCTTGGCTGGATCATCTTCCACCGTTACGAAGACCGCTTCGTCAATTTCATCTGACCGGATTGGCGCGATGCACGAACCCGGCACCATCGCGTGTCATACCGACATCTTCATCGCGCTTCGTCGTTTCGAGACGGCGGAGTGGCATGACATCATCAAGCGCGGCACACGGTCGTAGCTGCCGCGCGCCCGAGAGAATCCGATGAGCCAGACGCCGCCGACGACCAACAACGCGCAACTCGCGTCTAACGCATCGCGCGACGAGTCCGCGTTCGAGCGGTCCATCTCGCCGCCGGTGCCGGCCATCCGGCCGAATCCGCTGTCGGCCTGGAGACTGCACGCGCGTTTCGGTCCCGTGGCGAACGCCGTCGAGCGCCTCCTGCGCCAGAGCGGCACGACCGCCGGTGCAGGCGCGCCGCGTCGCATCTTGGCCTTCGGCCGAAAGAGCGCGGCCCTCGAAGCCATCCTCCTTCAGTCGATGTCCGTCGATGGCGGGCAGTCGTCGCCGGTCGAGATCCAATGGATCGACGCGCCCGCGGAACTGCCGCTGCCGTTCGAGGACGCCGCGTTCGACGCCGTCGTGGCAATCGATGCGCTTCCGCTCGTCACGCCGTCCGCTCGCGAACGAACCGTCACCGAGCTCGCGCGCATTGCGCGGACGGGCGTCGTCGTGTCGTCGCCGTTCGACGGACCCGGAGTCGCGGCGGCCGAGCGCGCCGTCAACGACCTCTGCCGGTCGGCGCGCGGCACCGACCATCCGGAGCTCGGCCGGCATCTCGAGCTTGGGCTGCCCGACCTCGCGATCACGCGCTCGTGGCTCGAAGGCGTCTTCGCGCACGTCGCGACGATCCCGGTCGATCACCTTCACGTCTGGCAGTCGATGGCGACGCTCGAGCTGTTCGAGCCGTCCGAGGCGACCGAGCTCGACGCGGCCGAGGCGATGCACTTCCCGGTCGCGGTCTCGGTTGGCGAGGGCGACCCCGCCTATCGGACGCTCCTCGTGGCGTCGAAGCGGCCATTCCCGGTCGAGTTCCGCTCGCCCGGCAGCGGCAACGCCGAGTTCACGGCGCTTGCGATGCACGTTGCGCTCGAGGGCGCCGCGCAGCGGCAGAGCCTCGATCGGCTGTTCGTCGCCGTGACGTCGGAACGCGAGCGCGAGCGGCGAGAGTTCGCCGACACCGTGGCGTCGCTTGCGGCCGAGCTGCATGAGCGCGAGGCGATCGGCGAGGTCCTGCTTCGTGAGGCGCGGGAACGGGAGCTGACGATCGACCACCTGAAGGCGACGATTGCCGAGCTGGACCGGCGGCTCGCCGACACCGATACGCACGTTGACAACCTCGAAGAGGCGATGGAGGCCACGCACGTCCACGCCCGCAACCTCGAAGCGTTGCGCGAGGAGCAGCGCGAGCGCGCGGACCGGCTCCAGTCGGAGCTCGACGAGACGCGTGCGTCGGCCGAGCTGACCGCGCAGCATGCGGAGAATCTCGAGACACTGCTCGCGGCGGTGAGACTCGAGCTCGCGGCGGCGAACGAGCGCATCAGCGAGGCGGAAGGGCGCGCGCAGCTCGCGGGGCGGCAGTACGAAGACTTTGCGTCGAGCCGCGGCGGGCGGGCGCTCGAGCGGTACATCCGGATGAAGCGCAAGGTGCTGGGGAAGGGCGAGGCGGAGTGAGAGGTCACGTCGACGTGAGTCCCAGAGAATTCCAGCTCTTCCTTTGCGCCTTTGCGAGACCTTTGCGCCTTTGCGAGAAACGCGAGCCCGAGCACGCGTTTCCCGCAAAGGCGCCAAGGACTCGCAAAGACGCAAAGGAAACCCGAGGACTGACCCCATGTGCGGGATAGCCGGGCTTCTCCTCAACACCACGGCCTCTTCCATCGCCGTCGACCGCAGTACGCGCCTCGACACCATGGTCGACGCCCTCACTCACCGCGGCCCCGACGACCGCGGCACCCGCGTCGAAGACCGCATTGCCATCGGCATGCGCCGCCTCTCGATCATCGACACCGCTGGCGGCCACCAGCCCATCCCCAACGAGGACGGCACCGTCTGGATCGTCTACAACGGCGAGTGCTACAACTTTCTCGAGCTTCGCGACGAGCTGGTCTCGGCCGGCCACCGCTTCACGACCCGCTCCGACACCGAGGTCATGGTCCACGGCTACGAGCAGTGGGGCATCCGCGGTCTCGCCGAACGGCTCAACGGCATCTTCGCCTTCTGCATCTGGGACTCGAACGCGCGCAAGGCCTTCCTCGTCCGCGATCGACTCGGCGTCAAACCGCTCTACTACTGCTCCCGAACCCCCGCGCTCGGCTTCTCATCCGAGCTGCGGTCACTAGCCCACTCCGGCCTGCTGCTTCCCAAACTCGATGAGGAAGCCATCTGGACGTACCTCTTCTACCAGTATCCGCCGACTTCGCGGACGCTCATCGCCGGCGCCGAGCGCCTCCCAGCCGCGCACATTCTCGAGTGGTCGGCCGACACCGGCGCGACGCGAGTTTCGCGCTACTGGGACCTCCCCGAAGGCGGTGAGCGCCACGACATATCGATGGCCGACGCCGCACGCGAGCTCGCCGAGCTCCTCGACGATGCCGTGCACCGGCAGATGATCGCCGACGTTCCGATCGGGTGCTTTCTGTCCGGCGGGCTCGATTCGTCGCTGGTCGCGGCGCTCATCGCGAAGCACTCGAGCCACGCCGTGCGCACCTTCTCGATCGGATTCCCGAACGCCGGCTGGTACGACGAAACGAACGAGGCCGAGCGCGTCGCAAAGCACATCGGCGCCGAACATACGACGATCGCCTTCGAGGAGGACGCGTTCCTCGAGAAGATCGACGCCTACCTCGGGCGCGTCGACGAGCCGGTGGCCGACGCCGCGATGCTGCCGACCGACGTGCTCTCCGAACACGCCGCCCGGGAGGTGAAGGTCGTCCTGACGGGTGAAGGCGCGGACGAGGTCTTCGGCGGCTACCAGTATTACCGGCAGTTCGTCTTCGACGCCGAACCGCCTCCGCCGGGCGCGCGCGCCGCGCGCGACGGCGCTCTCGCGTACGTGCGGCGCGAGCTCGAGTCGCGCACCGGCACCGCGATGCCGGCGCCCGTGCGCGATCTGTCGAGCGCGGTCAGCGGGTTCCCGTACACGGCCCAGCCCGAGTTTCTCTGGTGCATGCTCGGTCCGGACCGGCGACCGTCGCTTCCGGTGTTCCAGGCGGCGCTCGTGCGCGTCGAGGCCGACCTGCTGCCAGCGACGGCGACGCATACGGCACTCCAGCGCGCGCTCTACGTCGACACGCGGCTGTGGCTCGGCCACGACCTCATGACGAAACTCGACCGGGCGACGATGGCGCACGGCCTCGAGGGGCGAGTGCCGCTGCTCGACCACCGCATTGTCGAGTTCGCATTCCGGCTGCCCGACCGTTTCAAAGTCGGACGCGAGCACGGCAAGCTCGTCCTGCGCGATGCCGTCCGCGGTCTGCTGCCGGACGACATCGTCGATCGCGAGAAGCACGGTTTCGGCGTGCCGGTCGCCGCGTGGTTTCGCGGACGCCTGCACGGCTACGTGCGCGACGTCCTGCTCGAGTCGACGCTCGTCGAGGACGGTCTGTTCACCCGGCAGGCCATGGAGGCGATCCTCGTCGCCCACGCCGACCTCGACGTCGACATGTCGCGGACGATCTGGTCGCTCGTGAACCTCGACCGCTGGTGGCGGGCAATCCGCGCCGAGATCGCGGCAGCGCTGCCAGTCGACGGGGCGGTCCCGACGTCCGCGCGCGATCGCACCCCGACGGTCGACGTCCTGATCCCGATCTACGAGAACTTCAGCCTCGTGCGCGATTGCGTCCGCTCGATCCAGCAGTTCACCACGATGCCGTTTCGCGCCGTGCTGCTCGACGACAGGTCGAGCGACGCGACGTACGCCAGGCTCGAGGACCTGATTGACGGCGACGACCGCTTCGAGCTCGTCCGCAACGAAGAGAACCTCGGCTTCGTTGCGAACTGCAATCGCGGCTTCAAGCTTTGCACGGCGGACTACGTCGTCCTGCTCAACTCCGACACGGTCGTCGCACCGGGCTGGCTCGAGCGGATGGTCGCGTGCGCCGAGAGCGATCCGACGATAGCCATCGTCAATCCGCTCACGAACGAGTCGGGCAACACATCGGTGCGGTTCGCACCGGGCCTGAACCTGCTCACGATGGCGAAGGCGATCGCCGACGGCTCGCCGCGCGACTACCCCGACATCACGACCGCGGTCGGAATGTGCATGCTCGTCCGCCGTGCGGCGCTCGGGATGTTCGGGACTTTCGATCCGGTCTACCTCAACGCCTACTGCGAGGAATCGGATCTCTGCATGCGTCTGACGGAAGCGGGTCTTCGCGTCGTCGCGGCGGACGACGCGTTCATCTATCACAAGGGCTGGGCTTCGTACGACGAGGCGAAGAAGAACCGCTACTACGAGCACAACCGCGCGATCTTCGACGCGAGGTGGTCCGTGCCGTTCGACCGCGACTGGGGACGGTACTCGCGCCACGACCCGTTGCAGCCCACTCGCGACCGGCTGCTGCGCTTCGCGCTGT
>CAZQBW010000343.1:0-4696 GCA_964591515.1 uncultured Clostridia bacterium
TTTCTGGCGAAGACTCGCACGATCGTTCCGTTCTCGCGGCTCGACGAGCATCGCGGTGACCCGAAAGCCATCGCTCTCACGTTCGACGACGGCTACAAGTCCATTCGGAACGTGGCGCTTCCGATCCTCGAGCGGCTTGGGATTCCATTCAAGGCCTACGTTCTCGCGACCCCTGATCCGGGCGAGGCCAACTGGCTCAACCAGCTGTCCTACCTGCTCGACACTCGTTCGACGGCGGAGATGGCCGCGCTGGCTGAGACCGCAATTGGCATGGCGGTCCCCGTGAATCGGCTCACGGACGTGACACCGTTCGTCGAGCACTTTGTCGAGGTGCAGACGCCGGCCGCAATTCGCGAGGCTTTCAGACGGCACCATCCGGACCCGATGCCCGACCTGTATCTAGACGACGAAGACATCCGCGCGCTTGCGGCGCATCCGCTCGTCGAGCTCGGCTCGCACACGCGTAATCACTACCCGCTCCATCGCGTTTCGCACGAGACCCTAGAAGCCGAGGTCGTGCATGCACACACGGAGCTCACCGAGCGGTACGGGGACGCGATCGATGGCTTCTGTCCGCCATTCGGAGCCCGACACCACCTGACCGATTCCGTCGTGAAGGCCGTCAGTCGGATCGACAGCGCCGTGGTGTCTGCGTATGGCGGCCGAACCGGCGCACACGAAGTCCACGGAGTGCCCGAGATCCGACGCATCGGCGCCTGGGGCAACCTCGGCGTGTTGTGGCATCAGTTGCGATACGAGCCGTAAATGGCGAACAGGTTCAGCCTTCGGCCGACAAAGTAGCCCGTCTTGACAGCATTTTTCGCCCGTGTGTATAGTCCCGGGTCTCGCGCCGACATAGCTCAGTTGGTAGAGCGACTGATTCGTAATCAGTAGGTCTCCGGTTCAAGTCCGGATGTCGGCTCTCAGGAACGTGAAGGCCACCGATTCGTCGGTGGCTTTTGACGTTCAGTAGCGATCCACTTTCATATCGAATCGGCGTCGCGAGTGGCTCGTACCAGGAAATCCCCGAGCCGCGGAAATGCGTTCAGCACCCGGACGCCGACCCGCGCCGCCGCCGGCCGGAACAGCGCGGCCTGAAGCACGCGGCCGATCCCCAGCTGTTGCCGGAAGCCCGTCCGCCAAACCCTGGAGTACTCGACTTTCATTTCGTCGAACCGCATCGTTCCCTCGAGCACCGCAGCTACAAAAGGCCCGGCCATCGATGCCGAGCGCAGCGCCATCGCCATTCCGTCTCCGCACAGTGGCGCGATCATCGCCGCCGTATCGCCGATCATCATGACGTCGCCCTCGAAGGTCGACTTCGTACGAAACGAGACTTGCGACACCGTGACCGGCCGATCCATCGCTGGTTCCAGCTCGTCGAACCGTCGCGCGAGCGCTCTATTGGTCCTCATCAATCCATCTCGCAACGCATCGTACGTGCGGCCGGCACCACGCAACGCTCCGACCCGCGCGATCAGGCAGGCGTTGACCACTCCGCCTTCGACATGCGACATCCCGCAATACCCTCCATCGAAGGCATGCAGCTCGACCCAGTCATCGAGGTCGACACCTCTATAGTGCATCTTGAACCCAACGAACTCGCTTCCTCTGGCATCGCTCTCGCGGCCGAGCGACCGTTCGAGCCTCGACCGTTTTCCGAACGCTCCAATGACGATCCGGCTGCGTTCCTCGAGCGTTCGTCCGTCGGCCAGATAGCTCACGGTGAAACCGTCCGATGCCGTCCCGCTCACATCCCGGACGACCGCGCCCTGGCGTCCTTCGGCCCCGGCTCGGACCGCCGCGTCGAACAGCAGTGGATCCAGTACCCAACGGCTCAGTCCGATGGCCTCGCCCGGCAACCGCGCTCTCCACTCGCGTCCGTCGCGAGTCGTGATGGCGACGCGACGGATCGGCGCAGGGTTCGCGGCGTCGATCTCGTCCTCGACGCCGAGCTCGCGGAAGAGCCTTCGTGTCTCCGGCGACAGGAACTCGCCACACAACTTGTGAACCGGATAGGTCGCGGCCTCGAGAAGAAGCACGTCGTGCCCCCTGCGAGAAAGCTGCACGGCCATCGAGCAGCCCGCGAGTCCCCCGCCAATCACGATCGCATCACGCACGTCGCACCTCCGTATGCGCATCGCGATGGATGACAACCTGCCACCGAAACGCCCAGCACCACCTCACCTTGAAGCTCAATCCAGACAGGCGCTCCAGTTCGGCCAGGTCTTCACGCACGAACGCCCGGCGGACCGACAGCGGGCCGTCGTTTCGAACGACAGGACTCGCTGGAAGAATCCTGGTGAGCGCCCAGATACCGGCAAACGCAAGCGGATGCCTGTGCAGGTCGTTCAGGATGACACCGCGTGTCGAGATGGCGTGCATCGCGACGAGGAAACGGGCCACCACCGGCGTCGGAAAATGGTGGGCGAAGAGCGAGCACATCACGACGTCGAACGATCGCTCGCGAAACGGCAACGCCATCACGTCCGCCTGGACGACCGAGGCTTCCCCGGTACCGGCAAGCGATCGGGCCGCGAAGGCCGCAGCGGCGAAGCTCAGGTCACACGTGACGACCTGTACCTCGCGCTCGTGAGCTCGTCCCCAATCGACGAGCCTGCGCGCCATGTCGCCGCCCCCGGCGCCGACATCGAGCACTCGGATCACCGAATCGCCCGGCGGCACCAGCTTCTCGAACGCTCGAACCGTCGTCGCGTACCCGCCGAGGTAGCGATTGATCACCGCGAGGTTACCGAGCACCCGCTCCATCTCGGCCGCGTCGAGCGACATGTCGTCGATGATCTCGCTCTCGGTCGCTCGGTGTCGAAATCCCAGTGGCATGCGAGGAACGAGTTCCGTTGCGATCCTCAAACCGACTCTAGAAGCATCGACTCGAGCGTCAGGCCCGGACCGAATGCCAGGGCGACACCAAGCTCGCCGGCATCTCGCACTCGGTCGAGCGCCGCTTCGAGGACGAACAGGATCGTCGGTGACGACATGTTGCCGTACCGCGCGAGGACCTCGTACGAGCCCGCGACGTCCTCTTCCGAGAGATCGAGCCGGTCGCGAACTGCATCGACGATCCGGCGGCCTCCCGGATGCACTGCCCAGAATTTGACATCCTCCATCGTCAGGTCGTTGCGCGCGAGCAGTTCACTGGCGAACGGCACAATGCTGCGGTCGAGCGTAGCCGGCACCTCCGCCGACAGCGTCATCTGGAATCCCGTGTCGATCACGGTCCACGTCATCTGCGATTCCGTATCCTCTTCGATCCGGGAGTACGAATCGACGATCCGGAACGCGGGCCGACCGCCTGGCGGTTGCGCAGACGTCACGAGCGCGGCCGCCGCACCGTCGCTGAAAAGGCAATTGGCGATCACGTTGTCCATCGTCAGCTCGTTCTGAAAATGGATGGAACAGAGTTCGACGCACACGACCAGCACGACGGCATCGTCGCGGCTGGCACACGCAGCGGCAGCGGCACGCAGCGCCGGAAAGGCGGCGTAGCAGCCCATGAATCCGACAACCGTTCGTTCGACGTCCGCGCGCAGCCCCAGATCCTTCACGAGCAGCGTGTCGAGGCCCGGCGCGAAGAAGCCGGTGCACGTCACGACCACGACGTGCGTTACGTCGGCCCTGCGGATTTCGGGAGCACGATCCAGACACGCCACGGCAGCTGCGAGTGCCAGCGGCGGCGCCTCGCGACGGTAGAGCTCCATGCGCTCGGCCGTCGATGGTGACGGCGACAGGCTCCAGGTAGGCGGATAAAAGGTGAAGTCTCCCGGCTCGGCCACATAGTCCGGGACTACCGACGACCGCGACTGTATGGCCGATGAGCGATAGACGCGTTCGATTGCAGCCTGCGCCCACCGGGCCTCCCTCGAATCCGAAGAGTCAGCCACTACGGGGCCAGTCTGCTCGAGGGCCACGCGCTTCGCCCACGCCGCGACTTCCGTCTGCGGAGCCCGAAACCTCGGGACGGCCGTTCCGATCGCCCGAATGAAGGCCTGGCGACGACTGTCACTCACTGACGGGATTATGGACCCGCGTCCGACGACGCGCCAGCAACCGCGTCGTACGGCCTCGCATTGCTTTTCACGTCCGTTCCATCTATGTATCTCGTCAATGTGGCCTGAGGCTCTCCGCACCGGAGATTGGTACGTCAACATTCCGGCGACGACGCTCGCGTTCTTTGCCCTCGCATTGATCGTACTGCGTTCGCGTCGCGAACAGCGTTCGCACGTGCTGCGCCTCGCCGCGTTTTTTGCGCTCTCGATCCCGGCAGCCTTCGTCGCAGGCATCTCGGAAGCATTCGGATATCCGCGGCCCGCTGTCTACGCGCACGAGGTAGCGGTCGTCGTCGCCGGCATCGGCATCATCATGATTACCGGCAGCGTGATCTTCCGGGTCCTGCTGCCCAAGTTTCACCTTCTGCCGCCGCGCATCCTGCAGGATGTCATCATCGCGATCTCGTTGATCATCTTCGGGCTCGCGCGGCTCGGCGACAAGGGCATCGACCCCGGAAGCATATTTACGACCTCGGCACTCATCACTGCCGTCATCGCGCTCTCGCTGCAGGACACGCTCGGCAACATTCTCGGAGGGCTGGCGCTTCAGCTTGATCGCTCGGTGCAGGTCGGGGATTGGGTGCACATCGACGACGTCGAAGGCCAGGTCGTCGAAATCGGATGGCGTC
>CAZQBW010000344.1:0-4674 GCA_964591515.1 uncultured Clostridia bacterium
CCACCGGTGGCGCCCGGCAACTGCGCCTGAGAGTTGCTGAGTGTGATACGAAGTCCTGGCTTGTTGTAGTACCGATTGTCGCGAACGGCAATCGTCTCGCCAGGCACGCTGCGCTTGATAATCTCAATAGGGGAGGCGCCCTCGATCTGCAGCGGAAGCTGCAGGAGCGGCGCGCGTGCAATAAGGTTGCCTCGGAAGGCCGCCGAGAATGTGGTCCAGTTGGGATTCCTCGTGCCGTCCTGAAGATCCGGATCGTCGACTCCGCCACGCTCTGCCTTGCGCTCAGGCGTATCAGGTCCGTTGCGGACACTACCCTCGGTCACATTGACATAGACTCCGTCACCGCGATTGACCGCGGCGCGCGAACCCCAATGGTCGTAATAGAACCCGTTCCGCGCATAGTCGGTGACAACTTCACCCGCAGCCGTAACGCGATCGCGAAACCTCAGCTGCGCACTTGCCTGCATGAAGATGTCGCTGTTTGTATGCACCCGGCCGCCAAAGTTGAAGTTCGGGCCCGGATGGTGCTCCATTGGATCGTCGTAGAAGATACCAAACTGGAAAATTGGGATAAGGTAGTTGTTGAGCGTTCGCGTCAACCTGACTTCAGCTTTCGTCGGTCCGATCACCGTCGTGTTCAGTCGCCAACCTTCTCGCAGAGCGACCAACCCCGCAAACGGCGATCCAACATCGATCACGGTCGTCTCGGGAGGCGTTCCAGCCGGCAGCTCGGATCGCAAGTCTTGCGCGATTCCGTAGTCATCGTATCCAGTCGGCAGGTCAGCGTTGATTCGAGCGATATCCGCTGTCGTCGGCACCGGCTTGACGTCGAACACCTCGCTGAAATTTCGCGACATGTGCTCGAGACTGGCCTGGGCCACGAAGTAGGCCGCCGTATTCGCCTGGTCATTGGACATCATCAGCGTCTCGTTCGTGGCGCGTGATACGCTCGCCGCAACGAAGATCGCCAGCAACGCCATCACCATCACAGCAATGATGATGGCCGTCCCTCGTTCAGACACGCGTCCGCGGCGGCGTCCCCTGGCTTGCGAAATCATTTTTCGGATCTTCATCTCAATATCTCCATTTGGCCGGCACAACGGGCTAGTTCCCGCTTGGTCGTTCAGGAATGACGAGGTTCGGCGTGTAGAAGGAGCCGGAAAGCTCTACACGGACAGGTTGGCCGGACTTCGGATCGTCCTGCGATCCGCGCAAATTGACCGTTACTCGGATGAGCCGGATCGTCTGCCGACGAACGTCCGCCCGAATCTCGGGATTCCCGCCTGCTGGCGGAATTCTCAGAACGTCGTCGACCAGGCTTCCATCTGCAAGCAGATACTGGACCTGAAAGCCCTCGACGCCGTAGGCGAGAGGCATCTCAACGAACCCGGCACCGCTGCCGCTGCTTCCGGGAGGCACCACTCCGCCAATGCCACCACCCTCGACGCCCGATCCAACGAGCGTTGCCGTCTGGCCGTAGACACGACGTATGAGTACGTTGTCATCGGACACGAAGTAGGTCACCCACGTCACTCGCTTGCACGAAGCGGCGGCCGGATTCAGGAGGGCAAAGGTGCTCGACCCGCCCGGGTTATTCAGCATCAGTGGGTCGCCCGAACCGAACACCAGCTGATTCGCCCCGCTGATGGCAGTCAGAGAACCGAGACACGGCTCCTTGCCGTCGTCGATGACATAGACATAGAGGCTTCCGCCAACCGCTGCCCCATTGTTCGGAGTTACGGTAAGGGTGTTCGTCCCGGGCACAACGGCGGAAACACGGATCGCCTGGCCATTGTTGAAAGAGTTGTCCTGATAGACAAAAGTCACGGCATCCGTCGTTACCGGCTGACCGTCCACGGTAATCGTGCGGACCTCGTTCCCGGGAACAACCGGCGTCAGCCAGTCCTGGGCGCCGTCCGTCTCACTCGGAAGGAACAGCAGGCGCTCCAGCGTACCGTCGGGAGTCCGCGCTCCACTCTTCCAGTACCCGACTCCGGCATTGATGGCATCCCGGTTGATCGTGTTGAGCGCAATGCGCGCGTTCTGCATGGTCTCGGTACGCTGCTTTGTGTTGAACGCGTCGGAGCGTCCGACGGCGAGCAACATGTAAATCGCCCCAACCACGATGGCGAAAATCACCATAGAAACCATCAACTCGAGCAGCGAGAAGCCGGCCTGTGCGGAAGCTCTCGATCCTGAAATCCGTCGATCAGCCATGACCGTGCTCCTAGTAGTTCGCGACCGTTGTGGAAATGGATTCGACGCGTTCAATGCCGCGTTCAACGTAATACACGTTGACGGTAATCCGTCGTTCGGTATACGGGTTGGGAGGTGATGGCCGCAGCGGATTGTTTATGTCCTCTATGACAATCTCTCTCTGCAGCCCTGTCAGAATCTCGCCGGCATCGTCGGCCGTACCGAAGAGTCCGTCCGGACCGGCCTCGCTATAAGCTGGCCTCTTTCCGGTTACGAACACGCCAGCCCCGTTCCCTACATGCTGGATCGAATTGAACGTATACGCCGAACCCCCAACAGTCACGCTACGGGCGGTCATGACATTCTCGAGTATGGACATCGCCGCGGCCTTGGCTCGAAGTTGGCTCTCGCCCGTTGTCGCCGTTACGAACGCCGCCGTCAGAGCGGCAGCCATAGTGAGGATGCCAACCATAAGAATGACCGTCGCAATCATGACATCAATGTAGGAAAAACCTGACTGCCGGTCTGTCGATCCATTTCTTCTGGTCATGGTCAGTTCTCCTCGAATTCCCCGGAAGCCGGATCGTAACCCCACGCGCGGACCGACCCGGTCGGCCCGAAGAGCGTGATGCCGCTTGTCAATTCAAGATCGGGATTTCCCGGCGAAATCGGGACGTACATGGTGAGGGTAAAACTCTGCGGCAGGAGGGTTGGAGCAGCCGGATCCGAAGTAACAATTCCGTCCGGCATGAAGTAAACCCGGAGCCTCCCGCTAGGCCAGGTCCAGTGATTGAAATTGAACGGCCTTGGAGGAAGCGGAAAGAGCGCGACGTTCGTGTTCATGGTGACTTCCTGGTTCGGCGGCAGCAGCTCGCTTCGAATCACCACGTCATCGCCGGCCCCTGCAGTGAGGGTTTCCTGATCCGTCACCTGGATCGTCCCCTGCGTGGAGTCCGTACCTGCCACGATATCGACACGCATTATCTGCCGCTCAGCCAGCGCACGCTGCTGGGCAAACTGGAGAATGTCGATGACCTGGGTGCTCGCGTCATCGACCGCATAGACCCGACGCGCCTGGAAAATCGTCGGCAGAGCCATGGCTATCATGATCGCGATAATCGCCATGACCATCAGTAATTCCACGACCGAGAATCCCCGGGACCGCGCCCGGGCCCGATGCGTCAGTTGAAATCCCGACTTTGCCAGATCCACCATGTTCCGCCTCCACGACACGGCGCGTCCGCCGAGGTCGATCCTTTCCAAATCTCGCTGCGAGAATCCGAATGCTCCCGGACGGGAGCGAATGCACCGATCACCGAGCATTTCGGGGATCGGTTCGCCAAAGCCATAAGCAAGCATCGTGCCTCGGATGACCGAGAACGTCAAACACTTGAAAATAAAGGCTTTCCTAGGCGATTCGGTGCCGAGTGTCAATACTGCCAGGGCGTTCGTGCTGTTGCCTATGGTAACAGTCTTGCGAAGGAGGCTTCCGTAGTCACGCGGTAGGGCGACCTGCGCCGGAAGGCAGCCGGCAGCGAAATACCGCCCCGGGGTCGGCGTTTTCAACCGTGATCCTCCCTCCGTGCGCGAAGATGATTTTCTGCGTTAGCGCCAGACCGATGCCGTAGCCGCGCGAGCGTGTCGTGAAGAACGGAATGAAGACGCGGCTCAGATCCTCCGGCGGAATGCCCGGGCCGTTGTCTCGAATCTCGAGCGTAAGTTCGGTCGGTCCCGACTCCCGAACCGAGATCTCGATCTTTCGGGGTCCGTCGATCTCTTCCAGGGCTTCGATCGCATTCTGAAAGAGGTTGAGGATGGCCCGGGAGAGCAGCATCTCGTCCGCCCAGACCGTTGCGGAACCCCCGGCGGCATCGCCGCTGATGACGGCCTCGATTCCGGACGATGCCAGGCGATCTCCGAATCTATCGACGATCGCCTCGATCACGTCGCGGATGCGCACGGGCGCGAGCGAAAGATCCTGCGGTTTCGCGAAGTTGAGAAAGTCAGTCACCATCTGCGACAACGCCCGGACTTCCGTCATGAGCGCCTCCGACGGTTCCGCAGCCCGCTCGACGTCCATTCCCGCCAGCAGTTGCGCGTATCCCTGAATTGTCGCGAGCGAGTTCTTCAACTCGTGTGTCAGTCCGGCGGCCATCTCCCCGAGACTCGCGAGCGTCTCCTGCGCCCGCACCCGATCGCGCAGCTCCACGACCTCGGTCAGGTCCGTCATCAGCGCCAGCGCCGCTTCTACCGGGCCTCCGGCGGGGCCGATCGGCGTCACCGAGACGCCAAGGCAGCGCGTCGATCCGTCGCCCGTCTGCGCGCGCAGCTCGACCTCACGACGCTGAAACGACTGTCCTTCAGCGAGGCAGCCGGCGATCATCGCGGACAACCCGGGAGCGCTCTCGAACACGCGCTCCTGTACAACCGCCTCAGATCGCCCACTGGGCAGTCCGGCGAAGAGGTCGCGAGCACTCT
>CAZQBW010000345.1:0-4661 GCA_964591515.1 uncultured Clostridia bacterium
CCGCGCGCGACCCACGGCTATTTCCTTCGACCGCTCCGCGGTCGTTCAGTAGGCCGACGCAGCCTCCACCGTCAACGTTCGGCAAGATGGCATAGCCATACAGAGAGCACAGAGTCACAGAGAGCACGTAGAACAGAACACCGCACTCTGTGCTCTCTGTGACTCTGTGCTCTCTGTACGGCCACGCCATCTTGAAGACTCATTGCGAAAGCGCGCGAACGATCTTCAGGTGGCGGACGGCATCGGTGCGCTTCCCAAGTTGCTCGAAGAGCTTCGCGATCTGGACGTGCGTTTCGATCGAGGCAGGGTTCTCGGCAAGCGCATTCTGGTACGCCAGCAACGCCGCCTTGCGCTTTCCACGGCTCTGCAGCAGGACTCCGAGGTTGAACCACGCGACGTGGTCGTCCGGCGAAGCCTGGAGCGCCTTGCGATAGTGCGCCTCGGCCTCCTCGAGCTTCCCTTCCTCGTGCAGGAGCCGCCCAAGGTTGACGTGGGCATCCACGTGGCCCGGATCGAGCTCGATCGCACGACGGTACGCCGTCTCGGCATTCGCGCTCGACGACGTCTCGAATCGCGCTCCCTCCTCGAACCAATCCTCGGCGGATCCCGTGTCACGGGCCGACTGCTGCGTCGCGCGCTCGAGAATAGGTGTGACGCCAGCCGACAGCTCCTTGACGTCAAAGTCGAACAGCGTCTGACCGCACTCCGGGTCGAACGTTTGTGCCCCGTCGCGCACTACGATTCGCGTTCCATCTGCGTGGATAGCAATTCCCGCGAGTGGCCTCCCATCGGGAAGCGTCTCGCGAAGCCTTCGAAGCGCGCGCTTGATCCTCGCTGGCCGGATCCGGGCGTCGAGCAGGCCCTTGGCCGTGCGAAGCAGCACGATGTCCTGGAAACTGAAGACAAGGTGGCGGCCGCTTCGCACGGGCTGTGCGAAGCCTGCCGCCACATACGACCGTATTCGGGATGGCGTTACGCCGAGTAACTCGGCGACTTCCGCCGACGAATACCCCGTCCCGATCATCCCTTCGCTGTCTTCTTGCTCTTTGCCGCAGCGGTCTGCGTACGGGCCGCGCGCTTGGCGACGGGCGCTGCCGGCGCCTTCTTGCCAAGGCTCGCCTTCAGGGCGTCCATGAGATCAATGATCTGGGCCTGAGGCCTTTCGCCGTCGGCGACCTGGATCTCCTCGCCAGCGATCTTGCGATCGATGTGCTCCTTGATCCGGTCGCGCACCTCATCCCCGTAACGCGTCGGATCAAACGTCTCGACCGCGATCTGATCGATCAGCTGCAGTGCGAGCTTGAGCTCCTGCTCCTTTACTTCCGCCTTGCCGACATCGATGTCCTTGGCCGAGCGCACCTCGTCCGCATAGTGGAGCTGCTGCATTACGAGACGGTCGTCCGCGGTGGGTCTGACCATCACGATGAACTGCTTGCCGCGCGCCGCGTATTTGCCGATCGCCACACGGCCGCTCTCGTGCATCGCCTTGGCCAGCAGCATGTACGGCTTGTCGCCGCCCTTGTCGGGCCCGAGGTAATAGACCTTGTCGTAATACACGGGGTCCACTTCGGTCACCGGCACGAACTCGGTGATCTCGATCGTCTGGCTCGCCTTCTCTTCGAGCTCCTTGAGCTCTTCGGTCGTGAACACCACGTAGCGATCCTTGGCAAATTCGTACCCCTTCACCATGTCGTCACGTTCGACGACCGTGTTCTCCTTGATGCAGACGTACTGCTGCTTCAGGCGCGATCCGTCCTTCTTGTGCAGAAGGTTGAACGAAATCGAGCCCTTCGAGTCCGTCGCCGTGTAGAGCTTGATCGGAATCGAGACCAGACCGAAGGACACCGTTGCCGAGCCGATTGAGCGTGCCATGTGCGTACTCCAATGACGAGCGTGAGCGATTGGCCGTCCGTGTGCCGTACGAACCGTGACGGTTCGCGTCGCTCCGAGAGGTGAAGTGCATGAGCTGTGCCACGTGCCGGAATGCTCCACATGCCGACCAGCGGGTTGCTGTAACGTGGCGGGGAAATGCGGTATGCATGGTGAGCCGGATTCGCGTTGCGTTGCAAGTATTAATTTCAGAGGGGTTTGGTCCACGACATGGCCGAGCGGAAAGACCGACTCGAAACCTACCGCGCCAAGCGCCGGCCCGGAGCCACACCGGAACCGTTCTCCGCCGTCTCAACGACGGACACGCATCTGTTCGTCGTCCACAAGCACGCGGCGACGCGGCTGCACTTCGACTTTCGGCTCGAATGGGACGGCGTCCTGATGTCGTGGGCCGTGCCCAAGGGTCCGTCGTACGATCCGAACGAGAAGCGCTTCGCAGCCCAGACCGAGGATCACCCGGTCGATTACGCCGACTTCGAGGGGGTCATCCCCGCCGGCAACTACGGCGCCGGCGAGATCATCGTGTGGGACCGCGGAAAGTGGACGCCACTCGAGGATTTCGAGGCCGGACTCAAGAAGGGCAAGCTGCTCTTCTCGCTCGACGGCTACAAGCTCCGCGGAGTCTGGACGCTCGTGCGACTCAAGGACTCGAAGACGGAATGGCTGCTCATCAAGCACAAGGATGAATATTCGGGCTCGCCCGAGCCTCCCGAAGAGTCGGTCCTGAGCGGATTGCGCGTCGAGGAGCTCCGCGCGGGCAGCAAGCGCGCAGGCCAGCTTCGCCGGAAGCTCGATCGTCTGCATGCGCCAAAAGATCCAGTCGATCCGTCGAAGCTCGCCATCATGCTCGCGGAAGTAGCCGACAAACCGTTCACCGCCGACGGCTGGTTCTTCGAGATCAAGTACGACGGATATCGCCTGATCGCGTCGGCACAGCGTGGTGTGTCGCAGCTGTTCTACAGGCGCGGAAGCAATGCGACGGCCCTCTTTCCCGAGATTGCGCGCGCCCTTGGCAAGCTGCCGTACGAATCGATCGTCCTCGACGGTGAAATCGTCGTCAACGACGAGTTGCATCGGCCGAGCTTCCAGCGTCTGCAGCAGCGCGCGCAGCTTTCACGAACCCGTGACATCGAGCGAGCCGCCATCGAGTCTCCGGCCATCCTGCACGTCTTCGACCTGCTCGGCTTCGAGGGATACGACCTGCGCTCGCTGCCGCTCGCAACGCGCAAGCAGCTCCTTCGCGATGTGCTGCCGACGACGGGTGCCGTGCGCTACGTCGACCACATCGAGCGACGCGGCGAAGACATGGCAGCGGCTGCACAGGAGCTTGGGCTCGAGGGAATAATGGCCAAGCGCGCCGACTCGAGGTACGTCGGAAGACGCTCGTCGGACTGGCTCAAGCTGCGGTTCGCGAAGACGGGCGATTTCGCCGTCGTCGGCTATACGTCGCCGAAGCGGGGGCGTGTCGGGATCGGCGCACTGCACTTGGCAGTGCGGGACGGCGGTGGGTATCGATACGCCGGCAAGGTGGGCACGGGATTCTCTGACCGCGACCTCGAGGACCTTCGCCAGCGACTTGAGCCGGCCCGGGTCACCAGGCCGTCAATGGCGGGAACGCTGCCCACCGGCCGGGACAACGTCTGGGTCGAGCCGAAGCTCGTCGCCGAGGTTCGCTATCGGGAGCAAACGAATGACGGCCACCTGCGACATCCCGTGTTCGTGCGCCTTCGCACCGACAAGGGCCCCGAGGAGTGTTCCTTGCCGTCTGCGCACGATCCTGCTCCGGATCCGCCGAGACTCATCGAGAAATCGACGCCCAAAGTTGCGGTGTCGAACCTCGGCAAGGTCTTCTGGCCCGACGAGGGGTACACGAAGGGCGACCTGATCGAGTACTACCGAAGAATCTCGCCGTGGCTTTTGACCTATCTCCGCGACCGGCCGGTGGTCATGGTCCGTTACCCGGATGGCATCAACGGCAAGAACTTCTTCCAGAAGGACGCGCCGCCGTCGGCGCCTGACTGGCTCCCGCGAAAGCGCATATGGAGCGAGGGCTCGGAACGCGACATCGACTACTTCATCTGCGACAACGAAGAGGCGCTCGTCTATCTCGCAAACCTCGGCACGATTCCGCTGCACGTCTGGGCAAGCCGCGTCGATTCGCTCGAGCAACCTGACTGGTGCGTGCTCGATCTCGATCCGAAAGGCGCGGCGTTCACGGACGTGGTGAAGATCGCGCTCGCGATTCGCGCGCTCTGCGATGAGATCGGGCTGCCGTCGTATCCGAAGACCTCGGGCTCGACCGGGCTGCACGTGCTCGTTCCGCTCGGGCGACAGCTCACCTTCGAGCAGTGCAGACACTTCGCCGAGTTTCTGGCGACCGTCATCGTCAAGCGCCTCCCGGCCATCGCGACGATCGAGCGTGCGATACCGAAACGCAAGGGCCGCGTCTACGTGGACTTTCTGCAGAACGGCCACGGCAAGCTCATCGTTGCCCCGTTCTCGGTACGGCCCGTGCCGGGTGCGACCGTCTCGACGCCACTGGGCTGGAACGAGGTCAAGCGCGGGCTCGACCCCACGAAATTCACGATCAGGACCGTTCCTGCGCGATTGACGCGAAGGAAGAACGATCCAATGGCGCCGGTCGTCGATGAGTCTCCCGACCTGCTTGCTGCGGTCGAGCGATTGTCGACGATGCTCGCCGGCTGACGCCTTCTGCGATGGGAAAGTGGACAGGATTCTCGGGTCTTCCCGAGGATCAACAGGACTCGCTC
>CAZQBW010000346.1:0-4656 GCA_964591515.1 uncultured Clostridia bacterium
CGAAGCGCTTTGGAGTGCGGCGTGAAGCGCCGCTTTGGATCGATCCAAAGCGGCGTTTCACGCCGCACTCCAAAGCGCTTCGCGCAATGCCTCGAAGCTCTCAGCCCTTCCGGATCTCCCGCAGCTTCTCGAGGAACTCGTCCCGCTCCCGGTTGCGCTTGAGCTCGCCGTCCGACCTTCGCTGCCGCCAGACCTCAGGCATCGCCGCCGTGATCTCGTCCTCGCCCGGCCAGCCGTTCCGCTCGCCCGACAACAGCCGCTCGAGCGTCTCCATCTCGAGTCCCGAGAACTTCCGCGCCTTGAGCACATAGTCCTCGAACGCTTCCCACGCCACCGGCGCTACGGCCTTCACTATCCTTGCCATCGCCTCGGCGTACACCCGGATCTCGTACTGCGCGTGGTCGTCCATCCGCAGCATCAGGAAGCGGAACAGGTTATGCAGGTCGTTCTTCCAGTACCACTCCGTGTACTGCGCGACGCCGAGGTTCACGCGCGCCAGTTCGCGCCGGATGTCGAGCTCGAGCATCCGTTCGTATCCCTCGCGGACCGCGCGCTGCTCGCCTTCGAGTATCCCCAGCACTTCCGCGGCTTCGTCGGGCGTCACGGGATCGCCGCCTCCCTGGCGGTTCGTCGCCGACTGCTTCGTCACGTGCTCGACCGGCGGCAGGTAGAACTCGTCAGGCATCACCGAGTAGCGGCCCGAATACTCGTTCACGTTCGCCGTGCGATGCCGGATCATCTGACGCGCCACGAAGATCGGCAGCTTCAGGTGGAACTTCATCTCGACCATCTCGAACGGAGTCGTGTGCTGGTGGCGCATCAGGTAACGGATGAGCCCGCGGTCCTCGTTGACCGTCTTCGTTCCGATCCCGTAGCTCACGCGCGCCGCCTGCACGATAGAGGCGTCGCCGCCCATGTAATCCACGAGATAGACGAACCCGATGTCCAGACACGGAATCTTCACGCCGAGCATGGCTTCGGCCTCGGGCGTTGTCAGTCGGCGGGTTTCGTGCGTCTCGGCGTACGGCGTGCTCATCGTGGCGTTCGGCTCCGGGTCGGAAAGTTATCTGGTGGCTCGGCCGCGTAGCCTACCAGACGACTTGCCGCCGTCGTCAATCGGCCGCGGCAGGCCGCAACGACACGTCGCCAGTCAGCCGTTTTGGCAGCATGAACGCCGTCAGGAACGCCGCCGCGGCAACGACTGCCCCGATCCAGAAGACGATGTGCAGCGAACCGTCGAGCGCCGTCGACATGAGCTCGACCGACTCGGCCGAGAGAGTGGCGCGCGCCGCCGGCTCGAGCAGACGATTCGGATCGAGCGTGCCCGGTGCCACTCCTGCCGCCAGCATTCGGGTTGCGAGCCCGGACGCGAGCAGCGAACCGAGCACCGACACGCCGATCGATCCGCCGATCGTCCGCGCGAACATCGTGAGCGACGTGGCGATTCCCAGCCGCTCGCGCTCGACCGACGCCTGCGTGGCGACGAGAAGCGTGAAGACCGAGAGTCCCATTCCGGCGCCCATCAACCCCAGATCCGCCATCAGCCAGAGCATCGACGAGCCCTTGCCGAACGTGGTGAGAATGAAGAACCCGGCCATGACGAGCCCGAGACCGAGCGCGACCGTATTTCGCAATCCCGTCGCGTGCATGATCCGGCCGCCCACGACCGACGCCAGCACCCAACAGAGCAGCAGCGGCGTCAGCGCCGAGCCGGCGGTCGTCGCCGAGACGCCGAGAACTCCCTGAGCGAAGAGCGGGATGAACGCCATCGTCCCGAAAAGGGCCATGCCGACGAGAATTCCGGAGATCGTGGAAATCGCAATCACCCGTCCCTGCAGGAGATCCATCGGAACGATCGGATCCGTCGCCCGTTTCTCGATGGCCACGAACGCGACGAGCAGCAGTCCGGCCAGTGCGAACGCACCCAGAGTGGCCGGATGCATCCAGCCGAAGAACTGCGCGCCTTCGGTCAGGCCGATCAGCACGAGCGTGATCGCCGCGGTCAGCGACACCGCGCCTGCGACGTCGATCGAGGGACGCGTGGTCCGCGCCGGCTCGGTCAGAAACATGCCGATGATGATGGCGGCGACGATCCCGAACGGCAGGTTGATGAAGAATACCCAGCGCCACGAGAAAGTCTCGGTGATGTACCCGCCCGCGAGCGGTCCGATGATGCTCGCGATTCCCCAGACGCTCGAGAATACCCCCTGCATGCGAGTTCGCTCGCGAACGGTGTAGATCTCGCCGATGATCGTCAGCGCGATCGGCACGAGCGCGCCGGCGCCGATGCCCTGGACCACCCGGAACGCGATGAGCTGGTTCATCGTCATCGCCGCGCCGCACAGGAACGAACCGACGAGGAAGACGGCGACTCCGATCTGGTACATCGTCCGGCGGCCGTAGAGGTCAGACAGCTTGCCCCACAGCGGCATTGTGATCGTCGCCGTCAGCAGGTAGCCCGAGAAGACCCAGCTGAATCGCTCGATCCCGCCGAGCGTCGCGACGACGGTCGGCATCGCGGTGCTCACGACCGTCGACTCCATTGCCGCGAGAAACATTCCGACCATCACGCCGAGCGTGACGAGAATCCGCTGCCTTCGCGACAGCGGAAGCATCGGCACGTTCGATTCCATGCGCAGCGAAGCGGTCGAACGACCGCTCGGCGCCACTGCAGTGTCTGAGCTCACTGGTGGGTGGCCCCCTTCACGTCCGACATCTCGATGGCGTTGGCGGACAATGTCACACCCACGAAGCGCTGAAGCTCCGAGAGTGCCTTGTTGAATTCCGTCAGGGTCGAGATCTCTCGCGCCCGCGCTTCCGACAGGGCGTTCTGACGCTCGAGCACGAAGTACGTGGTCGACAGACCCGCCTCGAACCGCCGCTGTTCACTCTGCAACTGCACCTCAGAAGCCTCTCGCGCTGCCTTCGCAGCTTCAACTTTCTGGCGCGCCGACTGGACGACCTGCAGTGCGTTGCGGACCTCGCGCTCGACGCGCTGCTCGAGCGCCTGGCGCTGGGCCGCGATCTTTCGACCCTCGGCCTCGGCTATGCCCAGGTTCGCCTCTGCGATCCGGTTCGTCACGTTCCATCCAATCTCTATGCCCACGCGGACAGTACGAAAATCCTGCGAGAAGAGATTCTCGAGACTCTTTCCGTAGCCTCCGACCAGTACCGGCGCCACTCCCTGCGACGTGGGAGCCACGAGCGGATCTAGACCGGCGAGCAGCGACAGCTGGTTCACCCGGCCATAAAGGACTTCGTTCTGCGTGTTGAACGGGTTCCCCCTCAGCGTCGCAGTTCCCGCGAGTCCCGTCGACCCGTAGCTTGCGACCAGGTCGACTTGCGGTTTCGTCTGTCCGCGGAAGAACGTCAGATCGATGTTGTTGATCTCTTCGCGCGTGCGGAGCTGCGCGAGCTCGGGCCGGTTCTCGATGGCAGTCTTCACGGCGTCGTCGATGGTCCACGTGACCGGGACGACGCGCGCGCTGTCGGTCGGAACGAGCGGGCGGTTCCATTCATCGTTGGCGCGTTCCGAGAGAATGAGCGACTTGAGCGTGTTCTCGGTCAGGGTGACGAGCTCGATCGTCGAGAGCAGGTTCTGACGTCGCCGCTCGAGCTCCGCTTCGACCTGGACGATCTCGACCGGGGCGCTGATGCCTTCCTGGACGAGTCGCCGGAGTCGCCCGATCTGCGTTTCAGCGAGACCGACGGATTCCCGGGCGACCGTCACGCCCTTGAGCGCGAACTCGAGATCCCAGTAGGCCCGCTGCACCGCGCCCACGGTCTCGATGACCTTCTGCCGGAACAGGGCATCGCTGAGGTCCACCTGGGCGCGCGCGACGCGCAGTCGCCTCGAGGCCTCGTTACTGCCTCGATTTCGCAGAAGCGGCTGGCGGAAGTTGAGCACCAGGTCCGACTGATACTGCGGATTGATCACGAGAAAGATGTTGTCGGTGTCGCTGCGCACCTGCGAGAAGCTGCCATCGATCACGGTTCCGTAGTCGAAGAGCTTCGACAGGCCCGCGGAAGCGCTCACTGCGTGCGAGCGGGTGATGCCGGACGGATTGCCGCCGATCGAGCTTGCCACGGGAGCGAGCCGGTTCTCGTAGAACATCGTCGAGCGGAACAGCGGATCGAAGGCACCGCGGGCGACGTCGACCTGCAACTGGGTCTGCTCGGTCGTGATGCGTTCGACCTCGATGTCGCGGTTTCGAACGAGCGCCATCTCGATTGCCGTCGCGAGCGAGATCGGCAGCGGATTGCTCTCGTCGACGCCGATTCGGGCCTCGGGAATGAGGACGCGGGGCTCACGGGCAATTGGCGCCTGTGCCGGATCCTGGGCGACAGAGAGGACTGGCGTGTCCCCTGGCGAATCCGGTGCTGAAGACAACCCGGTCGCTACCGCTCCCGGTTCTGACAAGGACGGGGAGGCCAGAGCGGCGCCGGACTGTGCACGTACCGACGGCACAGTGGCGGCGAGGACGGCGGAGAGCGTGGCAATGACTGCAATCGTGCGCTTCATGGACTCACTCCAGCGGCCGGGTTCGTTGAAAACCACGCGGCCCCACTTCGACAAACGTATGCGCCGTCCGAACCGCACTTCGCGGATGTCCTCGAAGATCGAGTAGAACACCGGCACGGCAAGGAGCGTGAGCA
>CAZQBW010000347.1:0-4639 GCA_964591515.1 uncultured Clostridia bacterium
CCGACCGCGGAGCGGTCGCATTGTCTTCAGAATGGAAAGCAACACGACGACGGGCGCGGTATCGCCTACGACGCACGTTATCGCTGGGACTGACGATGCGACCGCTCCGCGGTCGGACCGAGGTGGGCGGCGGTACCGCGGGTCGCGTGTGCTCGTTGCACTCGCGCCCGCGACCCACGGCTATTTCCTTCGACCGCTCCGCGGTCGAGTGCGGCGTGAAGCGCCGCTTTGGATTCGAACCCAGAGCGGCGCTTCACGCCGCACTCCAAAGCGCTTCGCGCATTGCTCGTGGCGACTACGCGTGGTTGCTCGACCCTTCCTCCGCGTCCGTCGCAGCCGCTGCGGCGTGCCAACCTCGCAGCAGGTTCGCCAGCCCGTACATCGTCAGCAGCGACGCCACGAAGATTGCGCCGACGTGGAAGCCGGACCTCCGGAAATTCGTCACGAACAGCGACCACGGATCCCCGCTCCCGGCCTGCAGCGGATGCGTGCCCTCGGCATACTCCCGGGCATCCGGAATGCCGTCACTGTCGAGATCGCTCGCCTGATCTAGCAATGCCGCCAGATCCCCGGGCCGCGACCGCAACTCGAGGACCTTCGACTTGCCGATCGTGCGCACGATCGTGTTGCCAAACCCGTTGAGGATCGGACTGTCGACGTCTGCGCCCGGCTCGAACGCCGCGCGCGCCCTACCGAGCCTCTCGAGACCGTCGGCCTTGAGACTTCCGATCTGTCCGTGACCCGCGCCTTCAGGACCGTCCGAGTTGACGTGACACATCGCGCAGTTCGTGACTCGGCCAGAGTTCGCCTGCGTGTACTTCTGGAACTCGGGATACGCTTTCGCATCGCCGATGAACCCTGCCCCGATCACTACGGACAGCGCGAATATGGGAACAGTGCGTCGCGTTCGCATCACTGGCCTCCCTTGATGGCGTTGTAGATCTGCTGCCCGAAGATCGTGATGACGATCAGGTATGCGGCGCCGGCAATGGCGAGGGCCCTGAGCGTCTTCCGGCTCGTTCCGCGGAAGATCCAGGGAGCCGCCAGCAGCACGAGTGCCGCGGCATTGCTCGCCAGAATGATCACCCAGAACGGCAGCAGCTCGAGGGGGTAGTAGACGAAGAAGAAGTACCACTCGGGCTTGATCCCCTCCGGAGTCGATCCGAGCGCGTTGTACGGCTCGGCAAGCGTGTACGAGAAGAACGACTCGAACGGCAGGCAGATCGCAACGACGAACAGCACGAAGAAGACGACGCCCCAGGCCGTAAGATCCTTGATGACGAAGTCGGGAAAGAACTTCTCGAACCGGATCTTGAGACTCTCGGTGCCCCGGCTCATGCCGTGGAGCTGAATTCCGAAGACGTGCATCCCGAGCATCCCGAGCGTCAGCAGCGGCAGCACGACGACGTGGATCGCGTAGAACCGGCTGAGAGTCGCCTGTCCGACGGTGGCCTCGCCCTGGATAGTCTCCTTGATCGTCGCGGGCAGCGTCGCGAGGTTGGCGGGCAAGTATGCGCCGATTTCTTCTATCGACTGCAGGCCGATTTTCGTCGCGTTCACGGCAATCTGATTCCACGGCAGCAGGTAGCCCGTGAATCCGAAGCCGAACGTCATGAACAGCATCAGGACGCCGCTCAGCCAGATGATTTCGCGTGGCTTCTCGAAGGCCTTCATCGCGAACGTCGTGATGAGATGCGCCAGGACACAGAAGATCATTGCGGACGACGACCACGCATGCATGTTGCGGATCAACGCTCCGCCGCTCACGTGGTTGGTGAGGTATTCGACCGAGGCGTGCGCGTCGCTCACCGTCGGCTCGTAGTAGAAGAGCAGCATCAGACCGGTGGCGACCTGCACGACGAAGAAGAACATCGTCAGTCCGCCGAGGTAGTAAGCCCAGCTCATCCGATGGACGGGCACCACCTTCTTCCCGATCATCGACGCGACGTTCATCTTGTCGACCGGGAATCGATCGGCCACGAAGCCGGCAAGGGCGGAGAGTCTCGACACTGCGTTCATCACGCCTCCTCGGTCGTTCGCTTCGGGATGAATACCGTGCACGCGGCGAGCTCGCTCGCCGGTATGGCCGGCGGCTCGGTGCTGCGACCGACGACGGCGCCGGCCGCGTCCATCAGCACCCAGTCGAGGTGCGGAAGCGGTGCCTTTGCCGGAGCTCCCGGATTCGGCACGCCGGTCTTCACGTCAAAGTAGGAAATGTGGCACGGGCAGAGGATCTGTCCCTGGTCGTTCATCTCGCTCGCGACCGTGCATCCGAGGTGCGTGCACTTGGCGGAGATGAGGATGGGCATGCCGTCTTCACCCTTGAAGGCGAGCGCCGGCCGCATGTCGTAATCGATGAAGTACTGTCCCTTCTTCGGGTCGAGCTGGGCCAGCGGACCGACGGCAATGAACTGGCTGCGCAGGCGCTCGAGCTCGAGCTCGCGTTGCTGCGCAGTCGCGTTGACCCGCACCAGCCGCTCCTCCAGCAGGTCTGCGCGCTGCGCCTCGGTCAGCTTCGGGCCCTGGAAGTAGCGTGCGAACTTGTCGAGGACGCCGATGCCAAGCAGGCCCACCCCTGATGCCGTGGCAATGGTCCCCGTGATGAACAGTCGTCGCGACGCGACCAGCTTGTCGGCAGCGACCTTGCGAACGCGGGCGAGGTTGCCCCAGACGACGACCTGGGGCGCACGCATCAGGTACTGCAGCGGCACCGTGAACATGTGAATCAGTCGCGAGAAGGGAATGAGGCCGATGATGACCCAGGCTCCGGCGATGTGGGCCTTGACGAGCCCTGGCATCTCCGAGACGAACGTCACGTCCGGCTGGAAGGTGACGATGCTCCACAGGTACGGAACGACCGTTCCGGGAGCCCAGGCCGCTCCCCATCGGTAGCTGAGCGCGACGCCGAGTCCGAGAACGATCTGCACGAGGAGCAGCCCCTGGACGACGAGGTCGATGTTCGTCGTCACCGCCTGGACGCGCGACGACACCATTCGTCGCACGATCAGGACGAGCATTCCGCCCAGGCACAGGAAGGCCAGTGCGACGCCGATCGTCTCGATCGCAACGAGTGCCGTGGCGTTCGCGGTGACTGCCCTCCAAACGCCCGGAAACGCGAATACGAACAGGTGTGCGAGCAGAATCACGACGATGCCCGCGTGCCAGGGCACCGAGCCCCACTTGAGCGTGCGGTGCTCGAGGAACTGCGACGAAAGGGCCGAAACGCTGTAAGGCGTCCGCCGGAATCGCACTATCGTACCGACCACGCACAGGACGAGCGCGAGATACGGAAGTCCGACGAGCAGAAACGTGTCGATCATGGTCTGCCTCCGTGGGTCGCGGCGTCTCCGACAACGAGGTTCAGGGCGGAGACCGGCTCGCGGTACGGGTTTTCGAGTGGCGCGAAACGCTTCGCCATCGTAGACACGAAGCGAGTCAGGCAGTACTCGACGAGCTCGTCGAACGACTCGTCGTCGAGTATTCCGGCGAACCGAAGCAATATGGCGATGTGGTCCGGGAGCTCGACTCCCGCGTCGAAGCCGAGCATGTCGAAAGAGTCGCGAAGCCTGGCCATGAGCTCGCCTCGCGCGAAGCTCTCTTCGCCGAAGATGTGCACTCCGGCGTAGGGCGCGCAGACGGCCGAAATATCGAATGTTCGCGTGTAGCGCTCCTCGAGCACGTCGGCGGGCTCGTTGAGCGTCCACATGAGAAACGGCGTGAGCAGCTCGGCCGCCTCTGGCCACCGGGATGCGAGCTGCCGCCGGCAGCTGAACACATCCGCCGACAGATTGGCGGTCGGATACTCGAAGAGCGGCGCCATCGACACGAGGGCGCGGACGAGATCGGCTCGATCGACGCGGCGGGCATCATCGATCGACTTGCTGGTGGCCACCGTGCTCATGCTCCCCTCCGTGCGATCTGGACGAATCCGAGGCCGACTTCGCCCTTCGCAATCGCTGGCCCGTCGTCGAATCCGTCGACGTATTCTTCGCGCTGGATCGGCGGAAGGACGTAACGGTCGTCGGTCGTAGCGAGCGCCGTCATCCGGTAGATGGCTTCCGCGGTCTCCGCAGTGAGTCCCGCGTCACGGAGCAGCCGGGCCACCGTCTCGGGGGAAGTGTCTTCCATGTCCTGGGCGCGCTTGAATACGCGAATGGCCATCAGCTTTCGCAGCACCTGCTCGACAATCGGCACGTTTCCGGCGCTGAAAAGGCTTGCGAGATATTCGATTGGCATGCGGGCGCGCTCGAGATCCGTGAAGAACGCGTCGCCGTCGTTTGCATAGACGCCCGACGTCGAGCGTCCGCTGACCGGCAGGAGGGGCGGCACGTAGAAGAGCATCGGCATCGTGCGGAACTCGACGTGTAGCGGCAAGGCGAGGCCCCATTCGATGACGTACTTGTAGATCGGCGACTGCTGGGCCGACTCGATGAACTCGTCGCTGATGCCGTTCGCGCGCGCGGCGGCGACGACCTCGGGGTCGTGGGGATCGAGAATCGTGGATCGCTGCGATTCGACTAGGCCCTCGTTCGGTACCGTCATCGCACCCGGCACTCTGTCGGCGTCGTAGAGGAGCACGCCGATGTAGCGGATGCGGCCGACGCACGAGTGGAAGCACGCCGGCGCCTGTCCGGTCTCG
>CAZQBW010000348.1:0-4636 GCA_964591515.1 uncultured Clostridia bacterium
GGCTATTTCCTTCGACCGCTCCGCGGTCGTTGCGGCGTGAAGCGCCGCTTTGGATCTGGGTTCACGACCTGACAAGTTGCGATCCACGGAATCCAAAGCGGCGCTTCACGCCGCACTCCAAGGCACTTCGCGCAAGAACTGAGCCCGCCTGGTTTCCCATTCGCCCCGACATTCGACCGTTCGCAACACCCAGCAGGCGGTTCGCAACAACGTCGTTGGCGAGTCTTCGATCGTGCGTAGGATCGCTCCGTCAGGCGGATTCCGCCTTTGACGAGCCGATAACACGAAGGAGTACAACCCGATGTCGATGCTCAGTCACTTCCTGCTGATGGCATTCATGCTCGTGCCGCCGGTCTGGTCCGGTGCTGCGGGCGATCAGACCGCGAAGCCGGGGCCGGCGCCGCGCAATCTCGCGATCTTCCTCTTCGACGGCGTTCAGATCGTCGACTATACGGGACCGTACGAGACGTTCGGCCACGCGTGGGACAACGGACCGATGTTCAACATCTACACCGTCGCCGAGAAGCCTGGCCCGATAACGACGGCGATGGGCATGGTCGTCACGCCGACTTACACCTTCGCGAACTGCCCGAAGACCAGCGTACTCGTGCTTCCCGGCGGCGGCGTCAATCCGCACATCTCCAGACCCGAGGTAGTGAAGTGGGTGCAGGCGACCGCGCGCGACGCCGAGGTGGTGATGTCGGTCTGCAACGGCGCGTTCTTCCTCGCGGAAGCGGGACTGCTCGACGGCCAGACGGCCACGACCTACCACAGCATGATCGACGACCTGCAGAAGGCCGTTCCATCGTGTCGCGTCGTCTATGACGAGCGCTTCGTAGACAACGGAAAGATAATCACGACCGCCGGCATCTCGTCGGGCATCGATGGCTCGCTGCACCTCATCGAGCGGCTCGCGGGACGCGGCGTCGCACAGAGTGCGGCGCTCGGGATGGAATACGACTGGCGACCCGAAGCGCACTATGCGCGCGCCAACCTCGCCGATCGTCACCTGCGAAAGATGCTCGGCCAAGATGGGTTCCCCCTCCCGGATTCCATCTACTGGCATTGCGTCGGCAACACCGGTGACAGCGACTCGTGGGTGAAGACCTGGGCGACGCGTCCAGAGATGTCGGCCGAGACGCTGGCCAAGGTCGTCGAAGCAAAGCTTGCCGAGACCTGGAAGCGGACAACGGCGACCGAGTCGAAGGACAACGGGCTCGAGAGCGCATGGTCGTTCTCCGACGAGAAGGGAGGCGCCTGGACGGCGAAGGCGATGGTCACCGTCCTCGACGCTTCCACGTCGACGCTCGGCGTCGTCGTTCGGCTCGAACGCGCCGGGACTCGCCGCGTGGCTTCGCGCTAGCGACTGGCCACGACGAACTGCGGAGCCGATCCGCATCCGGATCGGTTCCGCATCGGCCGTTCGTGGACTGGCATATACTCCGCCTCTCGGCCAATGAACCGCTCAATCCTCAAGATCGCGCTGCTCGTCGTCGGGCTGTGGACCGGTGTGGCGCTCATCACGACGAGCCACATCTACCTGATGACCGAGCTCGAAGGTCGGACCTTCGACTGGACGCAGGGTCTCGCGCAGCAGCTCGGGCAATGGTACCTGTGGGCCGCGGCCACGCCGGTCGTCGTCTGGCTGGCTCGCCGCATCCGCATGACCAGTCCGCACCGGCTTCGCGCGGTGGCCATTCATGTCGTGGCCAGCCTGCTCGTGGCCAGCGCGCAGATCGTCCTGTCGGCGATCGTCGTCAAGCTGACGATGACGAGCGGAGAGGGCCCGCCGTGGCCGTTCTGGAAACTCTGTCTCGGGATGACCTACACCTTCCATCTGCACATCCTCGTCTACGGCGCGATAGTCGGCGTGACCTACGCCTACGACAACTACACCCGAGCGACGCAGCTCGAGAATCAGCTGGCCTCGGCGCAACTCGAGGCATTGCGCGCGCAGCTCCAGCCGCACTTTCTCTTCAACACGCTGCACGGAATCGCCGGGCTCATCCGGAACGGACAGAATGCGGCCGCGACGAACATGATCGCCGGCCTCAGCGATCTGCTGCGGGCTTCGCTCGACAACTCGGGCCGGCAGGAAGTACCGCTCGAGGAAGAGCTCGAGTTCATCGGCCGCTACCTCGACATCCAGCGAATGCGTTTCCCGGACCGACTCTCGGTCGACGTCGATGCCTCGCCCGAGACACTCGGCGCGCTCGTCCCGAACCTCGTCCTGCAGCCCCTAGTCGAGAATGCCCTGCGACACGGCATCGCGAACCGGGCCGTGGCCGGCACTGTGACAATTCGCGCACGCGCTGACGGCGACTGGCTCAGACTTTCGGTTCTCGACGACGGTCCGGGGCTCGCCGCCAAATCGCCGTCGGGCAACGGCGGCGGCATCGGTCTCGCCAACACGCGTGCCCGACTCGAACAACTGTATGGCGACGCGTTCCGCTTCGACGTGCATGACCGCGCCACCGGAGGCGTAGAGACTGCGCTCGCCATCCCGCTCCGCAACTCATGAGCCAGCGAATCAAGACGATAATCGTCGACGACGAGCCGCTGGCGCGCCAGACGCTCCGGATACTGCTCGATGCCGATCCCGACATCGACATCGTCTCGGAGTGCGCGAACGGCACCGAAGCGGTCGACGCGATTCACACGCTCTCGCCCGATCTGGTCTTTCTCGACATTCAGATGCCCGAGCTGGATGGTTTCGATGTGCTCGCCAGCCTCGACGACGGGACTACGCCCGTCATCGTCTTCGTGACGGCATTCGACGCCTACGCGCTCAAGGCGTTCGAGGTGCACGCGTTCGACTACCTGCTCAAGCCGTTCACGGACGCTCGGTTCGCGACCGCGCTCGCGCAGGCCAAGCTCGAGGTGGAGCACCGCGAAGTCCGCGCACTAAGTGAGCGGTTGCTGGCACTGCTGGCCGAACGCGAGCGGGAGCGGCCCAACCGGTTCCTGTCGCGCGTTCTGGTCAAGTCGGCAAGCCGCGTCACGTTCCTGAAGGTGGCCGAGATCGATTGGATCGAGGCGGCCGGCTCGTACGTGCAGCTTCACGCCGGAGCGAAGGAGCACCTCCTGCGTGAGTCGCTCAATGCGCTCGAGGCCAAGCTGGATCCCGAGCTCTTTCTGCGTATACATCGGTCGACGATCGTGAACGCCGATCGTGTGAAGGAGTTGCGCGCCGACGCTTACGGCGAGTACGTCGTCGTGCTCGACGACGGCACTGAGCTCAAGATGAGCCGCGCTCGACGCGAGAGAATTCAGGCGCGACTCGAGCTGTAGATCGTGTTCCGGATCTCAACCGGCCACCGTCGATGTCTGCAAGTCGTACACTGGCGCAGGTCGAATCGACGATTCGAATGCGGACACGGAACGAGAATTTCGAGCTCCGCGCGCTTTCGCGAGTGAACCCCGGAAAATGGGCGAATGCGCGCCGTTTGTGAGCGATCGGTACCGTTAATGCGCCGTATCGCATTCTCGACGGCTGTGGTCCGAACCTTGCATTGATCCCTGGTGAGCGGATCGCGCCAATGTGAGCGCGATACTCGCATCCTTGAAGAACACTGGGGGATCCGTAATGCAGAATCTCACCTGTCCGTCATGCACTACTGTCAATTCGCTCGGCGAAACCGTTTGTCGAGAGTGCGGAGCGGCACTGGTATCGACAGCCGTCGTAGCGCCTGTTGCCATCGTCCAGCCGGAGGCGCAATACGCGCCTGTCGCGCAGGTGGCTCCGATCGTCGAGAGATCGCCCGTGACGGTCGTCGATCGCGGAATGAGCGATCAGGCCAAGATCCTGACGGCTCTGTTCACGATCGTCGGACTCGTCCTCGTCGGCGTCGCCTTTTATGCGTGGAGCGAGTCGAACCGGAGCCAGGACCAGCTCGAGCGCGCGCGGATCGAACGCGAGCACCGGCCGCTCGGCAGCGCGCCTCCGGCGTCAGCTCCCGCCGCACCGGCACCGGTCATCATCACGACGCCGGCTCCGACCACTGTCACAAGTCCCAGTTCGACAGCTGACAGCGGCATCGCGGATTCTCGCGAGATTGCCGCTTACGTGTCGAGCGTCGAGCCGATGCTGCAGATGTGGCGCGAGGGCGTATCCCGTACGGAGACGTCGGACAATGCCCAGGTCACCGGCGCGATCAACACACTCCGGGACGTGGAGAGTCGCATCGCGGGCCTGAATCCTCCGCCTGCGGCAGCCGGGGTGCACGGCAGGCTCCTGACTTCAATGCGAAACATGCTCAATGAAATCACATCCGCCGCAGAGGGGCGGACTTCTTCGGCGAATTCCCAAGGCTATCTCGCCGCGCGCAAGGCCTTTGACGCAGCTGCGTCGGAGTGCTCTGCGATGAAGTCGGCGCTGTCATAGGAACTCGGCTGATCGAATGCCCTCGCGGCGTTAACTGATGGAAATCGGAAAAAACAACCGCGTTCGCGTCGAGTCGCGCACGCATTCCGCAAAGGAGAAGTCGTCATGCTTTGGACAATTCTCATGATCGTCCTCGTTCTGTGGCTGCTCGGAGTCATCGGTGGAGTCGGCGGCAACCTCATCCACATCCTGCTCGTCATCGCGGCGATCGTACTCGTCGTGAATCTCCTTTCGGGTCGACGAGCCGTCTAG
>CAZQBW010000349.1:0-4629 GCA_964591515.1 uncultured Clostridia bacterium
GCCCGTCGGCCCCCAGTAGTTGAAGGCGTAGCTGAATTGCGCGTATCCGCCGATCATGAAGAGCGGCTTCAGGCGCACGCGCGTGAGACTGTTGTGGCCGCCAGCGCGCCGCGCGCCGCGACCCGGAGACTTCGGCACCGAGAGCGTGCGCTCCGTCGCGTGGTAGATCATTCCCATCCCCCGAGGCAGGCGGGCACTCACGCAAGCGCGCGTGCATACGACGCCGTGGTCGTTTATGACCTCGACCCAGTCGTTGTCCTGGATGCCGGCCATCGCCGCGTCCTTGTCGTTCATCCAAAACGGCTCGATGCCGCGCGAGAGCGTCTTCATCCGCAGCGTGTCGCCGAAGGTCGAGTGGATATGCCACTTGCCGTGCGGCGTCAGGTAGTTGAGAACGAGCGCCTGATGCCCGGACGGCGTCTTCTCGAGGTCGCGCATCGTGCGGGCCTCGGGGCGCGGCTTGTGCGTCGGCAGGTGCTCGCCGAACGCGCGGTACGTCTCGTGATCCAGGTAGAGGTGCTGGCGGCCCGTCAGTGTCCGCCACGGGATCAGCTCCTCGACGTTCTGCGCATACGAAGTGTAGGCACGCCCGTCGTTCGTGATGCCCGTCCAGTACGGCGTCGTGAGCACGCGCTTCGGCCGGCTGATGACGTCGTCGAAGGTCATCCGGACGGCACGGGTGTCGGCCGCGAGGTGGGTGTGGTCGATGCCGGTCTTCTTCGACTCAGCTTCATAGGCGCGATATGCGAGCTCGCCGTTCGTCTCGGCGGCGAACGCGAGGATCGCATTGCAGACGTCGACGTCGTGGCTGAGCGAGGGATAGGTCATTCCGTTCCAGGTCTCGACCGGCCGGCTCATCATGTATTCGTCATAGATGTCGTCGACGTCGTAGTGCGTGCCGTGAACGGCGAGTCCCTTGTCGCGGTAGTTGCGCCCGAGCGAGATGAACCGGTTGTAGAGCTCGCGGTAATTGCGCATCACGACCGTCATTCCCGGCATCGTCTGGCCGGGGACTGGCTCGCACTCTCCGCGCGACCAGTCCTTCACGGTCGGCTGCGCCATCTCGGCAGGTGTGTCGTGCTGGAGCGGCGAGATGACGATGTCCTTGACCGGCTCGGGCAGGTAACGGTCGGCGAGGCGCGCGGTCTCGCGTGCGATCTCCTTGAAGATGTCCCAGTCGTTGCGCGCTTCCCAGCACGGCGGAACGGCGGCCTGCAACGGATGGATGAACGTGTGCATGTCCGTCGAGTTGAGGTCGTTCTTTTCGTAGTAGGTCGCAGCCGGAAGGACGATGTCGGAGTAGAGCGCCGACGAGTCCATCCGGAAGTTCAGGTCCACGACCAGATCGAACTTTCCGCACTCGATGTCGTCACGCCATTCGACGTCCACGATGTCCTGCTTCGCGACCTCCGCTGCGATCGTGTTCGTGTGCGTGCCGAGGTAGTGCTTGAGGAAGTACTCGTGGCCCTTCGCGGACGACAGCAGCGCGTTGCCGCGCCAGATGTACCAGACGCGCGGGAACGAGCTCGGCGCGTCGGGGTCCTCCATCGAGAACTTGAGCGACCGGTTCTTCAGTCTGTTGACGGTGTGGGCGACTATTTCGGCGTCGGTGGACGCGCCGTCGCGCTCGGCATCGCGTACGACGTCGAGGCTGCTCGTGGTGAACTGCGGATAGCACGGAAGCCAGCCGTTCCGGACTGCGAGAAGCTGCTTGTCGGCCGTGTGGCCGGTCGCCATTGCGTGGTCGTCGTCGGCCACGGCGCAGACTTCCGAGAACTTTCGGTCGTAGCGCCACTGATCAGAGTGGATGTAGTGGAACGACGGCGAGTTCATCAGCCGCGGCGGGCCGCCCCAGTCGGTGGCGAACGCGATGGGTGCCCACGCGGCCATCGGCGCGAGCTTCTCCTGCCCGACGTAGTGGTTGAGACCGCCGCCGTTCACGCCGACGCAGCCGGTGAGGATCAGCGTTGTAATCGCGGACCTGTAGATGAGGTTGTTGTGGTACCAGTGATTGACGCCGGCGCCGATGATGATCGAGCACTTGCCGCGGCTCTTTTCGGCGGTCTTCGCCCATTGCCGGGCGAAGCGGATGACGTCGACGGCGCGCACTCCAGTGAACTGCTCCTGCCACGCCGGCGTGAACGGCAGCCGATCGTCGTCGTAGCCGGTCGGCCATTCGCCTTCGAGAGTGTCCAGCCGTCGCACGCCGTACTGCGCGAACATCAGCTCCATCGCCGTCGTGACCTGGACGGGGCCGTTGACGGTCTCGACCGTCGTCGATGGCACCGATCGAGTGCGGAATACGGCGGACGTGCCATCGGTGAAGTCCGAGAAGAGCACCGGCACCGCGTTCGCGCCTTCGAGCGTGAGCGCGGGATCGATCGGTGCGCCGTCGGCGTCCTCGAGCTTGAGGTTCCAGCGGCCCTTCTGCGTCTGCCAGCGATGGCCGACGGTGCCCTGCGGCATTCTCAGCTTTCCCGATGCCGCATCGAGCATGAAGAGCTTCCATTCGGCGTTCTCTTCACCGGAGTGTGCGGCTACGTCAGACGCGCGCAGCAGCCGGCCCGGCCGGTACTTGCCGTCACCGGCGTCCTCGAGCATCACTACGAACGGCGCGTCGCTGTACTTCTTCAGATAGTCGTGGAAGTAGGGAACGGACCGGTCGACGAATGCCTCCTTCAGGATGACGTGGCTGACGGCCATCCAGTAGGCCGCGTCCTGTCCCTGGTTGAGCGGCACCCACTCGTCGGCGATCTTCGACGTCATGCTGAAGTCCGGAGAGAAGACGACGACCTTCGCGCCCTTGTGACGTGCCTCGACGAGAAAGTGCGCGTCGGGGGTCCGCGTCATCAGGACGTTCGAACCGACTACCGCGATGAACTTCGAGTTGAACCAGTCGGCGCTCTCGGCGACGTCGGTCTGCTCGCCCCAGATCTCGGGCGACGCGGGCGGAAGGTCGCAATACCAGTCGTAGAAGGACATCGAAACGCCGCCCATCAGCTGCATCAGCCGGGCGCCTGCGGCGTAGCTGACCATCGACATTGCGGGGATGGGCGAGAAGCCGACGATGCGATCCGGGCCGTGTTCCTTGACGGTCGAGATGTTGGCGGCCGCCATGAGCTCGTTGACTTCGGGCCACGAGACGCGCCGGAAACCGCCCTTGCCGCGTGCGCGGTGGTAGCGCTTCCTCGATTCGGGATTGGTGACGACCGACTTCCAGGCCGCGACGGGATCGTCGGCGTGCTCGCGCTTTGCCTCGCGCCAGAGGTCGACGAGGGCGCCGCGCATGTACGGGTACTTCACTCGAAGCGGGCTGTAGACGTACCAGGAGTACGAGATGCCACGCTGGCACCCGCGCGGCTCGTGGGGCGGCAGCTCGCGATCGAGGATCGGGTAGTCGAGCGCCTGCATTTCCCACGTGACGATGCCGTTCTTGACGTAGATGTTCCAGCTGCACGACCCCGTGCAATTCACGCCGTGGGTGCTGCGCACGATCTTGTCGTAGGACCACCGGTTTCGGTAGAAGTCCTCCCACTTGCGCTGCTCGGGTGCGAAGATGTCCTTAATCCAGGCCATCGCGTCGTCTCCTCAGAAGTTGCTGCCGGACGCTCGTTCGCCGTCCGCCGTAGACAAAGCCGAGCGTCACGAAGAGCACGGCCGCGCCGATCGCGCCCGCGAGCGGTACGCGCGTCGAGGATGCCGCAGTTGTCGGCTGAAGGGTTCCCAGGTATGCCGTCAAGTGGATCGCTTCCTGCTTCGTGACGGGATGGTTGCGATAGGCGGCGGTCATGACCTTGAAGCTCGTCTTCTCGATCGCCGACTGAAGCGGAGTCTCGCCGAGCTTTGCGAAGACCCCGTCGAGGGGGACGGCGAGGTTGCCGCCCACACCGCCCGTGGCGTGGCACGAGATGCAGGCGACTCCGCCGCCAGCAAGCGCCGTTCGACCGGTGAAGAGCGCCGCACCGATCGCCGGTGACGGAGGATCGAAAGCCGCAGCGGTGGCCTTGGCGACGCGCTCCTGCTCGGCGGCGAGGCGGTCCCGGACGTCTGCGGACTTCAGCAGGTCCCGAAGTTGGATGATGTCCTCGGACCTGAGCGGACCGACTTTCGATTCCATGACCTTGATGGCCTTGTCGAGATCGGGCGCCTGCCAGGTCGAGGCTTCATTGAGATCCGGGCCGGTGAGCTTTCCCTTGCCGACTGTGTGACAGCCGGCGCATTTCTGCAGGAAGAGTTTTGCGGCCGGATCGGCATCGCCGGCGACTGGAGCGCCGGGTGCGGCGGTAGGCGACGGAGTCGCCTGGGGAGCCGGTGCGCTCGCGACGGCTGGCGTCGATGCCGGCGACTGGACCGGCGGTGTGCCAGTCTGCCCGTACGCCGTGAAGGCACCGAGCGCTGCCACGGCGAAGAGCACCGCGATCTTTGCGGACCTGACGCTGGACGAGTGTTGAAGACTGGATTGCACGTTGCCTCCGTGACTCCGGCTGATGTCGGGATCGAACGTAAGCAATTCGGCGGCCAAGCGCTGTGACAACAATCACGGGACCGCGTTCTTCCCGCCCGCTGCGCGCATTCGACCGCGGAGCGGTCGAATGAAATAGCCGTGGGTCGCGGGGGCGAGTGCAACGA
>CAZQBW010000350.1:0-4591 GCA_964591515.1 uncultured Clostridia bacterium
AGACCTCGAGTCTCGAGGAAGCCGCCTCGCTTGCCCGGCAGTTCGGGCGGCGGCCCTGGACGCTGCGCCACCGGGTCCTCCACCTGCGCCACGAACCGGAGCGCTCGACGACCCTTGGTGACGTCCTCGAGCGCGACGCCTGCTTCTTCGTCGTCCTGCCCGTGGGTTTCGCGAGGATCTCCGGGCTCGACGCTCCCGATCCAATAACGGGCGGGCGACTCGAGGCACTCGCGCTTCCCAGGTCCCTCTCGCTACAGGCAAAGTTGCTCCCGTCTCCGCGTCGTCGCCCGATCCCGCTCGTTGCGACGATCCGGCGTCTTCTCGGCCTCGCCTGACAAACGACGACGTCTCGATTGCCGGCGCCGCCTGGAACACGAAGCTGGCACAACGCGACGTGCTCGCGACGCGCCTCGCGTCGTACCGCGTTCCGGCGACCGCTCCGGGCCGCGAGCGACTCGTCGCCGCGGCCACGAAACTGCACCATCTCGCGTCGCAGTAGTTGCGCGCTTTCGTCGCACCGTTGCGACACTATCCGACGACTGGACCCGATGGCTCCGGCTGGATTCCGACGGCGACGAGATCGCTCCTGTTCGGTTCGGGCAGCGCCTCGGATGGATCGGTGATGACTTCGAGCCGGTAGTGAGGGTCGCCGAGCTTGAAGATTGCCATGATGGGGTTCGTCTAGCAGCGGAGAAAAAAGCGACGCTGCGCGTATAATAATACCTATACGAATGAGGCGGCTTTGTTCCAGCCTACATGCGAAAGTTGTTGACTTCCGCTGCGGACAGAGCAACCATCTGGGCCTGCTCCCTTAGTTTAGTCAAATCCGCATACTCAGCGTTTATGCGGGATCGTCGTTGGCCGCGCTTGATAGGAGAATTTCAATGAGAATCAAAGCTGTAATGTGCTGGATCGCACTACTGCCCGCCGTGTTTCTGTGTCTCGGGCCCGCAATTGCAAGCGGCAGTTCAGCAAAAGGCCCAACGCCTTCGCCCGCCGAGCGCTATGCTGCGTGGCTTGAGAGCAATAGAGGTCTCGATCGGGACCAGCTTGATTATCTGTTCTTTGAGTTTCGGGCTGTTCGACTGGATGTCAAGAGCGTACGCGTTGACATAAACATCGCGTGTCCGGAGTCGGAGATGAGTCTACGGGCGAGGGCAGGAAAGCTCGACTCAGTTTCGTCATCGATGCGTGATGCTGGTAAGTCGGGCGGATTCGTAACTCGTGTTGACGCCTACACGCTTCAGTTCCCGTCCGTGATCATTGCAGCGGCCGCCAATGATGATGTTGTGTCTCTGGACTTGGAGCTGAAATCCTATTTGGAGCAGCCTTTGCGGGCACTCATTAGGATCAACCCACCAGGTACGGATCCGATTTCATCTCGCGTCGTAAACGTAAGTCCCAAGTCCAGGAAATCTGAGGCAAGTCCTACTTGCACTGGGACTTGGTGGACGCTTTGCTGTGAGGGTTGCTGGAACTGCGGATCCGGTTTCTGCATGAAGGGATCGCCAACCTTGAATTGTATCTCCTGCACTTACTCGGGTACGACGTGCCAGAACTGTTCAGGTGACCCCGCATCCTGTTCCGGTGGAATCTGCGGCAGCTGAGTTGCGTCAGGCCTGAGATCCGCTCTTGTTGGTCTAGGTGCCGATGCGCCTTTGTCACTCTCGGATTCGAAATACCGCAGGCCGGCAATTGTCGGCCTGCGGTATGGTTTCGGTTCGACCTCAACGGTCTTCCGGGTCGCGAAGCGGGCGAAGGACTGTCGGATCGAGCGCCGCGTCGATGTCGAACCGGTACTTCCCGTACGGGTTGATGTGGCCGTACCTCGCCGGCGAGAGGTGCGCGACGTCGGCATCGTTGACCGCGATGCCCTCGCGGCGAAGTCTCGAGATCACTTCGTTCATGTAGACGGTGTTCCAGGTGACGATCGCATTGACGACGAGATTGAGGCAGCTCGCCTGGTTGGCCTGCTCCTCTTGGTGACGGCGACGCACTTTGCCCTCGTTTGCGAAGAAGAGGTAGTTCCGCAGTGCGTGAAGCACCTCACCCTTGTTGATCTGCGTGCCGATGCGCCGACGGTAGTCCTCGCTGTCGATGTAGCGGAGGATGAAAACCGTCTTCACCAGACGGCCGTATTCCTGCAGGGCTCTCGAAAGCGCGTTCTGTCGCGGATAGGACTGGAGCTTTCCGACGAGCAACGACGCGGTGACCCAGCCGAGCTTGAGTGATCCGGCGACCCGGAGCAGCTCGTCCCACATCTCGAGGAGTCGGTCCTTGCGGATCGTTCCCTTCAACAGCGGTTCGAGGTGCAGGTACCGTACTTCCCGGCTCATCCGGTATAGTTGCTGGTCGCCGAGATCCCGGATGCGCGGTGAGAAGACGAGTCCGAGCAGATCGAAGAGCGCGAAGACGATCTCGGTGTATCCGGCGGTATCCGTCGCGTGCTCGAGGATTTCGAGCTCGGTTTCGTTGTCGAGGATTTCGTCAAGCACGTAGAGGGCGTCACGCGTCGTCGACGGGATGACTTTGGTCCCGTACTGGGAGAATTGGTCCGACGTCCAGGTGTAAGACGTCACGCCGCGGCCATAGCCGAAGTAGCGCGGAATTGCCGTGGCGTGTCGCGACTTTACCGACACGGGGAACCGCTGTCCGTCCGAAGACGAGAGGGTTCCGCCGCCCCAGATCCGTGCGAGTGGAAGGTGGTGCTGGAAGTTGACGACTGCGACCATCGCCGCCCGGAGCGTCTCTTCGCGAAGGTACCACGTCGTGCACCATCCGAGCCGGCCGACGACGAGATCCGCGACCTTCGCCATCGTCACCGGCCCGAAATTGCAGGCCTGCGAGACGACCCCCGCGAACAGGTATGTCCGAAGATCGCGCGTCCGTGGTTCGGCGCCGCCCGCATGTTCGAAACAACCGGTGAAGTTCGTCCATCCGTCGACTTCGATGAGCAGCTCGGACAGGTCGATCTGCGGCAACCGCTCGCTGACCATCTGCTCGAGTGCGGCAACTTCCGGCGGGACATCAACGGCTCGAAGCCGCGGTACGTGCAGCGAGCCGTCCTCGATGTCGAACCCGCCCTTCGGAAACTCGCGGTCGAGCCGGCCGAGCAGCCCTTCGAGTTCCTCCCGGCGCACCGCGAGACGCTCGCGCCCGTCAGCGGGCAGGTGAAGCATCGTGCATGTTTCCGGGCGCAGCTCGCGCCATTGCGACGAAGTAATGAGATAGCTCGAGGGATCGGCGTGTCTGCGGCTTCCTTCGAGCCACACATCTCCCGAGCGAATTGCCGCGCGCAGTTCCCACAGCACGCACAGCTCGTAATAGCGGCGAACGGTTTTCCCCTTGCCGTCGAACAGGTAAGGCCGCCACTTGGCAGCAATGAAGTCCATCGGCGCGTCTTTCGGAACGCGCCGGCGCCCGGTCGCATTGAGGGCGCGAAGCACCCGGACCGCATCAAGCAGCGACGCCGCGGACTGAGCCGAGCGGAAGTCGAGTGCATCAAGGAACGCGGGCGCGAATGTGCGGAAGTAGGAGTACTTTTTCGCCAGCAGATCGAAGTAGTGGTCGTCGAGTGGCCTCGCAATTCGGGCGCAGTCGTGCACGACCTCCTCGAGCGTCTCCGGCGCCACGAGATCGAAGACACGCGGACGGACTTCGTCGTCGGCAATCGTCGGATCGAGCAGGATCGAACCTACTTCCTGCAGCAGGACGACCTTTTCGTTGGACGATCTCGCGCCCCGTTTCCGAATCAGGGCCAGCTCCCGTCCGGCCTCTCCGTACGAGTGCGCCAGGCATCGGTCGTAGAGGTCGACGATCTCGTCGAGCACGTCGATCCCTGTCTGCACGGCAAAGGCCAGCAGTACCGGATAACGGCGGACGGGAGACATTCGCTCGATCGCCTGCGCCGTGGATTTGCGCGCGATCTGCGCGAGGAACTTGACCCGGTTCGGGGGAATCGCATCGAGATCGAGTCCGGCGAATCCGTGTTCGGCGAGATACTCCCGCTTCGCGATCGCGTCGAGAATCGATCCACCGCTGTTGCGAGTGGCTCCCTTTCGGAGCCAGACGAGAGGAGTGCGACCGAGCACGGTATCGTTGCGGAGCAGTCCGTCCAGCTTCTCCCGGTGCTCGTCTGTGAGCAGGGATTCCAGTCGGGTGTAGGTCTCGAACTGCGCTTGGTCGCGGGCGTGCGAGACCACCCGCTCGAGAATCGTGATTCCTGGCCGCAGGATCTTCGCGGCGAAGAGCCGCTCGCACACCAGGCCGAGCAGCAGTGTCGGCTTGTCGTGCTCAAGCGCCCGGTCCAGGAGCCAGCCGGAGAGTTCGCGCCAATCGACCCCGGTCGGCCGGCGCATACCCAGGTGTTCGAGTACGGCCCGGATCTGCATGTGCCTCGTGCGATCCCGCGCGCCGTAGGACATCAGCATCTGCGGCGCGACCCGGAGCTGCCTGGCGACGTATCCGACGACCGGCGACGGGACGGCGGACATGTCGACGGGTGCGAAGCCAAGGTACCGTATGGCGCACAGCAGCAGCGCGAATCCGAGCCGGTTGTGATCGCCTGTCCGGCGCCGGACGAGATCGAGGT
>CAZQBW010000351.1:0-4576 GCA_964591515.1 uncultured Clostridia bacterium
ATGGCCGAGTACGCACCCAGGCGCACGAGTGCGGCGCGCAGCGCCGCTTTGGATTGTGCCACGAGGACGCGCGCTCACGAGGATGGAAGAATCCAAAGCGGCGCTGCGCGCCGCACTCCAAGGCGCTTCGCGCAATGGTCGGGTGCACACGACAGTGACTACGTTGACGCACTCCGGTCTCCAATCATGAAAATGCGGGTCGTTCCCGATCAACGACGGCTGTTGCGTGGCAGCCGCATTGCTCTCGGCACGCTGCGCCTTGGCGTCGTCGGATCGCTCTGCGCCGTCGTCACGCTGGCCCAGTACCTGCCATTCCGATTCGGCCACATCGGCACGGATCAGGGCCTGTCGAACCAGCTCGTGACGTGCGTATTGCGCGATCAGACCGGATACCTCTGGGTCGGCACCGAGAACGGACTGAACCGATACGACGGCTACCGCTTCGAGCACTTCCTCTCGGTTCCCGACGATCCGGCGAGCCTGCGGGACAGCGCCATCTCTACGCTCTTCGAAGATCGCGCCGGACACCTCTGGGTCGGAACCAAGGCGGGCGGACTGCACCTCTTCGACGGTCGAACCGAAAGGTTCGCCGCGTTCGACGCGGATTCGGCAGGCCGTCCGAGAGTCAGCAACAACCGCATCTACCGAGTATTCGAGGACGCCGCCGGAAGCATCTGGATCGGCACGGCCGGCGGACTCGACAAGCTCACGTGGGATGGATCCGACACGTCGTCAGTCCAGATCGTGTCGTTTCGCAACGATCCGGCGGATCCAGAGAGTCTCAGCCACAACCGGGTCACGTCGATTGCCCAGGATTCGGCCGGAACCGTCTGGGTTGGCACGCGGGCGGGTCTCAACCGGCTAGTATCGGAATCGCCCGCCCGATTCGCCCGCTATCTGTATGACGCAGCGTCGCCGGCGGGCCTGCCGGACGACGAAGTCTATTCCCTGCTCGTCGACTCGGCCGACGTGTTGTGGATCGGAACGTGGGGCGGAGGCGGGCTCGCCAGGCTGTCGGCCCTCGAGCGGCAGAAGCCAGCGCCCGCGTTCGAACGCCTCGGATTCGACGCCGCGGCCGGCACCGGGATTCCTGTGGACATCGTCGTCGACATCCTCGAAGACCACTCGGGCAATCTCTGGTTCTGCACGGGCGACCACGGCCGGCTCGTCCGGCTCGCGGCCGCAGACCGCACGATCGCACGCCCGCGATTCCAGGACTTCGGAAACGACGAGGGCAATGCGTACAGCCTGAGCGGGGGGTCTCCGCTCGACGTTTGCGTGGACAATCAGGGGATCCTCTGGGTCGCCAACCTGGACGGCGGACTCGAGAAGCTCGACACCACGGAGTCGTGCTTCATCGTCCATCGCCGCCATCCGACGCGGCCCGGACTGCCGTCCGACGTCGCCACGTCGCTCGCCAAGGACCGGGACGGAGCGCTCTGGGTCGGGACCGATGCGGGGTTGTCTCAGGTCGTTCCGGCGACCGTCCAGTACGAACAGCCCCGCCACACTCTCTACGCAGGCGACGCGAAAGCGGCCGGCAGCCTGCGGTCGAGCGGGGTGGCGTCGCTGCTCGCCGATTCGCGGGGCCGGCTCTGGGTGGGCACGGTAAACGGCGGACTGTCCGTTCGCGAGCCGAAGCCGGGACGCGCGGTCTTCCGGACGTTCACCCGCGATCCCGCCGATCCGCAGAGTCTCGGCAGCGACTCGGTGCTAGAGCTGCTCGAAGACTCGCGCGGACGGATCTGGGTCGGCACGTACCACGGCCTCTACAGGATGGTCGAGCCGGAGCTGCCCGGCGGACGGGCGACCTTCGTTTCGTACTTTCATGGCGACGACCCGGCGACGCTATCGAGCGACCAGATCGAGTCGCTCGCCGAAGGACCCGGCGGCTCCATCTGGGTGGGAACGTCGCAGGGGCTCAACCGCCTCGATCCCGACAGCGGCGAGGTCGTCCGCTTCATGGCGGACCGGACGAATCCGGCGAGCCTCAGCGACCCGTTCGTGAGCGACCTGCGTTTCGGCCCGGACGGCCGGCTCTGGATCGGCACGAAGGGAGGACTGTGCACCCTCGACGTCTCGACGAACGCGATCGCGCGCGCGGATGCGGCGACGGGGCTCGAGCGCGTCGGCGTCTCGTCTATCGTCTTCGACGATCACGGCATCATGTGGGCAGGCACGATCAACGGCCTTGTGCGCGTCGATCCCGCGACCGGCCAGTCGGTGACGTTCGGGAAGGGCGACGGCCTGCCCTCCGAGGTGTTCAATCGGGGCGCGGCGATACGCGACGCGGACGGCCGACTCTATTTCGGCGGAACGGGCGGCATCTTCGAGTTCGACCCGGCGACCGTGCCGCTCGGCGGCGCTCCCCCGCCGGTCGTGCTGACGCGACTTCTGCTGGCCAATCGTGTAGTAGCCATCGGGCCCGACTCGGTCCTTCCCTCCCAGCTTCAGTCGCTCGAGACGCTCGAGCTTTCTCACAGCGACAACCTGTTCGCCATCGAGTTCGCGGCGCTGGACCTGACGCGCTCCGAGGCGATCCGTTACGCCTACCGGCTCGACGGCCTTTACGACGAGTGGATCGAGACCGACAGCGAGAACCGGCGCGCGACGTTCACGAACCTGCCCGACGGCGATTACACGTTCCGGGTGCGTGCCGCGAATCGTCTTGGCGAGTGGGGCGAGGCCGCACACGCACTGCGCATCGTGGTGAACCCGCCCTGGTGGCGGACGTGGTGGGCGCAGCTCGGTTTCTACACCCTTGCGGTGCTGGCGCTGCTCGCGATCCCGTTCCTTCGCCTGGCCGCGGCCGGCCGGCAGAGAAAGCTGCTCGAGGGCGTCGTGCGCGAGCGCACGACGGAGCTCCGGAAGACGAACGAGCAGCTCACCGAGGCGAGCCGCGCGAAAAGTCTCTTCCTCTCGAACATGTCGCACGAGTTGCGGACGCCATTGAACGCCGTCATCGGATTCGCGCAGCTCATGGACCGCGATCCGGCGCTCAATGCCGGACAGAAGGAGAGCCTCGGACTCATCCAGCGCGCGGGCGAGCACCTGCTCGAGCTCATCAACGACGTGCTGTCTATCTCGAAGATCGAGGCCGGCAAGCTCGTGCTCGTCGACCAGGTCTTCGATCCGCGCCGGATGCTGCAGTCGGTCGAGGAGATCGCGCGGGTTCGCGCTGAGGCGAAGGAACTGCACCTGTCGTTCGAGTCGAGCGGTCAGGTGCCGAGGGCCGTTCGTGGAGACGAGGGAAAACTGCGTCAAGTGCTCATCAACCTGCTCGGCAACGCGGTGAAGTTCACGGACCGCGGACGGGTCACGCTCCGGTGCGAGTGGAAGGACGACGACCGCGCGCGTTTCGAGGTCGAGGACACCGGCGTTGGAATGACCGAGGCGGAGGTCGGCACTCTCTTCGAAGCTTTCGTGCAGACGGAGAGCGGCAAGTCGGCGAAGGAAGGCACCGGGCTCGGCCTCGTGATCAGCCGGCAGATCGTCCGGCTGATGGGCGGCGACATCACGGTGCGCAGCACGAAGGGCGAGGGCACGGTCTTCGCGTTCGAGGTCGCCCTGCCGCAGACGACGGAGGCGGAGGTGCGACGGGAGCGGCGCAAGGTGATGGGGCTCGAGGCGGGTCAGGCGGCGCCGCGGATCCTGGTGGTGGACGACTCGAGGGAGAACCGGCTGCTGCTCGGGCGGCTGCTCGAGTCGATCGGGATGGTCGTCACCGAGGCTTCGAACGGCCAGGAGGCGGTCGACCGGTGGGAGTCGTGGCGTCCGGACCTGATCTTCATGGATCTCAGAATGCACGGAATGGACGGGTACGAGGCGACTCGCGAGATTCGCCGGCGCGAGGCCGAGGCGGGGGCGAGTGCGCGGCCCTCGTGTCCGATCGTGGCGTTGACCGCGTCGGCGTTCGAGCACGAGCGCGGGACGATTCTCGAGCAGGGTGCGAACGACTTCGTGACCAAGCCGTTTCGCGAGGACACGATCTTCGAGAAGGTGGGTGAGTTCCTGGGAGTCAAGTATCGATACGAGGAGGCGGCGCCGGTGAAGGAGCCGGTCACGGAGAGCGACGACGCCGAGCTGGCCGGCCGGTTGGCGGCGTTGCCGGTGGAACTGGTGCGCGAGCTCTACGACGCAATGGCGGGCGGGGATCGCAAGGCGGCGACGCGGGTTGCGGAGCGGATCGCCGAGACCGACGAGCGGTTGGCGGGAGTGGTGCAGGCTCGCGTTCGCGCCTACGAGCTCGACGAGGTGATGACGGTGATCGAGTCGCTGGGGGTGCTGTAGGGCCGGACCTTAGTCGCCAGACGGTTTCAGCGCGTTGCGCGAAGCGCCCTGGAGTGCGGCGTGAAGCGCCGCTTTGGATTGTCTTTCAATTCCCTAATTTATTTCGCGGGCACATCCAAAGCGGCGCTGCGCGCCGCTCTGAAGTTTGGCCTACTGAACGACCGCGGAGCGGTCGATTACGACCGCGGAGCGGTCGAAGGAAATAGCCGTGGGTCGCGCGCGGGCGAGCGAAGCGAGCCTTCGCGCGACCCGCGGTACCTCCACCCAGAGCGCGCCGACCGCGGAG
>CAZQBW010000352.1:0-4562 GCA_964591515.1 uncultured Clostridia bacterium
ACGCCTGGTTCGAACGGAAGCCGTTCGCGCCCGTGGCGAGCCCCGCCGCCGAAATCACCCAGTTGTTCCCCGTCGTGTTCGTTGACACCGTCCAGCCGGCCGCTCCCGACTCCGCTCCTTCCGACAGCACCGTCGTGCTCGTCGTCGGGCACGTCAGCGCCAGCGTGTACGATCCCGTCGTGTTCGCCGAGTAGCTCGTCGCCTCGATGAAGTAGGTCGTACCCGCCGTCACCGAGTATGTGATCTTCGAGTTCGTTCCACCGTTCGAGTCATCGTCTTGAGCCAGCGCCGTCGCCGCCCCGACCGAGCTCTTCAGGATGAGGTACGCATCCCACGTAGCATTTAGCGTGATCGTCGCCGTTCCGCTCGCCGAGGGCGTGAAGCTGTAGTTGTCTGCGTAGAACGTCGAGCCGCGCACCGTCGACCGCCCGTCCGTCGTATCAAGCGACCCGTTCGCCGACGCTCCGCACGCGATCGGCGTCGCGCCGCCGCCCGTCCCGGCCTGGTTCACCGTGAACGTCGCACCCGCTATCGTCATCGTTCCAGAGCGCGCCGCGCCCGAGTTCGCCGCGACAGAGTAACCGACCGAGCCGTTGCCCGAGCCGCTGGCGCCGCTCGTGATCGTGATCCACGACGCATTCGACGCCGCCGTCCACGCGCAGCCCGTTCCTGCCGTCACCGAAACCGTTCCCGTCGATCCAGCCGCCGCCGGGCTCGCGCTCGTCGGGCTGATCGAGTACGTGCAACCGCCGCTGCAGGAGCTCGGCATGTCGGTCGCCGCCACGTGCGACGTGCCGTCGTTGCCGCTAGCCGACGCGCCGAATCCGTGGCGCGCAAAGACCGTCCAGACGGTGCAGACATCTGCCGGGTAGAGGGTATTGCACGCCGTGATGATGCCCGTGCGGGCGGCAACCATCGATGGGCTCGTCACCGTGTTCTTCATGCCGTTGAGGACGAGAAGATCGGCTTTCGTCTTGCCAACCGTGCGATTCAGGTCCCAAAGCGCCGCCGCCCAGACCTCGCCGTCGTTGTGAACTTCGAAGCCGCCAGCGCCGACATCCGCGTACGAGTCATGCACTGTCGCTGCAGGCACCGTATAGACGGCCCGCCGGATGCCCGCATTGCTCTGAACCACGTACTCGCCCATGATTCCGTCGTTGTAGTTCGAGCATGCCCAGTAATCCGACCAGCCCTCGCCCATCGCGCCGGACTGCGTGCCACCAAGTCCCGAACCATTGCCGATGAGGCGGTTCGATACGCCGTGGCCATACTCGTGAAGAACGACGTCGCCGTCGAGGTCGCTGTCGCGATCCGGCGTGGGCGCCGTGAAGATGTACTGCTGCATTCGGCCCGAGCTGCCATCGGCCGGCGTCGCAAAATTCGCGTTGTTCGTGCCTGAGCCGTCCTGGGCTTCAGCCTTGACCGGGTCGTTGCCGCTGCCGCCACGGCCGAAGTTGTTCGTCTGGAAGTTGCGCGCCGACTCGGTGAAACCGAGCGAGTACATCCAGTCGTGCATGTAGTTGTTGAACCACCAGAGGTTGGTCACCGCATTCGCCTGCTGGACGGTCGGTGCGTTCGCCGAGGAGTATGCGAACGTGAACTCGCCAGCCGGCGTAGCCTTCGACGTGTCCGCGCGGCCGCTCGTAAGACCGGGGTTCGTGCCCGTGTTCGTCGTGGTCGTCGCATCCGGCGAGTTGTTCGCGTCGCGGTCGATGTAGGCGTCGACGTTGTTGCCCGTCGAGACCGTGCCCGAACCGACCCACGGATCCGTCACGCCGAACTGCGGAGCGAACTGCTGGAGAGAGCGAGATCCCGTGCCGGCAGTTCCCGGGCTGTTCGTGAACACCTGGCCCTGGACGTCCGAAACGATGTTGAAGCGGTAGATGAGCTCACCGGTGTTGGCGTCGACGATAGCGTCGTACCACTCGAGGCCGCTCAAGTCGACGTAGGCGCGGTAGGCGAGACGCGCGATCCCGCCCACGTTGACGACCGTCTTCTGGAACATGATGTCTTCGTGGCCTTCGCCAAGCGGACTCTCATAGAACGTGAAGTCGGACACGTCGTCGCGCTTCGAGGCAGACTGCAGGAGCGACGAAGGATCGATCGTCGAGCCGCACGCTTCGAACGCCTTCGCGATGCCTTCTTCGGCGGAAAGCGCGGCCTCGGTCGAGACGCGCACGCCCTCGATGTGCTGCGACGTGTTGACGATGGCGATCTCGCCCTGCGCCGTCACCGTGACGCCGATCTCGGAGTCGAACACCGGCACGTCCTTCACCATCTGCTGGAACTTGAGGTAGGTGATGCCGAAGTTCTTGTCGAGGTCGTCGACCGTCAGCTTGAGGTTGCGGACGTCGCGCGACGTCAGGCCCAGCGCCTTGCGGTTCTCGAGCAGGTACGCGCGGGCGATGGTCTCTGGCGATCCGACCGCCGGACCCGTCAGGAAACCTTCGTGATTCGCGATCGTCTTCGGTACGCCATTGTCGTGGACATCAATCCAGACGCTGTCGGGATGGGCAACCGGAATGGAAGCCTTGAGCTTCTCGATTTCCCCGGTGCGCTCGACGGGCGCCGTCTTGTTGGCACTAAGTACGTTGATGCCGTTCAGGACGAGCGTCTCCGGATCACGCCGGGCGTCGAAGTTCGGCAGGCCGACCATGGCGTGCTCGAGGGCAACCGGAGTGGTTTCGGTTGTTTCGTTTTCGACACGCACGGCTTTCGCGTTCGTCGCCACTACAAGCGACGAAACGGTCAGCAGCAGACTCAGACTGATGTTCAGGAACTTGCGCACTGTATTTCTCCTCGGAACCGGATGAAGAGCTTCTGAGGCGTCTGGAGAACTCTGCTCCAGCCCCGCCCGCGTCGCTCTCTCGAGATCTCGATCGTCTCGTGATTTTCAGAATGTGGGGATCTTTGCGGCTGACGGGAACCCGTCAGTCCGGTTCCGTGCAATGCGAGTGGTGTGCCAAGAGCCAAGCTTCGGAAAAAGCGTCAGAATTGCGCGCTTTTTCTGAAGAATCGGAGGAACACGGGCTCGGCCTGAACGCCCCACAGTGTCAAGCTGCTTGACAACTCAAACGGACAAGCCGAGTGAAGTGTATTGGAGACAACGACTTAGGCCAGCTGACCACAAACTTTACATTCGTGAAGCCGCTTGTCGGCTCGCTGGCGCCATTTTCTGAATGGTCGACAGGTCAACCTGCCAGTAGCTCGTGAGCCGGGCCAATCCTGAGTCGTTCTGGCAGCCGGCGCCGCCCGAGTTCAGGGCTGATGCGGCCTGAACCCGAGACCGTGCGTGCGGCTGACGGAACCGAGGTACGAGTGCTGCCTGCTCCAGAGCGTCGGTGCGCGAGGCGTCTTGGACTGCGGCGTGAAGCTCCGATCTGGATTCTTGTCGACGCGAAGAGGGTGAGGGGGAATCCAAAGCGGCGCTGCTCGCCGCACTCCAAGGCGCTTCGCGCAAGAGTCTGGGCACCCAATGACAGTCCCCGTCCTGTCCGTCTCAGTTCCTCACGAACGAAAACGGTTCGCTGCGCTTGCCGGTCAGTGGGTTGAACACAGTCACCGAAACCGGCGTTCCGACCGGCAGAAGGTCGCCGAGGCGCGGGTCGGCACTCGTAGCAATCCGTGCCGTCCCGTCGTCGTTGCGCGACTTCGCGGGATACCCGAGCGCTTCGAGTGCGACGCCGTCGATCTCGATGATGGCGTCGCCGGCTACCATCGCGTCTCCCTTGATCCGCAGCGTGAGCCCCGAATCCGACGACTTGAGCTTCACGGATCGGATCGCCGGCGCGGCGGGCGTGGCGAGGAACACGCCAATGGGTTCTATCGATCCGAGCGGCTGGTCCTTGTAGGCGTAGAACGCGACCTGACCGAGGTTGTTGAGCGCGTAGTGCGTGATTCGGTAGAGACGGTCTCCGGTGGGCAGCCGGTCACCCTGCTGGGCGATGCGGAGCATCCCCCGCGGCGATCCCAGGAACAGCGCCCGCCGCAGATTGCCGTCCGGTCCCTCAATTTTCGCGTTGAAGACCACCGTGCCGCTGTCGTTGATTCGGGCAACGGGTACCTGAGCGTAGAAGCCCTCTTCGCCGCCATATGCGACGGACGCAATCACACCCCCGTCGGGACTCCGCTCTCCCACGCTAATGATTTTTGTAAAGGTACCGTTCGACCAGACGAATATACCCAGTCGATAGGGTGGCACACTCTCACCTGAAACGATGGCGACTTGCCCCAAATTGTTCAGGCTTCCGTGCGCACCGCCCTCGACGAACCCTGGCTCCAACTCGTCTCCATTAACGACGACCTTCTCGATTCCAGTCTCACGCGCGAGGAAGAGCCCATCACGTCCACTGTAAATGCCGCCTGACACGCCGTGAAGAAACAGCACGTCCCCTCTGTTGTTGATCGCCGGTGGAGGCAGGAATCCAGGGATGGCTGAGAACACCCCACCGCCTGGCGCTTCAGTCCCGTCCCCGATCAGCCGCATCTCACCCGAGGCGCGGGAGCGGCTGAGTGCCTTGGTCGGGGAACGCGACGAGTACACCGACTCGGTGACGCTGGGC
>CAZQBW010000353.1:0-4553 GCA_964591515.1 uncultured Clostridia bacterium
GCACCCTAGCGTCACAGGACGCGGCTCGCTCGCCATCGGCACCGGGGTCGTGCTTTATTGGCCGTCATGACGACCACCGATACTTCCGTTCGCCGAGCGCGTACCGTCACGCGTGTCCTGCTCATCACGACTTTCGTCATCGCGATCCTGAACGGGGTGCTCTACTTCGGAGGAGTGCTCCAGGCGAACGGAGACCTGTTCGGCGTCCTGATCCTGCTCTTCTTCGGGATCGCGGCGATTCAGGTGCTCATCGGCCTCGCGACGGTCGTCGCCGGCATCGTCTATGCGATGCTGCTGCGGCAGACGGGCGTGACCGTGCTGACTGCGCTTGGCATGGCGTTTCTCGGGCTCGTTGGTTCAGCGGGCGGTGTCATCGGAGGCGTGCTCGGGGTTGGCATCTTCGGCCTCGCGGGCGCGGGGGGCGCGTGGGGTCGGCCGCTTCGCATTCGCGGACGCGTGCGACACCCCGAGCTTCGCGCCGGCAGCGACTGGACCGAGGGCGACACGCCGGACGCAACGGGACTCGACTCGGATACGCGCGCGGCCCTCGAAGCGCTGTGGCTCCATGACGCGCAGAAGGAGCACGCGAGCGTCCCTGCCTTTGCGCGCGTCGCGTGGACGCTGATCGCCGCAGGCGCCCCGGCCGACCTCGTCGAGCGAACCTTCGCGGCGGCGCGGGAGGAGATTGCGCACACGCGCCTCTGCTTTGCGCTGGCCGCGGGCTACGGCGGCCGTTCACACACTGTCGAGACGATGCCGGAACTGCTCGTGCAGGGCCTCGACGTGCGGGGCGACGTGTTCGTCCACCTGGCCCTCGAAAGCCTCAACGACGGATGCCTGCTCGAGGACTACAACGCGGACGTGGCGGCCGCGTGCCGCGATGCGTGCCGCGAACCGGTGACGGGTGCCGTACTAGCCACGATCGCGCGGGAAGAGCGCGACCACGCCGAGTTGTCCTGGTCGATACTCGCGTTCTGCCTCGAGCGGGGCGGTGACGCAGTTCGGGATGCCCTGGCGAACGCTGCGGCCCGTCTCGCATCGATACCTCGACCTACGGCTGTCTCGGCGGAGAAACTGGCGCTCGTCGGCCGCGCGGACGCCGCGCTCCTGCGTGACCACGGCCGTCTGCCGGACACGGAGTGGGCGGCAATCTACGTGGAGCGGCTTGGCCAGACGCGCCGGCGCCTCGACGACATGCTCGAACGCGGACGGACCGGAGAACCCGCAGTGCTCAGCGCGGCCGCGTCCTGATTCGAATTCGGCGGCCGGCCCGGGGCGTGCGAGCGTCGGCTCGTCACGCCAGGGCGGCCTTGTTGACCTCGTTCACTGCACGTCGAGCGTGATCGTCGCACTTCGCACGCGCCCGTCCGGATCCGTTCCCGTGAACGTGAACGACGTCGGTCCAAGCGGTGCATCCGCCTTGATCTTGAACTTCAGCACGGTCGAATCACCCGGCACCGTAGGTTTCTTCTTCGGCGACTTGAAGCCCGGCACCTGCGCCGGCGGTGTGATCTTCACGTTTCCAGTGAACCCTCCTACGCGCTCGATCAGCAACGGCACGCTCACCTTCGACCCGCGTCTGACCTGGATCGTCTGCGGATCGAACGAGAGCCTGAAGTCCGGCGGTTCAGCGAACGGACCGACCGGCGAGATCTTCACAAGGAACGCGTCGTTGCGGCCCTTCGGCGTCGACTGGAACGCTCCGGGCGACGTCGGAAACGAGGTCGAGAGCGTCGTCAGCCCAGCGACGTAGATGTTGCCTTCGGAATCGGTCGCGATTCCCGTCGGATTGTCGAATCCGTCACCGCCGAAGAACGAGACCATTGCCTTGGAGAGCGTTACCGGCTCGAGCACCGCGACAACGACGTCGTCGCCACCGCCGAAGTCGCGCTGGATCGCATTGACCGTCGTCAGCCGGTCCGAGCTGATGTCGCCCGCGATGTAAATCGCGTCCTGCCGGTCGGTCGTGCCCGCGTCGAAGAAGAACTCGCGCAGCAACGGAAGGTTCGTCGCCGATTCGAAGGCGAGGCCAGGAGTGAGCGACGCAAACGCCGCGGGCTCGTCGCACCTCGGACCGTTCGAGCCGGTATGGCAGTAGCCTTCGACGAGCGTCGCTATCGAAATCGCGCCGCCTGTTCCGCCCTGCCGTTCCGGTTCGACGCCGACGAGTCCAAGAAGCCAGCCGATGGTGACCTTTACGGCGAATTGCTGTGGAGGCTCGAGGTCGTCTTCGTTGAAGGACTGTACCAGAGCCTCGATAAAGACCCAGGTGACTTGTGGCGGCACGCCTCTGTTACTGTTGCCGCCAGGCGGCGGATCCGGTCGGAACCGGCCGATGAACGGGTGCTCGGGATCGTCCTCGTTCGTCGCGACGTACCCGGCCACGAAGATGTCGCCCGTCACCGGGTCGACTAGCAGCGACGACAACCGATCCCGGCCCGGGCCGATGCCGCCCTCGAAGCCTGCGTCGAGAAGCGTGGAGAACGCGAACGGGGAGCCATCGGCCAGCAGCATCGTCACGAACGCGTCGGTCGTGCCGCCGCGGTATTGCATCTGCGTCGCCCGGAAGACAGGAAAGGTCGCCGTACCTCCCGAGACGGGCATCACCTCGCCCCCGACGTACGCGTTACCCGACGCGTCGATTGCGAGATCCAGCGCAGTGTCGGATCCGTTGCCGCCAATCCGCGTCGAATACACGATTGTCGAGCCGTCCGCGCTGAGCTTCGTTACGAACGCGTCGGACGACCCGCCGGGCGTCGATTGCGCGGCGTTCACGAGCGGGAAGTCGTCGGAACTCGTCGTGCCAGCGACGTAGATAGCGCCGATCGAATCGACCGCGACGGCCGCCGCCGAGTCCGATTCGTCGCCGCCGAGGAACGTCGAGAAGAGCAGCGTGCCATCGGGCGAGAACTTGGCGACGAACGCGTCCGAGCTGCCCTCGAGCGAGTCCTGCAAAGCGTTACGCGTCGGGAAGTCGCTCGATTCGGTCACGCCGACGATGATGGCGTTGCCGTCCGCGTCGACCGCCACGTCCGCAGCGCCGTCGAAGTTGCCGGCCGCGCCACCGAGCAGTGTCGAGTACACGACGTGCGGCACGTTGCCGCGCGCTGAAGCCGCCGGAGCGGCCAGCGGTGCCAGCCGAGTTCGCGCCGGTACCGCAAGACCTGCAAGCATTACGATGACGACGGCGGCGAGCGTCGAGACGCGAGTGAGCATCACGTGACCTCCGTGGCGAGCGGATTCGTTCCCGAGACGATAGCACGGCATGGAAGACGTGGAAGGAGGAGGGGCCACGAGAAGAAGGGCCACGTGAAATCCGTGGTCATTCTTCTTCCTGGTCTCGCGCAGCGGTCGGTCTCCCGGCACAATCCGGCGATGCGGATTTCGCTCATCGCCTACGGGACGCGCGGGGACGTCCAGCCGGTGCTCGCGCTCGCCCGCGCGCTCGTCGAGGCGGGACATCCCGTGCGCATGGCCGCCGGGTCGGAGTTCCGCGACCGGATCGCGTCGTGCGGAGTCGAGCCAGCTTCCTCCTCGATGGCCGCGCGCGAGCTGATGACGTCCGACGACGGCCGGTTGTGGGCGGACCTCGGCACGAACCCGTTCCTGCAGGCGCGCGTCATGCGCCGCCTCGTCCTGCGCACTGCGCGCGCGATGATGGACGAAGCGTGGGACGCGTGCCGCGACGCCGACGTCATCCTCGGCACGTCCTCTGCCGAGCCCTTCGGTCCGTCATTTGCGCAGAAACTCGGCGTTCCCTTCATCACGACGCTCCTGCAGCCGGCGTTTCGCGCCACGCGAAGCGGCGCCGCGACGTGGATGGCGCCCCTGCCCGGCCGCTCGAGCGTGCTCAACTACGCCGCCGGCAAGCTGCTGGTCGAGGGTGCTTTCCACTGGATGTCGCGCGACCTCGTGAACGACTTCCGGACCGGGACACTGGGACTGCCCCCGCAGAGCACGCGCCGCTGGATCGACGCCGCAAAGTCGCGTCCGGTCCTGATGGGAATAAGCCGCCACGTGACGCCGCACCCCGAGGACTGGCCGCCGCCGTACCACACGACCGGCTACTGGTTCCTCGACGATCCGGAACCGTGGTCACCGCCGCCAGGACTCGAGGCCTTTCTCGAGAACGGAGAGCCGCCTGTTGCGATCGGTTTCGGCAGCATGACGACGCGCGATGCGGCGGCCGTTACGCAGATGCTGCTCGAGGGTGTATCGCGCTCAGGGAAGCGCGTGGTGCTGCTGTCGGGGTGGGCGGGGATTGGAAATACGGAGCATCCGGAGAACGTATTCGTCGTCGACTCGGCGCCGCACGCCTGGCTGTTTCCGCGAATGGCCGCAGCCGTGCACCACGGCGGCTCGGGGACGACGGCCGCGGCGCTTCGCGCGGGCATCCCGCAGATCGTCGTGCCGCACCTCGGCGACCAGCCCTACTGGGGACGGCGGATGCACGAGCTCGGGGTGGCGCCGAAACCGGTGCCGAAACCGAAGCTCACCGCTCTGAGACTCGCGACGGCCATCCGCGAGGTCACCGGCGATCCACGCTACGCCGC
>CAZQBW010000354.1:0-2259 GCA_964591515.1 uncultured Clostridia bacterium
GCATCAGCGCTTCGCTGAATCCATTCAGCCCGAACTTGGACGCGTTATAGGCAGTCCCGCCCGCGAATGCGTTTGCCCCAGCGAGACTCGAGATATTGATGATGTACCCGCTTCCGGATCGCTTCATCACCGGAATCGCCGAGTGGCACATGTTGAAGACACCGATGAGGTTCGTCTCGATCACACGCCGAAAATCGGCAGGGGCCATCTCGGATATCGGCGCAAAGATACCGATGCCGGCGTTGTTGACGAGAACGTCGAGCCGGCCGAAAGCGTCCAAGGTGCGCGCTACGAGCCCGGCGGTTTCGTCCGTACTCGCGACATCGCACGCACAGGCGATGGCCTGGCCGGGGCCGAGAGCCGACAACTCGGACGCCCGGCGCTCGACGAGTGGAGCCGTCCGGCCGCACATGCTTACGTTCAAGCCCTCGCGAATCAGTCCTCTCGCTATCGCGAGGCCGATTCCGCGGCTTGATCCGGTGACGATTGCGACCTTTCCGGTCAGGTTGGTCGTTGACACGGTTATCCCTCGGCGTCGGGCTCGATTATGGCCGGCGAGTCCGACATGACAATTGGAATCGGCTTTCGGCTGTCGTCAACCGCGACGTAGACCACCTCGGCCTCAGTGACGAGCCTAACGTCTCCGGCACCGTCTCGCGCGCACGCGTTGACCGTCACCTTGGTCGTTATCGACGTTCGACCAACTCGCACAGTCTCGGTATAGAAGGTCACCAGGTCACCGACAAAAACCGGAGCGTGAAACACGACCTCGCGCATCGCAATGGTCACGAAGGCCTGTGAGCTCGTGCGCCGAGCCTCGACCGCACCGGCCAAATCGATGTAGCTGAGGATGATGCCGCCAAAGATCGTGCCCATCGCGTTGGTGTCGCGTGGCATCATGATGATTCGAATCGCGGGTACCTTGTCGTTTGTCATGTGCTCGTTGTTCGTTTTGATTGCGGACGGCCGAACTCTAAGCGGCGCTCCGGCGTGCGTCAACGCTGGCGGTTGGAACACTCTGAATGCCTGAGACTACTCACGATCTGACTGGATTCGTCGATGTTGCGGCAGTTTCCGAACTCTCTGCCTCCGAAGGCCGCATAGTCGAAGCTGCGGGAACCTGGATCGCAGTGTTCGTCGCCGACGGACAGACCTATGCGATCGACAATGCGTGTCCGCACATGGCCGGGCCGCTCGGAGCCGGACAGTGCCACGACGGGATCGTTACGTGTCCGGTCCACGGCTGGCGATTCGATGTCCGCACGGGCGAGGCTCCGACGAATCCGAACACGAAGGTCGAGTGTTTCGAGACTCGTGTATCCGACGGTCGCGTCTTCGTCCGGTTGCGCGAGAACGACGGATTGAGGCGCAACTCGTGAAGCGCTTCATCATCCTCTTGCTCGTTATCGCCGGCATTCTTGCCGCTGGCGTACTTCTGTTCGTCCAGTTCTATTCGCCGGAGGCCCAGCGCGCCGCTCTCGAGCGGCGACTGTCGGAGGCTTTCGGTGCTCCGGCTCACATCGGATCGCTCAAACTCTCGCTTTCGGGCGGATTGGGCGTGGAAGCACGAGACATTCGCGTGGAGCTCGACCCGGAGTTCGGCGAGGGATCATTGCTCGAAATCGACGAGGTCCTCGCGAACGTGTCGGTGTGGCACTTTCTGACGACCCGCGAGTTGGGCGTTCGCGCTGTGCGCGTCACTCGGCCGCGAATCCGCTTCGTCAAGAACCCGGACGGCGCCTGGAACTGGTCGACACTCGGTCCGGCCGCGGTGGCGGAAGCTGCGCCTCGTGCGATCGCGCCAGCACTCGCGTTCTTCTCACCAATGCTCGCATCGGCGACTTCGACAACGTCGTCGCAGCTGGAGCGCATTGGCGTCTCCGATGCGAACGTGACGCTCGTGGACTTGACCGTTCAGCCACCAATCGTGACCGAATACCGAGGCCTCGCACTCGATGCGGCAATTGCCACGAGCGGCCTGGAGCGCCAGGTGAGCGGCCGGATTCTCGGCAATTCGGAGGTGGCCGGTGGCGAGCCACTCGACGTCGATGTCCCTTTCGAGCTACGAATGTCGCGAGTAGGCGACACGCGACGCTGGAAGGCCGACGGAACGATCGAAACAGGCAGGATCTCGACGCGCAACGCCCGGCTCGAAGACATTGTCGCGACATTCTCCCTCGACGAGGCGCAACGACTCGTGCTTCCGAGCCTTCGAATGCGGCTCTTCGGGGGACAAGTCGACGGATCTGCGTCAATCGA
>CAZQBW010000354.1:2359-4551 GCA_964591515.1 uncultured Clostridia bacterium
GCTGCACCGTCCGTGGACCTGGATTGGTCATCCGTCGTCCGGTCGATGTTGATGGGGGCTGCTGCCCGGTGACGACCGTTGGTTGGCCGTCTGCGGGTATACTCCCGGAGTGCCTGCAGACGACTTCACCGAACGGTACTCTCGCCAGATCCTGTTCTCGGGTATCGGAGAGGACGGTCAGCGCCGACTGATCGGAGCCCGAGTGGTCGTGATCGGTGCGGGCGCGCTCGGCGCCGTGCACGTCGAAACGCTGGCACGAGCGGGCGTCGGAAAGCTCCGGATCGTCGATCGTGACGTCGTCGAGAAATCAAACCTCCACCGACAGATCCTCTATACCGAAAGGGATGCCGAAGAAGGCGTACCCAAGGCGGTTGCCGCCGAGCGTCGGGTCCGCGAGATAAACGCGGAAGTGAACGTCGAGGGGATCGTGGAGGACGTGAACGCGCTGTCGGTCGAGCGACTTGTCGAGGGGGTCGACCTCGTCCTGGATGCGACCGACAACTTCGAGACCAGATACCTGCTCAACGACGTGTGCTCCAAGTTCGGCATTCCATGGATTTATGGCGCGGTAGTGGGTGGAGGCGGCGCCACGATGACGATCCGTCCTGGGCTGACCGCTTGCCTGCGCTGCCTCTTCGAGTCGATACCGGCGCCGGGCTCGGCGCCCACATGCGATACAGCCGGAGTGGTTCTTCCCGCGGTGGCAATCATTGCGTCGCTTCAGGCTGCCGAAGCAATCAAGCTGCTCTCGGGCAGACCCGAGTTGCTTCACGGCGGGCTGCTGCAGTTCGACGTCTGGGAGAATAGGTGGGTGCGGGTTGGCCTCGACGGGCTCCTCGAGCGTGGCGACTGTCCGGTATGCCATCGACGCCAATTCGAGTTTCTGGACTCGCCCGGCCAGCATGCGACGACACTTTGCGGACGCGGGGCAGTCCAGGTTACGTCAGCTCGACCCGTCCGCCTGGACCTCGTCGCGTTGGCCGACCGGCTTCGGCCTTCAGGTGATGTGTCGGAAAATGCTTACCTCGTCAAGTTTCGGTCCGGCGAGATCGAGATGACGATCTTTGCCGACGCACGCTGTATTATCAAAGGAGTGACTGAACCGGCGGCAGCGCGGAGTCTCTATGCGCGTTACGTCGGAGCCTGATTGGAAGCGCCGGGCCCGAACGACTAGAAAAAGGGAATGGATCACTTCATGGCCGATACCGGAGCACTCAGCCTGGCGCTAGGAGCCTATCCGGAGCAGGAATTCTGCGGGCGCGGCAGAATCCGGGTCGTTCGTCATGGTCGTTACCATCCTGTACACCTTTTCGTCCTTGGCGACGATACGCTCGGAGAGCTGCAGTGGCAGGGCCCCCGTCGAGTTCGATACACGGTGGCGAACTCCGACGTCCAGTACGACATGAAGGTCGGTCACATGCAGCGCAAGATCCGGGCAGTCGATCACGATGGCCGCGGGTCGCGGATCGCCGTACGCTCGAATCGGAACTACGCCCGACGGCGGATGTACATCCAGATGGGAAATGGCGACAACTTCATCGTTTCGCGTTCCACTAACGATCGTTGGGGCGGGAATCGTCTCGAAGTGCGCAAGCAGCATTACGTCAACAGTCTGCTCGTCTTCCACTTCGACCCGGCCGACAAATCGGCTCCGATCCTGATCGACGTCGAACGGCTCATGAAGTGGGAGATCCGACACTTCCACATGCTGCTTGCGCTCGTTTCGGCACGGATCGGACTCGAGCACCGCTGGACGGCCACGCGGTAGCAGCAGCACCTCCAGACAGCGCGAACGCATGACGTGAAACGAAACGTCACCCGACTGTCAGCTAGCGTGGGCATCGACGGCGCTCGAGTTGCGCAAGCCACACCGGAATTGTCCGGTAACCCCAATGTGTTTCGCTGGCGCCATAGACCTCACGGTTGAGGTCTGCGACGGCACGCTCGACGTCGATTCGTGAGGCTTCGTCGGGCAGGTGCTCCGGCGCTTCGTAGCAGCCGTGGTGGATGCATGGCGCGGGTTTGGCGTCCTGATGCACGAGGCAGCCGGTCCCCGGCTCGAACAACGGACACGCGTAGGTAGTGCCGAACGAGTCGACTGCGTTATCGAGTCCGTAGATCGCGACGGCGTCGCGCGCTCGCTCGAGAACGCGCTCGCGCGCTGCCGGCGAGAATCGTCGCTCGTCGCCGAG
>CAZQBW010000355.1:0-1233 GCA_964591515.1 uncultured Clostridia bacterium
CGCGAAAACGGCCGTCGCCAAAGTCAGAAACACGATGTCAGCCATCGATGACCCTCCGTTGATGCGGTCAGAAGTTGTATCCGACCTCGAACAGGAAGAAGTGGTTGCCGTTGCTCACGTTGCTGTTGCCGATCGAGTACGCCGTGTACACGGTGACCTTCGGGTGCGGCTTGAAGTAGACGCCAGGGCTGAAGTACCCGCTGGCGTGCTTGCCCGTGAGCCAGTCCGCCGCGATCGTGACGTTCCGCGTGACGGGGTGCTCGATAGCGAACTGCCCGCCAGCTCGCTGGGCGCCGGCCGCGACGACGTCGTCGCTGAAATGGAATCCTCCGGCCGTGACGCGCGTGCCCGTCTTGAAGGTCTTGCTGACCTCGGCATAAGCGTAGTTGCCGATGTCGTAGGACTTGTTGCGGACGGGAATCGTGACCGTATCGCCGACGATCATCGCCCATCCATTGTCGCCACCGTTGTAGACCTTCCACTTGAACGACGGCGCGAGTGCAGTCGCATCGGCTCCTGGCTGGATGTTGCCGACGACGTTGAGTCCGACTTCGACGTTTCCGCCGGTCCCGACCACGAATCGCGGCACGAAGCTCGAGAACTTCGGGTCCACGGGCTTGAACGGCACGTCGAGCTCGACGTAGACCTTGCCGCGATCGAGTACGTCGGTCGTCGGAACGTTGAACACCGTCTGCTGGGCGGAGGCCGTTGGCGCACACGCCGCGGCTGCCGCAAGGACGAGCACCGGCATTACGAGACCGCGAGCCTTCCGCGCCGGTGAATCGACGGGGACCGGTCCACGGGGCTTCCGGTCCTGCTCGAGGCGATCCATACAGAACGCCCCGAGTAGCAGCAGCGGGATGACCGCATAGAGCGCGTCACTCCCGAGCGAGACGAGCGTCGCGTGAACGGCCGGTTCTTCCGCCAGCGCTCCGATCAGGAGCAGCGCACAACCTACGAGTCCGGCCATTGGCACTCCGGCCAGACCGAGAAAGGCAATCGTATGGAGCAGCATCGAGGAGCGCGAATTCAACGGACGCATCGTGCTCCCGTTCTTTTCCTGCCCATCAACGACCTGAAACTTCATGTCACCTCCGGACTGGATGCGGAGCCCCTTCCAGCCTCACGAGAGAAGGCTAGATCCGGAGGGCTAAAGGCCGGATAAAGAGTGCATAAAGAATGCGTAAAGACGGACTCCCCGTTTTTTGAGCCGCGAGCGGTAGCGAGCGTCCG
>CAZQBW010000355.1:1333-4524 GCA_964591515.1 uncultured Clostridia bacterium
AATGCGTAAAGACGGACTCCCCGTTTTTTGAGCCGCGAGCGGTAGCGAGCGTCCGAACGGACGGTCGAGGGTTGTGGACCTCTTGCCTTCTTCTTCGAAGACGCGTGCGTTTCCGAGGACGGTCCGTACGGACGCTCGCTACCGCTCGCGGCTCGAAAAATGGGGAGGGTCGTCTACCGCTCGGGGCCGATCTCACCCGGATCGAACCGGTATCCCGTCCAAGGCTCGGTGAGCAGGTACCGCGGTGACGACGGCTCTGGCTCGATCTTCTTGCGAATGTGGCCCACGAACACGCGCAGATACTCGACCTGCTCCGAGTAGTTGCCGCCCCAGATCGCCGTCAGCAGAGTCCGGTGCGTGACGACTTTGCCGGCGTGCCGGACGAGGTACGCGAGAAGCTCGAACTCCTTGGGAGTCAGTCGTACGGCCTCGCCTCGAACCGACACGGCGTGCGCATCGAAATCGACTCGAAAATCACCGACCTCGAGGATGCCACCGGACGAAGCGGTCACCGGAACACGGCGAAGCGCGGCCCGAATTCGTGCAATGAGCTCGTCCATCGAGAAGGGCTTCGTCACGTAGTCGTCCGCGCCCTCGTCGAGCGCGGCAACTTTCGTCCTGTCGTCGTCCTTGACGCTCAGCACGATGATCGGAATCTGCGAGCGTTTGCGGATTCGCCGGCACAGCTCGATTCCGTCGATATCCGGCATCGTAAGGTCCGTCACCACGAGATCTGGCTGCCAGTCGGCGAACGTGTCGAGGGCGGACTCGGCGTCAGCTACGGTCCGGACGTCGAATCCGCGGCCCGTGAGACCGACACGAAGGACCCGCGTGAGCTGGGGCTCGTCGTCGACGACGAGGATGCGATGACGGCGGTCCATTACGCCTCCTCGGTCGCTACGGATTCTCGCGGCGCCGGCTCGTGCCCTTCATCGTCGCCGACGGCAACACGGATAACGACGCGGGCCCCGCGAGCGTCGGGGCGGTCTTCGATTCTGATCGTCCCGTCGTGAGCTTCCACGATGCCACGCGCAATGGCGAGGCCCATGCCGGTTCCGCCGGGACCGCTCGATTCCGGGTCCATCGCACGGAAGAGCTTCTCGAAAACGCGATCGCGAAGGTGCGGTGGAATGCCTGGACCTTCGTCCTCGACGGCGAATTCGACGGTGTCTCCGGCTGCGGCATACACCGACACGAAGACTGGCGAATCCGCAGGTGAGTACTTGATGGCGTTGTCGATGAGCATGAACAGCGCTTCGGCAAGGGATCGACCGTCGACGAATATCGCCGGAGTGTCCGGCGCTACTGCGACCCTGATCGGTTGTGTACCTCGCCGCCGGCGCACGCGATCGACGGCCTCGCGTGCGATGACGCTCGGAGCCGTCCAGCTCCGTCGAAGTGGGAGGCTTCCCGCCTCGATCTTCGCCAGATCCATTAGATTGCCGATGTAGCGATTGAGTCGGTCCGCTTCCTCATCGATTACCAGGAGCATTTCCCGACGGTCGTCGGGCGCGAGAGGGGGCTCGTCCCGTTGCGACTCGGTCGCGTCACTGAGCAGGGCCGTAACCGATGCCTTGATTCCCGTGAGTGGCGTTCGCAGCTCGTGGGTGACCGCATCGAGCAGGGCGCTGCGCATTCGCTCTGCCTGTCGATCCGCCTCGGCGCTGGCGGCCCGATCGAACGCGTTCTGCAGGTCCGCGTAGAGCTGCTGGATCTGCCGCTGACGATCCTCGGCTTCTTCCGCCCGTCGTTTCGCACGCGCCGAGAGCTGGCCTGCGACGACGGCCGTCGCCAGGAATGCCGCAAGCGCCACCCAGTTCTCCGGATCGGCGACTGTAAAGGTATGGACTGGCGGCAGGAAGAAGTAGTTGAACCCGAGCATGCCCGCGAAACTCGCCGCCAGCGCAGGAGCCAGGCCGCGGCGCGTCGCGACGACGAGAACGACTACGAGAAGAGTGAGTGCCGCGGTCGTTGGACTTATACGGTCGTGCAGCGGAGAGAGCGCCAGGGCGACGGCGAGGACCGACACGACGGCGATGAGAATGGACGAGACCAACGACGGCCGGGTGATTCCGGCGTCCACCTGAGAAGGAGATTCGTCCATCGATGGGTCCTGACTCGTCATTTGGGGTCGCTCGCCGGTCGTCCCTTTGCGTTCGTCGCCAGAGGCGTGAGACAAATCTCGCGCCATGGCGCTCCTGACACTACCGTCCTTCGCGAAGATCAACTGGACGCTCGACGTGCTCGGCAAGCGTACCGACGGTTACCACGAGTTGCGGACGATTTACCAGACCGTCGGACTCGCGGACCAGATGGTCGTCGAACTCACCGGTTCGCCCGGGATCGAAGTGGTCTGCGACGGCGCCGGGGTGTCGGGTGGGCCGACGAACCTCGCCCATCGCGCCGCGGCAGCGTTCTTCGAGGCGGCCGGACTCGCGAGGGAAGCAGGCGCCAACATATGGATTCGAAAGGCGATTCCGGCAGGTGGCGGTCTCGGAGGCGGGAGCTCGAACGCCGCGACGACGCTCCTCGGACTCGAACAGTTGGCCGGCCTCCGCCTGCCTGATGCCACACGATTCTCGATCGCCCGGGCTCTCGGCGCTGACGTTCCGCTTTTTCTGATCGGCGGGACCGTGCTCGGGGTAGGCCGGGGCGACGAGGTCTACGGCCTGGCCGACGCACCGACGACGAGCCTGGTGATTGCGAATCCGGGGGTCCACGTGCCGACCGCTGACGTCTTCCGCCGATTCCACAGTGAGTTGACAGCCCCAGACCCCGTCGCTAGACTGCACTCTTTTGTTTCCGCGCTCCGATTTCGGAACTCGCAGGTATCTGTGGGCAACGACCTCGAAGAGGCGGTGGTGAGGGACCATCCCGAGGTCGGCGACGCACGTGCGGCGCTTCTCGGGACTGGAGCCGTTCGGGCCTGGATGACAGGCAGCGGCGCCAGCGTGGTCGGGATCTTTGAGGGAGCCGGGGCAGCAGTCAGCGCGGCGGAACATCTTGCCGAGCACGGTCTTTGGGCCCGTGCAGTCGAGACGATCGACCGATTCGCGTATGGGGCTGCACTCGGGATCTGACCGGCCCGACGTGGCCGGATCTCTGTTTTCTTGGGGTGTCGCCAAGTGGTAAGGCACCGGTCTTTGGAATCGGCATTCGGAGGTTCGAATCCTCCCGCCCCAGCTTGATCG